>JABLWX010000020.1 GCA_013178315.1 Candidatus Aminicenantota bacterium
GACAGACTCAGGGCGGACTAGGCCGCCCACCAGGACCAGGAGGAAAGGCAGAAAGGTGCACCGATGAGGAGGGCTGTTTCACTTAAACCGGGCATCTTTGCAACCTGCATCAGGCGTAATTTTAGCCGCAGAGAAAATTTTGTCAAGCAGATTGGATCAGTTTGTTGCAATTTGTTCTTACCATAAGAGGGAAGAGGGGTTACCCCGAAGCCTGATTCCTATGAACAGGGACCTGGTTTTGATTGATTAAACGTTGCAGAGTGTTCATCAGCCCGTGGCTTTCTGGTTTAATATTCCGCTCTGCTCACCATAAGCTATCCGCGGTATCATGCTCATTAGAAGGAAAGGGCGAGTGCTGTGACGAACCTTCCACCGCTCGGTGTTGAGGCACCCGGCTACATTAAACTCAGGCTACAGGTTATGTTCTTTACATCTGCCCTCAAATTTCATAAATTACCAGAATAGAATGATGCGTGATGTCAAGTTTCGCTGCCGGCTCCCGCTGGCCCTTATCATCCTGTTTTCCTGCTTGAGTTTTATGCCGGGGAGTCAGACCGCTCCGCCGCTCCTCCTGGTCCAAGTTCAGAAAGGCCAGGCCGGCCTGGAAACCGTCCTCTGGCAGGCAAAAGTAGAATGCCTGCAGGAACTGGAAGGGAGTTACCTGCTTCGTCTCGACCGGGAGGAAGTTCTTAAACTCAGAAGCCGCGGAGTCAGGTTCAAGCGGCTGGCCTTCTATGACCGGAGGCTCATTTACCTGGTGGCCAGGATCAGCCGGGCGGCCGAGCTGGAATATATAACCTCCCGTTTCACCGTCTTGCCGCTCGAGGGTTCGGATTACCTGCTCATAGCCCGGGGCCAGTTCGAACTGGAAGAGCTGCCGGTCACGGTCAGGCGAAGGCTTCTTCCGGCCAGCGGGAAAACCCTCACCCCTGGAGTGATGCTACCCGGGGAATTTAGCTGGCGGCAGGTTCAGGATACACTCTATGAACTCCTGGCGGCTGAAGTCTCGGCCGACAACCTCAGGGCCAGAGTCACCGCCCTGCAGAACTTCGGGACGCGTTACGCCCCGACCGCTAACTGCCTCCAGGCGGGCCAGTACCTCTACGATTACTTTTCGAGCCTGGGCCTTCCGGTCAGTTTCCAGGATTTTTATTACAGCACCTACCTCTGCCGGAACGTGATTTCGGAAATCCGGGGCCAGACTTACCCGGAACAGGTGGTGATCATCTGTGCCCATTATGATTCGACCTCGGACCAGCGCTGGACCCTGGCCCCCGGGGCTGACGATAATGGTTCCGGCACCGGGGCGGTGCTGGAAGCGGCCAGGATTCTGGCCGGTCGGCCGTTCGATTTTACCGTCCGGTTCATTCTGTTCTCGGCCGAGGAACAGGGGCTGGTGGGCAGCCTGCGCTACGTCCAGGAGAAGTTGAATCCTTCGGAAAATATCCTGGCGGTCATTAACCTGGACATGGTGGCTTATGCCGACCTGGTGCCAGAGGACCTGGACTTAATAGGAAACCGCAGTTCCAGCTGGCTGGTGGACCGGGTGGCCGCCCTGAGCGCGCTCTACGGACCGGTGGCCGGGAAAAAAATCATCGATGCTTCTTTTGTCTATTCTGACCATGCCTCTTTCTGGGACCGGGGGATAGCGGCCCTCTGCGCCATTGAAGATGCCAGCGTTCCCAATCCCTATTACCATAAAACCACGGACACGGTTGACACCCTGAATTTTGATTTTTACCGCTCGGCTGCGCGCGGCTCGTTGATCAGCCTGGTGGACCTGGCCCAGATCATCAGGCCCGGTTATCCTGCAACGCCAAAAAACTTCAACCTGGCTGTCGGCACCCAGGCTTCAATTTTCAACCACCTAAGAGGCGTATACCTTAGCTGGGAGGCGGTTCCGGGAGCCGCCGGCTATAATGTCTACCGCAGCACCGAGCCCCAGGCCAACTTTCAGAAAATCAACAGCAGTCTTATTTATGATTCTCGCTACGTGGATGTTCTGCTGGCTGCTATGACCACGTTTTATTACAAGGTTACGGCCGTGGACAGCCTCAACCGGGAAAGCAATTCCAGCCGGGTCATGGCGGTTAATGCCGGAGTAAACCCGGTTAACTCCTTTCGCTATCTTTTATGGTCCTTATTCGGTTTTTCATGGAATTAAAGAGAATGACTCGAAGAAAAGGAACCGGGAGAAAAATTACCCTGGCTGCCGCTCTGCTGGTTATATGCTGCCTTGGAGCTCAGGCCGCGGCTTCAGGGATAGAAGCCAGGCTTTCTCTTCTTTCCGGTCTTTTTAATTTCCGGCAGGCTGAGTTCAGGGAAATCTACGGGCAGTTGCCGCTCTTTGGCCTATCTCTGGATCTGTATACTAAAAGCAACCTGGGACTGGAAGCCGGAATTTTCAGGTACAGCGGCCGGGGGGAAACCATAACCCTTGAAGGAGAGCCGGCCGTCTATCCGGTTAAGTTCTACCGCTGGTGCTTTCCATTGCTCTTAAAATACCGGTTAAAAACCGGGCGCTTTCAGGTTTCAGCCGGGGCCGGCCCGGCCTTTTCTGTGTATGATGAAAGCTGGGTCGGGGTGGACCTCTCCTATCATGGACAGAAGGTGCATTTCCGCGGGGAGCTGGCGGCCGAGCTCCTCCTGACCCGCAAAATTTACCTCCGGGCCGGGTTGACCTGGGATTCGATTGCCACCGGCGCCCGGTCGTTGCTCCTGGGGGGAGACCCGGTCAGGCTTGACGGGCTGAGCCTCGGGGGTGGCCTGGGGTACGTCTTCTAAATCCTGTCGACAAATTTTGAAACGATAAAAAAATATAAAAGCCAGGACAGGGAGGAACGACTCATGAAAAAGGATGAAACCAGGGAAATTGAGAATCCGGGACGGCGCGATTTTCTGAAAATAGGTCTAAGCGGCGCTGCCGGGCTCTGGCTGGGCAGCCGGGCCGGAAAGCTTGAGGCCAGGCCAGACATCCCTTCTGATTACGGACCGCTTTTTACCAGCAAACCCCTGGAGGTGGTCCGCGTGGGCTTTGTCGGCGTGGGCGGCATGGGCTCGGTCCACGTCCAGAACTTCCTGAACATAGATGACGTCGAAATCAAGGCCATCTGCGACATCGTGGAAGAAAAGGTGGCCAGGGCCCAGAAGTGGGTGGAAGAAGCCGGCTTCCCGAAACCGACCGGCTATTCCCGCGGTCCCTGGGACTTCAAGCGGATGTGCCAGGAGGAAGACCTGGACCTGGTCTTTACCGCCACTCCCTGGGAATGGCACGTGCCGGTCTGCGTTGAAGCCATGAAAAACGGCAAGCATGCCGCCACCGAGGTGCCGGCCGCGGTTACCCTGGAAGAATGCTGGCAGCTGGTGGAAACGGCCGAGAGGTTCAAGAAGCACTGCGTGATGATGGAGAACTGCTGCTACGACCGGGTGGAGCTGATGAGCCTGAACATGGTCAGGCGCGGCCTGCTGGGCGAGGTGCTGCATGCCGAGGCCGGTTACCTTCACGACCTGCGCGATGTCAAGTTCAGCAGCGAGGGGGAAGGGCTGTGGCGCCGGCAGCATTCCTGGACCAGGAACGGCAACCTCTATCCGACTCACGGCCTCGGTCCCGTGGCCCAGTGCATGAACATCAACCGGGGTGATGTCTTTGATTACCTGGTATCAATGAGCTCGCCCTCGCGCGGCTTGCAGCTCTATGCCCGGGAAAAGTTCGGGCCCGACTCTCCCCAGGCCCGGGAGCGCTTTGCCCTGGGCGATGTCAATACCTCGTTGATTAAGACCAGGCTGGGCAAGACCATAATTCTCATTCATGATACCAACCTGCCGCGTCCCTATACCCGGATCCATATGATCCAGGGGACCAGGGGCATCCTGCAGAAATGGCCCGACCGGATATACGTCGAGGGCCGCAGCCCGGCTCACCGCTGGGAGGACATTGAGAGCTATGCCGCGGAGTTCGAACATCCCCTATGGAAGAAGCTGAGCCAGATGGGAGAAGGCCGGGGCCACGGCGGCATGGATTTTATCGAGGATTACCGGCTGGTCCAGTGCCTGAGAACTGGCACACCAATGGACATGAACGTCTACGACGCGGCGGCCTGGAGCGCGGTCTCGGCCCTGAGCGAAAAGTCGGTGGCCAGGAAGTCGGAGCCGGTGAAATTTCCCGATTTTACCCGCGGCGCCTGGAAAAACACGCCGCCGCTGGGCATCATCGAGGGCTGAGCGCCGGGCAACCCTGCGCGATTCCGGCAGTTGTTTCCTGTCGGGCAGGGGCAGCTTTCCCCGGCCGGGAGGCGATTTAATTCAATTCGCTTCTTTCAGTCCTTCACCAGTCAAAATTGATGCCGGCCGTTGACCGGAATCGGCTGCTGCTTTCCTTGGTGAGCACTAAAATAAAAATTCTTGACCCCGGTCCCTGGTCAAGTATAATGAAACTATGAAAACTAAAAAAGTATCATCAGTATCGTCGCCGCCGGCCGACCTGAAGCTCCGAATCCTGGAGCGGTCCCGGGAACTTTTCTTCAAGCACGGCTACAGCCGTCTGAGCATGGACGAGCTGGCCGAGGACCTGGGAATCAGCAAGGCCACCCTCTACCGCTATTTTCCTGACAAGGAATCCCTGCTGCGGGCGGTCATGGCCGAAACCAGGGAATGGGTATTGAGCCAGCTGCAGGCCATCGTCAGGGACGACCGGCTTCCGGTCAAGGCCCGGCTGACCGCCTACCTTGAATTCGTCAGCCGGTTCCTGTCCGGCCTGAGCCGGGATTTTGTCCGGGACCTGAGGCAGAAGCTGCCCGACATGTGGCAGGAAATGGATACCTTCCGCCGGCAACAGGTTTTTCCCCTGGTGTCGGAGGTCATCCTGGAAGGGGTCAAAAAGGGGGAAATAAAGTCGGACCTGGATGGCCGCCTGTTCCTGGAAATGTTCTGGTACCTGGTGCAGGAGTTCATGAATCCCGACTGGATAATCGGCCATGACTACTCTCCCTCGGAGCTCCTGGAAAGTATCATCGACATCGTTTTTTATGGAATTTTCGTGGAAGAGAAGGCGGGAAAGGTGGCCGGCCGCCGGCCAGCCAGGCAGGGGAGGAAAAAATGAGAAGTTTTGAGTCAGTTAATAAGGGGGATATAAATAAGAATAAGAATGGGAATAAAAAAAGACCCCGGTTGGTTCTTCCTTATTTTTTAGCCATTGCTTTTTTGGGGCTGGTGCTGAGCTTGAGTCCGGGTTGTCGAAAAGCTGCAAACAACGGACTGATACGGGTCACCGGAACTATCGAGAGCCGCTCGGCCAGAATCAGCCCCCGGGTCAGCGGCCGGGTGCTCAGGGTCGTGGTGGAAGAAGGCCAGTCGGTTGAACCGGGGCAGGTCCTGGTGGAGCTTGACCACGAATACCTTGACCTGCAGCTGCGACAGGCCGAAGCCTCGGTGGCCGCGGCCCGGGCCCAGCTTGAGCTGTTGCGAAAAGGCGCCCGGAGCGAAGACATTGCCCAGGCCGAACAGCAGCTCAAACAGGCGGAGATCAGCCTGGCCCAGGCCAGGAAAGATGCCGAACGGTTCCGAAGCCTTTATGAAAAGGGGAGTGCCACACAGAAACAGAAGGATGATGCTGAGACCAGGCTGGCCCTGGCCGAGGTCCAGTTCAACCAGGCCCAGGAAGCCCTGAAAAAATTAAAAAGCCTGGCCCGGCCAGAGGAAATCCAGGCGGCCGAAGCCCGGCTGCGCCAGGCGGAAGCGGCCGTGGACCTGCTTAGAAAAAACATTGAAGATTCCACGGTCATCTCTCCGGTTAAAGGAGTGGTCACCGAAAAGGCAGTGGAGCCGGGAGAGCTGGTCAACCCGGGCACAACCCTGGTTACCATTTCCTGTCTCGACCCGGTCCACCTCTGGGTTTATGTCACGACCGGGGAGCTCGGCCGGGTCAGGCTGGGCGAGGTGGCCGAGGTCACCATAGATAGTTTCCCCGGGAAAACCTTTGAGGGAAAAATTATCTATATCTCGCCCGAAGCTGAGTTTACCCCGAAAAATATCCGGACCAGGGAGGACCGGGTAAAGCTGGTGTTTGCGGTTAAGATTGAACTGCCCAACCCGGAAGGACAGCTCAAGCCCGGGCTTCCGGCCGAAGCTGTTATCAGGACGGAATGACCGATGGCTGACCTGGCAGGAATGGTTCTCTCTGCCCTCAAGCTTAAAAAGTTCTACGGGCCAGTTGAGGCCTTATCTTCATTTTCCCTGTCCCTGGAGGCTGGAGAATTTCTCTGCCTGGTCGGGCCGGATGGAGCCGGCAAGAGCACGGCCCTTAGGTTATTATGCGGACTGGAAAAACCGGACTCGGGAGAAATTGAGCTTTTCGGGCGGAGGGTCACCAGGTTCAGTTCGGACCTGAGGGCCCGCCTCGGTTACCTGCCGCAGGGTTTCAGCCTGTACGAGGACCTTAGCATCGAGGAGAACCTGGTTTTTTTCGCCGAGCTCTACGGGGTTTCGAATTACCGGTCGCTCGTGGCTTCACTCCTGGACTTCACCCGTCTGGAGCCCTTCCGGGACAGGCTGGCCGGCCGGCTTTCGGGCGGGATGAAGCAGAAACTGGCCCTGGCCTGCACCCTGGTTCATGAGCCGGATATCCTCCTCCTGGATGAACCGACCACCGGGGTGGACCCGGTTTCCCGCCGTGATTTCTGGCAGATTCTTTTCTGGTTGCAGCAGCAGGGGAAATCCATCCTGATGACCACACCTTACCTGGACGAGGCCGAGCGGGCCAGCCGGGTAGCCTTCATACTCCAGGGCAGGATTATGGCCTGTGGCCGGCCGGAAAAGATCAAGGCAGAATTCCCGGCCCGGCTGGTGGAAATAGTCTCGCCGCACAGCCGCCATCTGCAGCGGGAACTCAAGCTCTGGCCCGGGCTGGCCGACCTTCAGCTCTTTGGCGACCGCCTGCACCTGGTGTTGGCGGAAGGATACGAACTCCGAAAGCTAAAAGAGGAGCTTTCCCGGCTCGACTGCCAAATTCTCAGCCTGACCGAGATTTCACCTTCCCTGGAAAATGTCTTCATGTTCCTGATGAGCAGGGAGAAAGAGAGCATAGCATGAGAGCAGCGATTGAAGTGGACCGGCTGACCAAAAAGTTTGGCAGCTTTATCGCCGTTGACGGCATTTCCTTCGCTGTCGCCCCGGGCACCATCTTCGGCTTTCTCGGGGCTAACGGCGCCGGTAAGTCAACCACCATCCGCATGCTCTGCGGCCTGCTGCTGCCAACTTCGGGCCGGGCCCTGGTGGCCGGCTTCGATGTCTCCAGGGAAGCTTTCCGGGTAAAAAGGGTTATAGGCTACATGTCCCAGAAGTTTTCCCTGTACCTGGACCTGACCGTGGCCGAGAACCTGGAATTTTTCGGGAGGGTTTATGGGCTCGATGATAAAAAGCTGGTTGCCAGTCTGAACAGGCTAAAAAAGATCACCGGACTGGAAGGCTGGGAGAAAACCCTGACTTCAGAGCTTCCGACAGGCTGGCGGCAGCGGCTGGCCCTGAGCTGTGCCCTTCTCCACGACCCGGAGATAATCTTCCTGGACGAGCCGACGGGCGGGGTGGACCCGCTGGCCAGGAGGCAGTTCTGGGACCTGATTTATGAACAGGCCGAGCAGGGGAGAACGGTCTTTGTGACCACCCATTACCTGGACGAAGCCGAGTACTGTCACGAGCTGCGGATAATTCATGCTGGAAGAATAATAGCCGCGGGCAGTCCCGGCGAAATAAAAAAGAAATATTTTCCAGAAAACCTGCTGGAATTGTCCTGCCAGAAGCCGCTCGAAGTCTATGAATGGTTGAAGAAGCTGCCCGAAGTCAGTCAGGTGTCCCTGTTCGGCCTGAAGCTGCACCTGCTGGTGGAACCGGGCGAGGTGGAGGGACTGCGCCGGGTCCTGGGCCAGTCCGGCCTGGGCCAGTTTGAGTTAAGGCCGATTGTGCCCAGCCTGGAAGACGTTTTCATCCGCCGCCTGGAAGAAGAAGCCGGAGAAAGAGGGAAGTAAGATGAACCCGCGACGCCTGAAGCCGGTCATCAGAAAGGAATTTATCCAGATCCGTCGCGACCCGATCAGCCTGACCCTGCTCCTGATTCTGCCCGCTTTTATCCTGGTAATGTTTGGTTATGCCCTAAATTTTGATGTCAGGCACCTGGCCCTGGCCGTGGTCGACCTGGACCGGAGCCAGGCCAGCCGGGAACTGGTCATGAAGGTAACCTCGGGAGAATATTTCGACCTTAAATACCGCCTTGATTCCATTTCTGAAATCGACCCGCTTTTTGATACCGAAAAAATAAAACTGGCCCTGGTCATTCCCGGGAACTTCGCCCGCGATCTGGATTCGGGAAAGAGCCCGGAAATCCAGGTGCTGGCCGACGGCACCAATTCCACCACCGCCCTGACCGGGCTGGGCTATCTGAGCAACATTCTGCTTCAGTATTCGACCCGGCTGAATCTGGGACTCCTGGAAAGGAGCGGATTGAAAAAGTTGGCCATGCCGGTGGATGGTCGGATTCGGGTCTGGTATAACCCGGAGCTAAAAAGCTCCAGGTTCCTGGTGCCGGGGCTTATGGCCTTTGTGTTGATGATAATCATCGTCTTGGCCACGGCCCTGTCCATAGTCCGGGAAAAGGAACGGGGGACCATGAACCAGCTCCTGCTGTCACCCCTGGGCCCGGCCGAGATGATTGCCGGAAAGATCGTGCCATACCTTCTTCTTTCGCTCCTCGGAGCCCATCTTTTGCTTCTGGCCGGCTGGGGGCTGTTCGGTATTGCCGTCAGGGGAAGCTATCCGCTGCTGCTGCTGGTGCTGGTGCTTTTCCTGTTCTGCGGGCTCAGCCAGGGAATCCTGGTCTCCACGGTGGCCACCTCCCAGCAGGTGGCTTTTCTGCTGGCCGGGCTGACCACTCTTCTTCCGACCTTCATTCTTTCTGGCTTTGTCTTTCCCATCAGAAACATGCCCCCGGTGGTGCAGGCCATAACCTACATCATTCCGGCCCGGTATTTCCTGGTCTGCCTGCGGGCCATCATCCTGAAGGGGGCGGGCCTTTCGGCCTATTATCGAGAAATCATTTTCCTGGTTATCTACGGGCTGGCCATCACGGCATTAAGCCTGGCCAGGTTGCGAAAGAGTCTGGCAAGATGAAAAGGCTGCTGGCTTTTATCAGGAAGGAGCTGCTCCAGGTCCGGCGGGACCGCCGCATGCTGCCCATCGTCATCATTGCTCCAATCTTTCAGCTCTTAATACTTGGCTATGCCGTCAGCCTGGATGTCAGGGATATTCCGGTGGTGGTGGTGGACCTTGACCATTCGGATAGCAGCCGGGATTTTCTGCGGGCGGTTTTTAATTCGGGCTATTTTGTGGAGGCCGGCCGGGAAGAGGTGGCCGGGAGGGTCGACCGCTACCTGGACAGCGGCCGGGCCTCGGTGGCCCTGGTAATTCCAGAGGGTTTTGAACGGGACCTGCTGGCCGGCAAACCGACCTCCTTTCAGGGTTTCGTGGACGGAACCGAAAGCCAGACGGCCACCATCGGGTTGAATTACCTGGAAATGATTGCCCGCAATTACAATCAGAAAATAATTCTTCAGGCCCTAGGAAAAATGGCGGCGGGAATGAGGCCGGTGGTTGTCAGGCCCGAGGTCCGGGTCTTCTTCAACCCGGCTCTGGTCAGTCGCAATTTTCTGCTACCCGGCGTTTTCGGCCTGCTGTTGATGGTCATGACGGTCATCCTGACGGCCATGGCCGTGGTCAAGGAATATGACCGGGGGACCATGGAACAGCTTATCGTCACCCCGCTTCGACCGCTGGATATAATCCTCGGCAAGCTTCTGCCTTTTTTCATCATCGGCACGGTGGATGTCTTCCTGATTTTCGCGGTCACCCGCTTCTGGTTCCGGCTGCCTCTGCGGGGGAGCTTTCTGCTGCTTCTTGGCCTGAGCTTCGTTTACATGCTAAGCACCCTGGGTATTGGCCTGTTCATCTCGACCATAACCCGGACTCCGCAGCAGGCCATGCTGACTTCCTTTTTCTTCATGATTCCGATGATGATGCTGTCTGGCTTTGTTTTTCCGATTGAAAACATGCCGAAGTTCTTTCAGTGGCTGACCTATATAATTCCGCTCCGCTATTACCTGGTCGTACTCAGGGGCATTTTTTTAAAGGGTGTGAACCTTTCAGCTCTTTATGATGAGGCCCTGTGGTTGCTGGGCCTGGCCGTGGCCATAAACCTGCTGAGCGTCAGCCGCTTCCGCCGGCGTTTGGACTGATTGACTCGGATATATATAGCCAGAACAATCTATTGAGCCCAGATGATACCAATGATTGAATTTTTTTGCCTAGGAATATGTTAACTGGTGCCCGCCCGAACGACCTAATTGAAAAGGCCTGGGCTTGACATCTGGTGTAAATATTGTAAACTAAAAGTGCCCTTATATGGGCACTTTTAGTTCATGAATGTTGGCATGGTCAAAGACCGTTTGGCGACTTTGCTCCGTTCAAAAAACACGGTATTTACTTCGGAAGAGCTTGCTTTAATCTGGAAGGAAACCGATACCAAACTTATTAAGAAATATGCATACCGGTACGTAAGAGGGGGAAAACTTTATCGAATACGCAAGGGAATCTATGCTAAGGATAAGGAATATGACAGGCTGGAACTTGCGGTAAAAATTTTCACCCCATCGTATATAAGCTTAGAAACAGTCTTAACAAGAGAAGGCATCGTTTTTCAGCATTATGATCAGATTTTTGTCATCAGCTATTTGAACCGCGAGATTTTCTGCGATGGCCAGATATATGTTTTCCGGCGCATGAAAGAGTCTATCTTGACGAACTCTGCAGGTATACAAAAAAGAGGTAACTACTACATTGCTTCTAAGGAAAGAGCATTCCTGGATACAATTTATTTGAACAAGAATTACCATTTTGACAACTTATCTTCAATAGACTGGGAAAAATGCTTTGAGATAATTTCCATATATGACAACAGAACCATGGAACAAAGGCTGAAGTCTTACTATAGAATTGCTACAAATGCTTAATCGAAATATCCATAAGGCAATCCTGCTTCAGTTACTCAAAGATATCTATACTGATGCTTCAATTGGTCCACTTATCGGATTTAAGGGTGGAACGGCGGCTAATCTTTTTTATGATCTTCCCCGCTTTTCAGTGGACCTCGATTTTGATCTATTGGATGAAGACAAAGAAACATTTGTTTTTGATAAAGTGGGAAAAATCATTTTGGAATATGGCGCCATAAAAGAAAAGTTCAGAAAGCAGCACACATTATTGTTTGTTCTTTCCTATGACCAAAGGGCTCAGAACATTAAGGTCGAGATAAACCTGAGAACCTTCGGATCGCGCTATGAGTTAAAGAATTATCTTGGTATTCCAATGCTGGTGATGTTAAAAGAAGATATGTTTGCCCATAAGCTTGTAGCCATGCTGGAGCGTACCAAAGGAGCAACCAGGGACGTATACGATGTCTGGTTCTTTTTAAGGAACCTCTGGCCGATCAATAAAGAAATTGTTGAACGGCGCACCAAAATGAGCTTCAAAGACTATTTAAAAAAGTGTATTGCTTATGTTGAGTCCCTTAGCGATAGAAGCATTCTGGCGGGTATGGGCGAGCTACTGGACGAAAAACAGAAAGCCTGGGTAAGAGAGCATCTAAAAAAAGATACTGTTTATTTGCTCAAGATAAGACAACAGCAGGAAGAATAATGTTTTATAAAGAAATAATTTTACCCGGGTAAGATTTCGTATAGATTTAGATAAGACGAATTTCCTGCGTTATCTCGATATTTACTTGTGTCCTTTACCAAGAGCTCTTTCCCTAAACTGGAATCCATGCATTAGCCAAAGACTTAATGAAGTTATACTCTTAAATAGCGGTCAGACTTCCTATTTCGGAAGCGGAAGCTTCATTTTCTTGACAATATCGAGAAACCCGGGGGTATCGGTCAGGGGATCGTAGATTCGTAGCGGCGTGGTGATGTAGGTCATCAGCGGGTCGTGCATCTCATATCCCTTCTCGATCCAGTCCATGGCCTTATCGAGCTTATTCGCTATAAGATACCTGAAGGCCATATCGTGAGGGCCGACTGGGTTGCTTTCAGCGTATTTCTCCAGACGCTCCACGATCTTCTCATATGCGGGAACGATTCCCGACTCGCTGTAAATCCGCTCGATGTCACGATACTCATCATCCTCAAGCGGGAAGGGGAGAACATGCCGGACCGCTCGAATGGCTTTGTCGTACTGCTTCAGCTTGTGGGCGGCGATCTCGATCATCTGGTTGAGGTTGAAATTGTCCGGATCTTCGGCCAGGGCTTCTTCCGCGAAAGACAGGCTGGCCTGACATTCACCCGCCTGCAGCAACGTGCCGATATTGAAGAGCTTTATCATCGGGTTCAGGGGGTCAAGGCTCAGCGCCAGCTCATTCTGGGCCAGAGCTTCATCCTTCCTTTGTAGAATCAACAAGAGCTGGGCATAAAATCCCCGGGAAAGGCCGTCGTTGGGGTTGATGGCCAGGGCCTTCAAGAACTCCCTCTCGCTCCTCTCCCAGTCCCAATCCACAAGATGCGCGATCATGCCACTGAGATAATGGGCTCCACCCAGATCCGGGTCCAGGGCCAGCGCCTTGTTCAGGTTCTCGATGATTTTGGGACCGGCCACGGACGGCTGTTCGAACGCGTTCTGTTGCATCCAGAGCCAGGCTTCGGCCAGTCCGGCATACAGAGGTGCCCATCCAGGGTTCTTTTCGATAGCGCTGTTGAGATATTCGATGGCCTTGTTCAGGGCTTCCCTTCGACCATCGTAAACGTAAGAACGGGCCTTCAGATATTGATCATAAACGGTGAGGTCCGCGACCGGTATCTTCTCGATGAGCTTTTTCTCTTCTGGGGATATGACCGCCCGAAGCTCCTCCGCTATGGATTTCGCGATCCTGATCTGGATATCGAAGATATCCTCGACATCGGTTATTTTTTGCTTGAAAGACTCCCCCCAGAGATGGGCTTCATGCTCGGCCTTGATCAGCTGGACTCTCAGGCGGAAGGCGTCGCCGTATTTCTGGGCGCTCCCTTCCACGATGTAGTTCACACCAAGCTCTTCGGCGATCTCCCGGACGGATTTCTTGCTGTCCCGGTATTGTTCGACCGAGGTGCGGGAGATAACCCGGAGTGCCTTAATCTTCTGGAGATTGCTAAGGATCTCCTCCATCACCCCATTGATGAAGTAGGTGTTCTCTTGATCGGGGCTATCGTTGATGAAGGGTAGTACAGCGACAGATTTCTCGGGCTCGGAGGGCCGTGACCTGGCCTTGAGCGGTTTGAGGCCCTCGGCGACTGCCGCCAGGTCCTCCTGGAACTCCTCCATGGTCTGATAGCGGTCGGCCGCCTTCTTGGTCAGAGCCTGGAAGGCTATGTGCTCCAGCTCGGGCGAAAGGGACGGGCATATCCTGACGAGCGATTCGGGCTCTTTGTGAAGGATGGAATAGATCACGGTCTGGTCGTGGTCGCCCTGGAAGGGGAGTCTGCCGGCAAGCAGTTCGTAAAGCACGACCCCCAGCGACCAGATGTCGGTGCGCTGGTCGACCTCTTCGCCTCTTGCCTGTTCCGGCGACATGTAGGCCACCGTGCCCAGGGTTGTCTGGCTCCTGGTCAACGACGACCCGCCCCGCAGCTTGGCCAGACCAAAGTCCATGACCTTGGCCTGGCCTTTCGGCGTGACCATGATGTTGGCGCTCTTGATGTCCCGGTGGATGATGCCCTTGTTGTGGGCTTCTCCCAGTCCAGCCGCAACCTGGGAGATGATATCCACGGCCTCTTCGGGTTTGAGCGGACCCCTCTTGAGCCTGTTCCGCAGCGTTTCACCCTCCACGAACTCCATGGCGATGTAGGGCCGGTCTTCGCTCTCGCCAACCTCGTGGATGACGCAGATATTGGGATGGCTCAGGGCCGCGGCCGCCTGGGCCTCAATCAAGAATCGTTCCTTGAGCTCCGGAGAGTTCGCCAGGTGGGGTGGCAGGAATTTCAGGGCCACACATCGTTTGAGCTTGAGGTCTTCGGCCTTGTAAACAACGCCCATGCCTCCCTGGCCGATTTCCTCAATGATGCGGTACTTGCCAGCGATGATGGTTCCTGGCTTGAGGACGTGAAGGGGTATTTCCAGGGTCCTGGTGAAGGTGGCACCTTCAGGGCCGAGGCCTGCCCCGGCTCCCACCTTTACTCCGAGCGACGACCCGCAGTTGCTACAGTACTTCGAGTCGTCCCGGTTTTCGGCCTGGCAAACTGAACACTTCATCTGGGATCTGGCTTCACTCGGGGAAAGTCTTATAAGATTTTTACCACTCAAAAGACGAGGTGAATATTCGGCCGGGGTAAATAGGGGTGAATTGATTTGGTTGAAATTTTAATTAATAAAAAGGTGGCTGAATTGGAACACGGGGCGCAGCAAAAACTGCTGTTGGCATCCTTTGAGAAGGTAGGAATCTTTATAAGAATTTTCCCTCTCCCATCTGTTAAAATATAAAATAATCAATTTAATTCTGTCAAATTTATTTTCTTGCGTCCAGGAACATATTAGCCAGGAAAATCAAGATTTAAAAGAATTCAAAGGGGCGGGGGAGGAATCCAGGCTGAGGTTAATTCTTTTCTTAATAAAATAGCCGCTCAGACAATCAGCATGCAGTCGCCGTAGGAGAAAAAGCGGTAGCGTTCCCTGACGGCTTCGCGATAAGCGGCCATGACCAGGTCGTAGCCCGCAAAGGCGCAGACCAGCATCAGCAGGGTGGAGCGGGGGAGGTGAAAGTTGGTCAGCATCCGCTCGACCACCTTAAAATGATACCCGGGGTAAATGAAAAGGCGAGTAGTGTGTTCTCCTGCCTGCAGCCCATTCTCCGTCCAGGCGCTTTCCAATGTCCTGACCACCGTGGTTCCGACGGCCGTTATCCGGCGACCTTCTTTTCTGGCCAGGTTAATAGCCCCGGCAGTTTCCGGGCTGATGTAAAAAGATTCTTCCAGCATCCGGTGGTCCGTGATTTTTTCAACCCTGACCGGCTGAAAGGTGGCCAGGCCAACGTTCAGGGTTACATATTGAATATCAACGCCTTTTTGTTTTAGCTCGTCCAGAATATTTTCGGTGAAGTGCAGCCCGGCTGTGGGCGCGGCAATTGAACCATCCCTGGTGGCATAAACAGTTTGATACCTTTCGGCATCAATTTTCTTGAACCGCGGGTCGCCCTTCTTGCGCTTGATATAAGGGGGCAGGGGCGCCACCCCGATTTCCTTTAGCCTGGCCAGGACCTCGGTGGTGTTAAACTCCAGCAGCCGGTGGCCCAGCGGCCCGCGGCCTGTTACCCGGGCTTCCAGGTTGCTGTCAAAAACCAGCGAGTCTCCTTCTTTAACCTTTTTTGCCGGACGACAGAGTACTTCCCAGGTTCCGGGCTTCTTTTCTTTAATGAAAAGGAATTCTATGCTCTTTCCATCCCCGTCCCGCTTGACAGCCCAGGCCCTGGCCGGAATAACCCGGGAATTATTGAGCACCAGCACCTCTCCGGGCTCAAAAAAATTGGCGATCTCCTTGAACCGGCGATGCTCTATTGTCTTCAGGCTGCGGTTTAGGACCATCATCCTGGAGTCATCGCGCCCGGGCAGCGGTTGCTGGGCGATGAGTTCCGGCGGCAGCTCGTAGTCGTAATCTTTAAGAAGAATTTTTTCGGTCATCTTGGAACTTTTCAGAACAGCTTTTTCTGGTTGGCCGGGGGCTTGAAGCCCAGGTGCTCATAGGCCCTGGCCGTTAGCTTGCGGCCGCGAAGTGTCCTCTCCAGGAAACCCAGCCGCATCAGGTAGGGTTCGTAAATCGATTCTATGGTGTCTTTTTCTTCGTCTATGGCCGCGGCGATGGTATTGATGCCGACCGGCCCGCCGCCGAAATTTTCCATGATGGTCATAAGAATCTTGCGGTCAACATCGTCCAGGCCAAGCACATCGACTTCCATCTGGTCCAGGGCCCGGCGGGCAATCCTGGCGTCAATCTGTCCATCGCCCTTAACTTCGGCAAAATCACGGACCCGGCGGAGCAGGCGGTTGGCAATCCTGGGTGTGCCGCGGGCTCTTTTGGCAATTTCCTCGGCGCCGCTCTCTTCGACTTTAACCCCCAGGATCCGGGCCGAGCGCATTATGATTTTCTTAAGGTCTTCAACCTGGTAATAATCAAGCCGGTGGACGATTCCGAAGCGGCTGCGCAGCGGGGCGGTGATCCGGCCAGCCCGGGTGGTGGCTCCGACCAGGGTAAACCTCTTTATCCTCAGCTTGTGGCTCCGGGCTCCGGGCCCCTGGCCGATGATGACATCCAGGCTGAAGTCTTCCATGGCCGAGTAGAGGATTTCTTCAAGCGAGGGATGGAGCCTGTGAATTTCATCAATGAAAAGAACTTCCTTGTCCTGGAGGCTGGTCAGGATGGCCGACAGGTCGCCGGCTTTTTCAATTACCGGCCCGGAGGTCGGCTTGATGCCCACGCCGAGTTCCTTGGAAATCAGGTAAGCCAGGCTGGTCTTGCCCAGGCCGGGCGGGCCGTACAGAAGGACGTGGTCCAGGTGTTCACCCCTCTTCCGGGCAGCCTGGATGAAAATTTTCAGGTTGGCCTTGATGTTTTCCTGGCCGATGAAGTCGTCAAACTTCTGCGGGCGGAGGCTATCTTCGAACAGAACGTCTTCGCGGGTCTTGACCGGGGTCAGGATTGCCGGCATCTCTGGCCTGTGTTCCTTTCTATCCTATTCTATAATATAAAATCAGATTTTTGACATTCTTTTTAGGCATTCCCGGAGCAGCAGGTCAAACCCGGCCTGGGTGCCGAGGGAACCTATGGTCAGGTCAACCACCTGTTCCGATTCCTTGCGGCGGAAGCCGAGGTTGACCAGGGCCGAGACCAGGTCTTCTCTTTCTTTTGATTCCTTCCGGGAGAGGACCCTCTCTTTCTTCTCGATCTTGTCGGCCAGCTCCATTATCACCCGCAGCGCGGTTTTCTTGCCGATGCCGGGTATCATCGACAGCCTGGTGACGTTGGTGTCGCGGACGGCCTCTTCCAGCTCCCCGGGTTCTATGCCGGAAAGAATATTGATGGCCATTTTAGGCCCGATTCCTGAAATGGTGATGAGCTTTAAGAAGATAGCCTTTTCTTCGGGCGTCAGAAAGCCAAAGAGCTGAAGCGAATCATCGGTCAGGTGGGTATAAACCTGGAGTTCAACTTCCGAGCCAGCTTCTCCCAGCTTGAAATAGGTGGAAAGCGGAATGAGCAGGGAATAACCCACGCCCCCGGTGGCCACCACCACTTCGCCCGGCTTTTTCTGAAGGATTTTTCCTTTGAGATAAGCAATCATGTTTTCTCTTTCTTATGATTTTCTTCCAGCCCGAGCTCCAGCCTTCGGTTGTTCAGATGGCAGATGGCCGCGGCCAGGGCATCAGAGGCATCAAGCGGCATGCGGTCATCTTCCAGGTCAAGCAGGATCTTGACCATTCGCTGGACCTGGTCTTTCTCAGCCTGCCCGTAGCCGGTGACTGCTTTCTTAATCTCCAGGGCCGAATACTCAAAAAGAGGGCAATGCCTGGAGGCCAGGGCCACCAGGACCGCTCCCCGCACCTGGCCCAGGGAAATGGCCGTCCTGACGTTACGGGCATAGAAGGGATTCTCGATGGCCACTTCATCCGGGGAAAATTGTTCGATAATCTTTTCCAGCTCGGTCCGGATTTCGTTCAGACGGTGATGAAACTCGGCCCGATTTTCTGGTTTGATGATTCCATAAGCAACGGCCTGGAGTTTTTCCCCCTCATTTTCGACGATACCAAAACCGGTCGACTGGAGGCTGGGGTCTATGCCGAGCACCCTCATTTAGCAGGCCATTCCATTAGCTGGCGGCGGAATACTTGGCTATTTCTTCTTCGTCTATGTCAAAATTGGCTGAAACCGACTGAACGTCGTCGTGGTCTTCCAGTTCTTCGATGAGCTTCAGGCATTGTTCGGCCTGCTTGCCTTCCAGCTTGACGTAATTCTGGGGCAGGTAACCGACGTTGGAGGTGGAGATTTCGATGTTGTTCTGTTTCAGGGCTTCCAGGACCGCTTCGTACTTTTCCGGGGTGGTGATTATTTCGAAGTTGCTGCCGTCGTCCCGGACGTCCTCGGCCCCGGCGTTCAGGGCAATCTCCAGGAGT
This sequence comes from Candidatus Aminicenantota bacterium, assembly GCA_013178315.1. Taxonomy (GTDB): domain Bacteria; phylum Acidobacteriota; class Aminicenantia; order Aminicenantales; family Saccharicenantaceae; genus Saccharicenans. The sequence goes on from JABLWX010000020.1 coordinate 18,225, forward strand.
TTTTCTTCGTCAGCCTTGGATTTTTCGACATCTATGTAACCCTGCCGCTTGAACATCCAGGCCACGCAGCCCGATTCACCCATGCGTCCACCGAACTTGGAGAAGATGTGCCTGAGTTCGGCCACGGTGCGGTTCTTGTTATCGGTCAGGGCGGTCAGGTAGATGGCCACTCCACCCGGCCCGTAACCTTCGTAGACGACTTCTTCGTAAGCGGCGCCCTCCAGCTGGCCGGTGCCCTTCATGATGGCTCTCTTGATGTTATCCGAGGGCATATTCACGGCCTTGGCATCGGCGATGGCTTTGCGCAGTCGGGGGTTTTTTTCGGGGTCGCCTCCGCCTGCCCTGGCCGCCACGCTGATTTCCCTTATCAGCTTGGTGAACATCTTGCCTCTCTTGGCGTCAACGGCGGCCTTCTTATGCTTGATAGAATGCCATTTTGAATGTCCAGACATGGCTTGCTCCTTAACTTGAGTGCGAAAAAATTTTAGCATATTTAATCCTATCAAGCAAACCCGCGGCCTGTGGCCAGAATGACCTGTGTCCTGGCCTGTTTTCGGGAAAAAAGGTCGCCGGCTTGAACCAGATAATTTAAGGGGAAAAATATTCTCATGACTATTGCATTGTAGCTTCCCTGTTCATATAATCTTATGGACTTATTTGAGCAGGATTAACCGAGAGATGTCCAACTCGACCCTGAATCCGCTGACCCTGACCTTCGGCAACGCCGAGCTGGAAAAGAAATTCCTGGACAGCTACCACCAGCGGGCCGTGGTTCGTTTCCGCTGGGCCATAGCCCTGGCCATCTTTCTGTACTCGGTCTTTGCCGTCCTGGATTCGGTCAGCGTCGGTCCCCTCTGGTCCTGGATCTGGTTTATCAGGTTTGCCATCGTTAACCCGGTTCTTATTGTTTGCTTCCTGTTGTCTTTCAAAAAGGGATTTTTTATCCGGCACTACCAGGAGATAGCCTCCCTGGGAATTCTGGCCGGGGGCGGAGGGATTCTGGCCATGCTGGCCCTCATTCCGGACCCGGCTCTCTATCTTTATTCTCAGGGACTGATGCTGGTCCTGATTTACAATTACACTTTCCTGGGGCTGCGTTTTGTCCGGGCCTCGTTGAATTGCCTGCTGATCATCCTCGGTTTTGAATTGGTCAGCCTGTGGGTCAATCCCTTACCCAGGCACGTCTTCATCAACAACAATTTTTTCCTGATTTCGGCCAACCTGATCGGCATGGCCGTGGCCTATTACCTGGAAAGATTGAACCGGGATAATTTCCTCCACGGCATCTCTATGAGAAAGCTGGCCGAGGTGGACAGCTTGACCGGTCTGCTTAACCGGGGCTTTTTCATGGATGAGGCCAAGCGTTTGTTGAGCAGGAGAGAATCAAACGGGGAGCTTTCGGCCTTCTGCATCCTGGACCTGGACCGTTTCAAGGAAATAAACGACACCCTCGGCCACCTGCTCGGGGATGAAATCCTGATGAACCTGGGCCAGGTCATAGCCAGGAAGATGAGGTCTTCCGACCTGATTGGGCGCCTCGGAGGCGACGAGCTCGGGTTTTTCTTTCCTGAAGTAAAAAACGAGGTGGACATCCTTAACATTTTCATGAAGCTGAAAACTGAGTTCCAGACGATAAGCCAGGGGGTGGAGTGGCCGGTCACCTTTTCCGTCGGCTGCATCACCTTCGGTCGCGAGCTGCGGGACCTATTCCAGTGTTATGCCCGGGCTGACCGGGCCCTCTTAAGAGCCAAGCAGAACCGTGATTTCCTGGTCATGGTTGATTCTGCAGAAAAGATAGTTCTGGAAAGAAAACTCTGAAGACGATCGGGGGGAGAACAAAACCGGCTCAGTCCAGACTGCTCGAAAACAGGCCCCAGGCTTTTTCGTCTTCTGTTTTATAATCGGGGGGTCCGAAACAAGGTCAGACCGATTGAAGCTCAATCATAACCCCAGATTCTTATTGACTGGAAAGATAAAGTCGGCTAATTTATTGAGGCAGTCTTAATGAGGGAGGAGAAAATGCCCGCTAAAATCATATCCGGGAAAGAAGTGGCCGCTTCTATCAGAGAGGAATTGAAAACCAGAGCTGCCACGCTCAAACAGAAGGGAGTAATCCCCGGTCTCGGTGTCATCCTGGTAGGGGAGGACCCGGCCTCGGTATCCTATGTGACGGCCAAAGCCAAGGGGGCTGAGGAAGTCGGAATCTTCGAAGAAACAGTTCACCTGCCGGCTGATTCTTCGGAGGAAGAAATTCTGAAAACGGTCGACCGGCTTAACCGCGACCCCAGGTTTCATGGTGTCCTGGTGCAGTTGCCGCTTCCCAAGTGGGTTAACCCGGACAAGGTAATAAATTTTATCTCGCCGGAGAAGGATGTTGACGGCTTTCATCCCATAAATGTTGGCCGGCTGTTGCGGGGCGAGCCCTGCCCACTGCCCTGCACTCCCTACGGGGTCCAGCAGATGCTGGTTCGCAGCGGCTACAGCCCCGAGGGCAAGCACGTGGTGGTCTGCGGCCGCAGCAACATCGTCGGCAAGCCCCTGGTGGCCATGCTGATGCAGAAAAAACCCGGGGCCAACGCCACCGTCACCGTCTGCCATACCGGCACGCCCGACCTGAAAAAGTTTACTCTCCAGGCTGATATCCTGGTGGCGGCCATGGGAGCTCCCCGGGCCATCACCGCCGACATGGTCAGAGAAGGCTGCGTGGTGATCGATGTCGGTGTCAACCGCGTCCCCGACCCCACCTCACCCAAAGGTTTCAGGCTGGTCGGAGACTGCGACTTTGAAGCCATCAAGGAAAAGGCCGAGGCCATTACTCCGGTTCCCGGTGGGGTTGGCCCGATGACAGTTACGATGCTGCTCATGAACACCATTGAAGCGGCCGAACGCACGCTTGTCTAAATAGAAGCTTCGTAATTAAGAACTAAGGGCACCCGGGAAAAACCCTATAATTCCGTCCATATAATCCTGGCGATGGAGAACGGGCTTAAACCGCCTGTCCGGAGGCCATTCAGGTAGAGCTTTCTCCGAGGATGACATATGAATATCTTTTCATATGATGTTTTTCGGGCAGAAGTTATTATCGAGGGTGCAAATTTTTTAGCGGAGGCCAGCCGGGTGGTTTCGGGCTGGTTCCAGGCCATCTCAGGCGTAGCTGTGGAGTCCACTCAGGAAGTAATTAACGCCAAAAAAGGTAAACAGGGCAGCCAGAAAACCCAGGACTGCAATCAAGGCAGATTTTTTGCCCTTCCAGCCATGGACCAGCCTGGTGTGAAGGTAAAGAGCGTAAAACAGCCAGGTGATCAGCGACCAGACTTCCTTTGGGTCCCAGCCCCAGTAGCGTCCCCAGGCCTTGCTGGCCCAGATCATGCCGAACACCAGTGCCCCCAGGGTGAACAGGGGAAAGCCGACGGCCACGGCCCGGTAGGCCAGCTGGTCCAGTTTTTCTCTCCTGGCTTCCTGGCCGGGTTGGCTGAGTTTCTTTTCGGGGGTTAGAAGATAAAGAAGACTGGCCACGAAGGCCACGGCCAGGAAGGCTTCTCCCAGAAGCGTCACCGAAACGTGAAGCCACAGCCAGTAACTCTGAAGGGCGGGAACGAGCGGCGAAACTGCCTTGGGCAGGGCCGGCGATGAAGCCAGGGCCATCAGGGCCACCACCACCAGCCAGAGATAAGGTCCGGTTTTTTCCAGGCGAAATTTTCGTTCAAAGATGATGACCGCCAGGACACAGCTCCAGGCCAGGAAACTTACCGATTCGTACATGGTGGTGAAGGGGGCCTGGCCACTGTGAACCGTGCGCGTAATCAGGGAAACGCTGTGGAGCATCAGGCCGCCCAGTCCCAGGTAATAAGAAACCCGGCGCCAACTGCTTCCGGCCCTGAAGAAAGAAGTAAAGCCGGCCAGCATGGCCAGCAGGTAGGTGATAAAAGCCAGGAGCAGGAATGAAAATTCATTCATCGGTCTTGTCCTTCAATTCTTTTTTACCGGCCAGGCCCAGTAGATTGCTTACCTCCTGGCGGAAGCCTTCGCGGTTCTTCCGGGCATAGGTCAACAGGACCGGATGAGTCCCGGCCCTTTGCCCGAGGCGCACCTCTCTGTAAGGCAGGTAGAAAGAAGCCAGCAGGCCCAGGAGGAGCAGCCCTGAACCGACCCAGACCAGATTGGCTCCCGGGTCGGAAGAAGCTTCGAGCACCGAAAATGTCGGGGCGGAAAAGCTCTTAAGGTTGATTTTTAACCCGGGCAGTGTCTGGCGCTGATAACGGTTGTGATCGGGATGTCCGAAGAAGACCCAGCCCAGAAAAACCTGGCGGTCGCCCTCGACCATTTCCACCAGGGCGGCCGGATTGATAGCCTCCGGCGAGCGGCTATAGGCCTGGCCCCTGGAATCCACCTGGAAATCGGGGATAAAGGACAGTGCTTTTAACCTGGCCCCATTTTCCAGGTTTATGGATTCTCCAGTCTTGATACGGATGGTTTGAAGCCCCCCTTCGGGCCATCCTATTTCCAGTTCCAGGCTGGTCTGGTCCCAGTCCTGGCCGTAGCTCATCTGGAAGAAACTCAACCGGCCGTATTTCAGGGGATGGTTAACCTCGATGGTCTTCCGGAGCCTGACCTGGCCATTTTCCAGGACTGAAACCAGGCTCTTCCAGTCTCTGACCGAGCCATCGGGGTAATATTCAGTCGTGAACCTGTCCAGCCGCAACAAAAAATTCTGGCCGGGGATTTTTTCAGTCTGCCCCTCGACCAGGGCGATGGATATTCTCTGGCTGAAGATGGCCGAAATCAACCCGCCAGCAATGATGACGATCAAACCCAGGTGAACCAGCTCCGGACCGAAAAGTCCAAGCAGGCCCTTTCTGGCCAGAAATACTTTTTTTTGTTCCGTGGTGACCAGTCGGACCCGGTACCGGCGTTTCCTGAAAATGGTCTCCAGCCTGGGCAGGTCATCTCCCAGCCATCGTTCCAGGCGGGAGCGGTCCCGCGGCTCAGGCACTTCTGAGCCGGTGCCCGTAATTGGTTCCTCCTGGATTCTCAGCCGCCTGAACCTGGCCGGCAACTGTTGCAGCGCGCAGAATAAAAGATTGAGCAGGAACAGAAAAACCAGGCTCAGGAAGAGGGGAGAACGATAGAGATGGTCAAGGTTGAGGAAAAGAATGAGAGCAGATGACCTCGGCAGGTGCTGCCTGTAGAAATCTGCTTCCTGTTCCTGGGGAATAAGGGTGCCGATTATGGCCAGGATGATTATTATAATGAGCAGAGCAATGGCCAGCCTGACCGAGGCCAGAAACTTCCAGGCTCCTGGGGTCATCTCGGGTTATAGACTTTCAGCCCCTGGGACTTCTGGGCTTGCGGCGGCTCTTTTTCTCGGCAATCCTGACCATGTCCTGCAGGCTGACCGAGTCAAAGTAGTTCTTCATGACCGCGGTCCCTTCTTTCCAGATTTCGTGGGCAGCACAGTAACTGGAGCGGGGGCAATGGTTCCTGTCGTCCACGCATTCCACCAGGCAGCAGTTGCCTTCGACCGCCTGCAGCACATCGCTCAACTTGATGGCGGCCGGGGGCCTGGACAGGGTGTAGCCGCCGCCGGCTCCTCTCTGGCTCTTGACCAGCCGGTGGTCGCGCAGCGGGATTATAATCTGCTCCAGGTAACGGATGGAAATATCCTCTTCCTCGGCCACCTCTTTCAGTGAACGGGCCGGGGAGCTTTCCGGGTAGTGCAGGGCCAGGTTGAGCATCAACCTGGTGCCATATCGTCCCTTGGTGGAAATTCTGAACATCTGAGCCTCCTTCCCGGACGGAAATCCCGGCCGGGATGCTATGCAGCCATTATCTAATTTACCATAATTCTATCGGAATAGTAGAGATGGGGCAAATCTTATTTTCTTGACAGCTTTTGAGGTTAAATTGTATGCTAAGGACTAATCTGTCGGTTTCCGCGAAATAAATAAAAAAGGATTTATGCCATGGAAAAAGTTGTCCTTCTCGGCGATGAGGCAGTGGCCCTGGCCGCCATCCAGGCCGGGCTGACCGCGGCCTATTCCTACCCCGGAACACCGGCCTCGGAAATAATGGAGTTCTTGATCAGGAATTCAGAGGGCGGCCGGAAGTACACGGCCAAGTGGTGTGTCAATGAAAAGGTGGCCTGCGAGGAAGCCCTGGGCGTGTCCTTTGCCGGCAAGCGGGCCATGGTCTCCTTCAAGCATGTCGGCCTCAACGTGGCCGCCGATCCTTTCATCAATTCGGCCATCACCGGGGCCAACGGGGGCCTGGTGGTGGTGGTGGCCGATGACCCGGGCATGCATTCCTCCCAGGACGAGCAGGACAGTCGCTATTATGCTGATTTTGCCCGTATTCTCTGCCTGGAACCGGCCGGCCACCAGGAAGCCTATAACATGACCAGGGAGGCTTTTGACCTGTCCGAAAAGTTCAGGATCCCGGTGATGATCAGGCTGGTGACCCGTCTGGCCCACAGCCGGTCTTCGGTGGCAACGGCCGCGCCCCGCGAGCAGAATAAGGACCTGCCCTACGGTACCTGGCAGGACTGGACCCTGCTTCCAGGAAATGCCCGGCGGCGTTTCAGGATTCTCCTGGACAGGCAGAAAGAATTGCTGGAGTATTCCGAAAACAGCGGGTACAACCAGCTGGTGTTGAACCCCACGGGGGGACGACTGGGGGTGGTGGTTTCTGGAATTGCCTATAATTATTTCAAGGAAGTGGCCTCTTCGCTCCCGGGCGAGCCCTCATACCTGAAGGTCTCCACCTATCCATTTCCGGTAAACAAGCTCCGCCGGCTGATCGAGCAGGTGGATGAGATTCTGGTGATCGAAGAAGGTTATCCCTTCATTGAAAGGTTTCTGCAAGGGGTGGTCGGGATTTCCGGAAAGACCATCCGTGGCAAGATGGACGGAAGCCTGCCGGCCACCGGTGAGCTTACCCCGGACCTGGTGGCCAGGGCACTGGGCTTGCCAGAAAGAACTGGATTGAAGACCGGGGATTTCAAGCTGGCGGGCAGACCCCCGCAACTCTGCGTTGGCTGTCCCCATGCCGATACCTATAAGGCCCTGAATGAAGCCATCAGGGATTTCCCCCGCCCGGTGGTCTTTTCTGACATAGGCTGTTATACGCTGGGAGCCCTTCCGCCCTATAATGCCATCCAGACCTGTGTCTGCATGGGAGCCAGCGTTTCCATGGCCAAGGGTGGGGCGGAAGCCGGCATTCATCCCTCGGTGGCAGTTATCGGTGATTCCACCTTTGCCCACTCCGGAATAACCCCGCTGCTTGATGCCGTTCACTCCAACACGGCCATGACGGTCATCATCCTGGACAACGGAACGGTGGCCATGACCGGCACCCAGCCCAGCTTTGGAACCGGGGAGCCACTCGACCGACTGGTGGCCGGCCTCGGTGTGGAACCAAACCACCTGCGGGTCATCGTGCCGCTGCCCAAGAATCACCAGGAAAACGTCAAGGTGATTAAGGAAGAACTATCCCATCAAGGCCTATCGGTCATCATCGCCCGCCGGGAGTGCATCCAGATCGTGGGCGAGAAAAAGAGGAGTTAACGATGAAGTACGATATCATCCTGGCAGGAGTCGGGGGGCAGGGCATCCTGTCCATTGCTTTTGTGATCGACAATGCCGCCCTGGAAGAGGGACTGTTTTTCAAGCAGGCCGAGGTTCATGGCATGTCCCAGAGGGGAGGAGCGGTCCAGTCGCACCTCCGCCTGGCCGATGGCCAGATCTACAGCGACCTGATTCCCCTGGGCCAGGCCGACATGATCCTGAGCGTGGAACCGCTGGAAACACTGCGCTACTTTGAATACCTGAAGCCGGACGGGGCTGTCGTCTCCAGCAGGACTCCATATACCAATATCTCGGACTATCCGGTGCTGGAAGAGGTGTTCCGGGAGATAAAGAAAGCCCCGGTCCATGTCCTGATTGATTCCGAGAAGCTGGCCAGGGAAGCCGGAAGCGTCCGGGCCCAGAACATGGTTATGCTGGGAGCAGCTTCTATTTTCCTGCCACTCAAGGAAGATTCACTTAAAAAATACATCCAGGTCCTGTTCGAAAAGAGGGGACCGCAGATTGTCCAGACCAACCTCAAGGCCTTCGACCTGGGAAGGCAGGCAGCCAGGGCCTGAGGGGGGAAAGCCAGGCCGTTTGAAGGCCGGGATTTTCAGTGAAGGGATAAAAAATGAAAGATAGCACTAAGGTCGTCAGCTCAATCCTGAAAAAGGCAGAGAAAGAAGGCCGCTATTTTTTGCTGGAGCCAGAGGTATACGGGCTGCTGAGAGCCCGCGGCCTGTCGGTACCCAGGCATATCTTTCTCCCGAAAGGCAAGTCGCTTAGCGCAGCCGGTCTCAAGAGGCTGGGAACGGAACGGGTGGTGGTCAAAATTGTTTCCCCGCTCATCCTGCATAAATCTGACGTGGGCGGAGTGGCCATAGTCCGGGCCAGCCTGAAAGAAGTTCGGGCTGCGGTTGAGAAGATGTATGCTGAGATTCCTGCCAGGTACAGTCGCCTGTTCGGTCAGAACAAGGTTTCTCCGGAAGAAGTGGCGGCTTCCATCCGGGGGGTCCTGGTGGCCGAGCTGGTGGGTTTTGAACAGGTGGGTCTCGGTTCGGAGCTGCTGCTGGGCCTCAGGGTCTCAAAAGACTTCGGGCCTGTGGTGACTTTTGGTGGCGGCGGCCTGGACGTGGAATACCTGAATGCTCACCTGAAAGAAGGACATAGCCTGGCCATCCTGCCCTCTGAAGGCCTGGCGACCCGGGCCTTGCTTCCGGTCCTTGAGCCCCTGGCCGTTTTCGGAAAAATTGCCAGGGACTTCCGGGGACGCCGGGCTGTGGTCAGGCCGGAAGTTCTGGTCAGGGCGATTGAAGTCTTCCAGAAGCTGGCCGCCGACTTTTCTCCATTTAACCATAAAGAAGAATTTACCCTGGAGGAACTCGAGGTCAATCCGCTGGTCATAAGGAGAGGAAATGTCATTCCCCTGGATGGGCTGTGCCGGTTTTCCCGCCAGAAGCTGGAGCCCGCGGACAGGCCGGTGGAGCAGATAAAAAGACTTTTAGAACCGGAGAGTATCGGTATCATCGGTGTATCCGAAAAGATGAACGTGGGCCATATCATCCTCAATAACATCATCCAGAACGGCTTTCCCCGCGAAAAGATTTTCGTGGTAAAACCCGGGCTGGAAAGTATCGAGGGCTGCCGCTGCTTTCCGGACGTGGCCGCGCTGCCCGAGACTGTCGACCTTTTCATCCTCACCCTGGGTGCCGACTTCGTCTACCCGGTGATGAAAGACCTGGTGGACCTGGAAAAGGCGCGGTCGGTAATAGTCATTGCCGGTGGTCTGGGGGAGAAAGCCGGGACCCAGAGCATCGAGGCTGACATTCGAAGTCTGCTCCGTGAAAGACGAAGGCAGGGAAAACTGGCCCCGGTTATCAACGGGGGAAACTGCCTGGGTATTATTTCAGTTCCGGGTAAATATGACAGCACCTTTATTCCCGGGTATAAATTCCAGCGGCCCTCCGGTCTTCAGGCTGGACTGGCCGTTATCAGCCAGAGCGGGGCCTTCATGCTCTCCCGGATGAGTAACCAGGACAGGTTCGAGCCTCTCTATGCCATCTCAGTGGGCAACCAGCTGGACCTGACCCTGGGGGATTACCTTAACTATCTCCAGGGCCGCCCGGAAGTCAAGATAATCGCGGTTTATGCCGAGGGCCTGAAGCCGGGAGACGGCTGGAGGTTCCTGGAGGGGGCCAGGAAGGCAATTAGAGCCGGGCAAAAGGTCCTGGTCTATAAATCCGGGCGCAGCCCTGAAGGGCGAAAGGCCACCGCCAGCCATACGGCCTCGGTGGCCGGCGATTATGCAGTGGGCAAGAACCTGCTGAGTCAGGCCGGGGTCCTGGTGGCTGAAACCATAGACGAATTTGAGAACTACATCAGCGGCCTGATCCTGCTGGCCGGCAAAAGAATCTCCGGCAACCGGGTGGGTCTCGTCTCCAATGCCGGCTTTGAGTCGGTCATCATGGCCGACAACCTCAAGGGCGAAGATGGCGAGCTGGTGTTGCCGGAGTTTTCTGCCGACAGCGTGGCCAGAATATTGAAAGTGCTGCAGCCCCTGGGGATTGACCGGTTGCAGGATGTTCACAACCCCCTGGACGTTACGCCCATGGCCGATGATGCTACCTTCTGTGGCTGCGTCCGGGCGCTCCTGGAAGACCCCAATGTTGATTGTGCCGTGGTGTCCTGCGTCCCGATGACGGCAGCCCTGCAGACCCTTCCTCCCGGGGAAGGCCACCGGGAAAATATTTTCGCGGCCAACAGTCTGGCTGACGGGCTGATAAAACTATTCCGGACAACCGGGAAGCCTTTTGTGGTAAACATTGATGCCGGCCGGCTCTATGACCCGCTATGCCGGCACCTGGAGAATAATGGTCTTCCGGTTTTCCGGCGTTGTGACCAGGCGGTAAGATTCATGAGGAAACTGGTCAGTTCCGGAATAAATAAACTATAAATTGCTGCCTATTCTTATAACCTGAAAGCAAGGGTGGGGACTTTCTTTATTCCGATGATGACTCTTATGCCCGTTTCAATCGGACCCACCGGAAAACATATTACCATTAATTGGGTATGCGGTATGCCCAGCACCCGGTTCAATCTTTAATAAATCAGGCTGGCATGCTCAAACGGAAGAGAGTGCCCTGCCCGGGACGTGATTTAATTTCCAGTTTAGCCTCCAGCTGTTCGGTTAGGGCTCTTATTATTTCCTGCCCGAGGCCTGAGGAGGGAGAAGTGAAGAAATCCTCGGCTAGACCGGCGCCGTTGTCTGAAATTTCCAGAGCCAGCCGGTCATCCAGTTTCTCCAGCTTTAACCTGATTTCCCCCTTTTTTCTGTTGCCGAAGGCATATTTCAAAGCATTGGTTATGATTTCAGTAACGATGAGTCCAAGAGGAATAGCCTTTTTCACCTCGATGCTAACTGGCTGAAGGTCAAGGTTGAGCTCTATCCTGGCGGCAGCATAGCCTTTAAGAATAGATTGGCTGACGTCATGCAGGAAACGGTCCAGGCCGATTTCCTGGTATTTTTCGCCGGGGGTCAGCAGGTCATAAACCCGGGAGATGGAAATGATCCGGTTTTTCAGGTTTTCCAGGGGTGCCCGGATTTCTCTTTTGCCTGTCCGGTTGATTTCCAGACCGATGATGGAGTTGATAAGGGCAAAGGTATTCTTGACCCGGTGTTGAAGTTCTCGCAGTATGGCCTGCTTCTCTTCCATGCCTCTTTTCAGTTGCTGTTCCATCTTCAGGCGCTCGGTGATATCCACGATGATTGACAGAAGATATTTCCGGTCGCCGAAGATGATAGGGTGAGAGTGGACTTCGACATCCCTGATTTCACCGGAAGCCAGACGGTGCCGGAAAATGAAATAGTTTGTTTGCCTGTCTTTGGCCTGGCTCAGTAGCTGATCGATTCGGTCGGGGGGCAGAGTGTTGATGTTTTTTATGTTAAGTTTCTTAAGTTGCTCGCGGCTGTGGCCGTAGAATTCCTCAGCCCGGTAATTGGCATCGACGATATTCCCGGTCTCCGGGTCGATGACCAGCATGACTGCCCCGGAATATTCAAAGATGGTCCGGAATCGTTCTTCGCTCTGGCGCAGGGATTCTTCAACTTTTTTCCTGTCTGTGATGTCTTCGGCTGAGAAAAAGACGCCCAGGAGTTCTTCCTGGCTCGCATAGACCGGGGCCAGATGAAATTCATACCAGACTGAATTACCACCGGCCACAGGTATTTCTCTTTCCACCCTGACCTGCTCTCCGGATCTTATTCTTTGCAGACTGGCAGTAAAGCTCGATTTAAACTTTTCCGGCAGGAGGTCAATCAACTTCTGTCCGACCTGCAACTCCCGGCCCAGGATATCCTTCATTCTCTGGTTAGCTATGCTGTTAAATTTCAGTACCGCTCCGGCCGGGTCCAGGAAAATAAACGAAAAGGAAGGACTGTCCAGGAAAGCCTCCAGCACGGCCTCTGACTGCCTCAGGGCGCTTTCCATTTTGTATCTTTCCGTGAAGTCTTCGAAGGTGCCTATGCCACTGATGAAGTTCCCGTCGGCATCAAAAATCCCAGCGAAAAATCCCCGGGCCGGGGTGACCTTGTCGGCGGTTACCGATTGGTACACTCCTTCGTAATAGCCTATCCGTCCGGAAAGTGCTTCCCTGACCGCGTTTAAGACCTTTTCATCGCGGACCCTTTCCAGGATGTTGAAGCCGATGAGGGCCTCCCGGCTGGAGCCTATAATCTTGACGAAGGCCTCGTTGCAGTCGGTAATGATTCCGTTTCGATCAAACTGCAGAATTCCCAGCGGCGTGTTCTGGAAGATCAGGCGGTAGCGGCCCTCTCTTTCCCTCAGTTCAATTTCCGCTCGTTTTTTTTCGGTGATGTCTTCGAAGACGGTTGAGAACAGGTCTTCGCCCATGGGAAAGGCGGTTATCTTGAATAATCGTTTCAGGGGTTCGAAATATGACTCAAAGGTGACCGGACGGCCAGTTTCCAGGCATTCCAGGTATTCCCTGAAAAAGGGAGGGCTTCCAGAACCATAAAGCTCTGAAGCTTTACGTCCGGTAGCCTGTTCTATGTTAATCCCGGTATGCCTTGTATAAGCCTCGTTGACCTCGAGCACCTCGTAATCGACCGGCTGGCCGTGTTCATTTCGCACCAGGCGGTGAATGGCCACTCCCTCGGCCATGGATTGAAACAGCCGGAAAAACCTGATTTCGGTTTTCTGCTGTTCGAGCTGAGCTTCGATTCGGTCAGTTATGTCCCTGACCAGGGCCACGAACCTGTTCTGGCCGGGCCTGTTTTCTCCCTTCCGGCTGATGGTGGCTTCAAAATAGCGGGTGCCGGATTGAAGGTCCAGGCTGTAATCGAGCTCGCCCTGACCGGATTCGACAGCCTCCTTCAGGGCAAACTGCAATGAATTGGAAACGTCTTCGGGAAGAATCTCATTTATCCGGCGGCCGATGATCTCTTCCTTGGGGCGGTAGAGGAGCTCTGGCCGGGGTGCCCTGACGTCGATAATTGTCATCTGCTCATCAAGTTCGAACAGCAGGTCGGGCAGGGAGTTCAGGGTGGCCTCCAGGTGCTCGGTGGTAGCCTGCAACTTTTGCTGATGATCCAGCAGTTCCCGCTGGGTTTCCAGGAGCTTGTTGACCGCCTGGCTCAGGTTTTCGGCCAGTGTCTCCAGCTCGGATTTCTTCTTCAGCAATTCCTGGTGGGCGGCATGGAGCCGGAAGGCCATATTGAGAGAGGCAAACAGGGCGGTTTCGCTATAGCCCTTGACTATGTAACCGTAGGAAGTAATGGCTTCGGTCTTGGCCAGGATTTCGGGCTCGGTGTGGCTGGAGATAAAAACCACCGGGATATCTTTTTCAGCCAGCATCCGCCGGGCCGTTTCGCCTCCGTCCATTCCCGGCCCCAGGTCGATATCCATCAGCACCAGGTCCAGGTCTGGGTCGGAACTAAATATCTCCAGGGCCTGTTCCCCGGTCAGGGCAGTCACCACTTCGTAGCCCCCGCTCTGCAGGAGCTCGGATTCCATCAGGGCGATCAGGGCATCGTCTTCCACCAGCAGGATTTTTTTCTTTTTCTCCGCGGAAGTGAGCAGTTTTTTTTCCATTCCCTTTGCCCATCCATACTTTAAGGATTTGTGGTATAGCTGTCAACTGTCATCCGGGCCAGCCGACCAAATAACTTGAAAATATTGTTTTCGTTTTAGTATCCTGATAAAGAAAATTTTGGAAAGGAGAAGCAATGGTCAAGGCAACTTCAGGCAGAGTTAGGATTCTAACAGCCATTGGTTTGCTGGGCCTGATGGTATTCTTTCTGGTAGGCCCATCGTACGGTCAGGAAAAACGGCACGAGTTCTCGGTGGGTTATGGCCTGGTAACCTCCAGCCAGATAGTCGATATCTTCACCAACGTCCTGCTGATCACCATAACCATCGGCCAGGCCTCCAAGATTGACAATAAGTATCCGGGAGCCATCGTCCTGAACTATAAGTATTCCGGTCGTTCCAGACTGGCCTTCGGTTTTACCCTGGCCATCGACCGGGCCTCCGGCAACCTGGCCATGGCGAGCAACCCGGTGGGAACCTATTCCGAAAATTACTATACCGGGGCGGTGGAACTGGATTACCGTTTCATCAACCGCAAGAATTTTTGCCTTTATTCCGGGCTGGGTCTCGGGCTGACGATAAGAAGAGGGGAGTATCGCTATTCAGATACAGAGACTTCATCCAATGCGCTGCCTGCTATTAACGTCACCCTCCTCGGGTTCAGGGTAGGGGATAAAATCGCCCTGTTTGGAGAACTTGGCGGTGGTTATAAAGGAGTCTTCCACGGGGGAATTAGATTCAGCCTGTAGTCATTAAAAAGCTGGACAGGAAGATTTGCTCAGAACCCGGCGGTATGGTTGACCAACTGCCGTCTAAATAAGGTCGTGTCCGTGAGAGGCTTCAGTGCCAGCCTACCTGGCGGAAGACCTCGGCAATGACCTTGTTACCCGGACCATCTCCTCTGGCCACGCTAACCGAAACTGACGGACCGGCTACCTCCTGCAGCCTGGCCACTTCCAGGTGGGAAAAACCGGGGCAGAGAAGAACAGAATGCAGGCCTTCCTCGGCCACCAGCTTCCGAACCAGTTCGCAAGCCTGGTCGGTGGTTCTCACCACCTGGACCCATAGCTTCATCTTCTCGGTTTCGACCAGGGCTCTATGCTTTTCGGGATCGGCGTCCGGGGCTTTGCTGATAACGATGGTCTTGAATTTCATCCGGCCCTCCCGTTTCCTCCCAACTTATATTATCTGCGGTCGTTAATAGGCAAAACTCAAGCCGAACAAGAAGTTCCGCCCCGGCTCCACCCTGGAATCCGGGTCCGGACGGGCCAGGTATTCCTTGTCCAGGACGTTATTGACCCGGAAGTAGAGCTTGAACCAGCGGTTAAGGTTATAAGTGGTTTTAAGGTTCAGAAGACCGTAGCCTGGAATGGCGATTTCCGCTGGGCCGGGCTCGTCCTGCTTGGCCTGCAGGTAGCCGTTGACCTCCAAACTGAATCGGCTGAACCAGACCCGGCTACCGATTATCAGTCGAGCCGGGGGAATGTCGTTTAGCGGGTTACCTGAAACCCGGCTCTGGCCCTCGTACAGGTAGCCATTCCCAAAAAATGACAGGCGTGAAACCGGGAAGAATTCCCATTCCAGCTCCAGTCCTTTGATCCTGCCCCGGTCCACATTTCCATAGGTGTATAGGTCAGTATCGATCAGATACCTTTCAACCAGGTTATCTATGCTGTAGCTGAAGCCGTATAAACCAACGAAGAGGCGGCGGCCCGTTATTTTTAAGCCGGCATCAAAGTTCTGGCTGGATTCATTCTTGAGTTCCGGGTTGGCAATGATGAACCCCCGCCCGGTTATTCCGGTGTAGTATTTCTCGTTAAGGTCGGGAGCACGGTAGGCCTGTGAATAGTTGGCAAACAGGGAAACCCGTTCGAACAACTGGTAGGAGGCGGACACGAAGCCGGTCAGGGCTTCATTCCTGGTTGATAGGACTTCTCCACCGGTTTCAGCCCGGGACCTTAGAAAATCGAGCCTTAATCCGCCAACCAGGTCCAGGCCTGGCAGGCCGGAATAATCCAGAGTAGCGAACAGCCCGGCATCGGTCCGCCTGCCCCCGCGGTATGGATATTCGTCAATTGTTTCCGTGAGGTTGCCGGAACTGTCAAAATTCAGGTACTGGTTATAAGCCTGAGCCCTGGCCCGGGCATAAAGGTCAACGCCGGTATTCAATCGAAGCTGGGGCCGCAGATGGTATTCCAGGGCCAGCTGCCAGCCAAAATCGGTGCTTTCGGTCCGGGCGAAACTCTCCTGTCTTTTGACCGAATTCTGGATCCGGTCGGCCCGGGTTTCCAGGAAATAGGGGTTTATGTAGAAATGAAAATTTAGCTGAGCCTTCGGACCAAATGATTTTTCTTTCCAGTTGAACTGGAAAAGGTTCTGATTTTCACGGGGATACCAGGTGGGACGAGAGTCGGAGTTGCCGGCCGGCTTGCCGATGTTGTTGCCCCGCCCCATCAGGAAGCTGGCGCTAATCTCTCTTCGGTCTGAATACTTGACCACCTTGCCGAAGAGGCTGGACTGGGTGAAATAGGAGAGTGGGACCTCTCCCGAAGGCGCCCGGTAGTTATCGGCCTGGTCATTCCTGAGGGAAAAATAATAGCCAAGACCTTTGCTGGCACCGGTAAAGGCCAGGTTGACTTCCCTTTCGTCGTTAACGGTTCCGTACTTTAGGTTGCCGTTGACACGGAAATGGTCTTCGGCCGGTGGAGTGTAGGTCAGGAAATTTATCACCCCCCCGATGGCATCCGAGCCATAGTAGACCGAGGAAGGACTGCGCAGGATTTCAATCCTGGCCAGGTCTTCGGGATTGAGAAAGGAAGCATTGGGGCCGGTGCGCCGGTCGCTGGACAGCCTGGCTCCATCCACCAGCAGGAGAATCCTCCTCCTGGCCAGGCCACGAATGGAAGGCACTATGGAAAAACCACCCGAACCCAGGCTGGCCACACCGGTGGCTTCCTGGACAATATCGGTGATGTGGGCGGGCAGCTTTTCCTCGATTGTCAGCGAGCTGACCACCGAGCTGGCCGCCGGCACCGAGGTCAGTGGTTCTGGAAACCTGGTGGCCGTGACCACCACCTCTTCTCTCTGGGGAATGAACGGGGTAAGAACGAAACTTATGGCCTGGCCGGCGGGCGGCCTGTTGACCTGGAATTCCTGCTCGAAATAATCCGGGTGTTTGATCCTGAACTTCAGCTTTTTTTCGGGCGAGGGGACTTCCAGGCTGAACTGGCCCTGGTCATCGGTCAGCACCGATTGCCCCAGGTTAATCAGCGTAACCTCTGCCTGACCGACCGGAAGTCCGGCCGGGCTTAAGACCCGGCCTTTCAGGGTGTTGTTGGCAAAGAGGAGGGAATTTTGGAAAAAAATAACAATAATGACTGGTAGTATTTTTGACACGCGTTTCATCGCCTTTTCTCCCGTGGCCACAACCTTATCTGTGTAGCCCATTAAGAAGCAAAATTTTATGTTATTGACGATATCTAAGTCAAAATTCTTCCCTTATGGCCGGGGTTGACAGCCATCTGATTACCGGATATCTTAGGTTCAAAATTTACCGTAAGAGCCCAGGATGAACAAAACAGGTAATAAGAAGCATCAACCAGACCGGGTTGCCCCGGGGAAGAAAGTTTTGAGAGGCGGTCAATTGAAGGCTTCATCCCTGAACCATATGGAAAGAAGAAAAGAAATGTATGCTTCTTATGGTTATGATATTGAACGAGAGAGGCAGGCCATCATCGAGACAGCGCAGCCCCTTTCGGGACGGATCCTGGAGGCTGGAACGGGCAAGGGTCATTTTGCGGTTGCCCTGGCCCGCCTGGGCTACCGCCTCGTAAGCTTTGATTTATCTGAAGAGCAGCTGCCGTTGGCTGCAGAAAACCTGGCTTCTCAGGGATTAAGCGACCGGGTTGAGCTCAGACAGGAAAACGGGGAAAGCCTCAGTTTTCCGGATGCTTCTTTTGACGCGGTTTTCTCCGTCAACATGGTTCACCACCTGGAAAATCCTTTCCAGGTCCTGCGGGAGCTGAACAGGGTCTTAAAACCGGGTGGGAAGCTGGTCATCAGCGATTTCAGCCCGGAGGGCCTGGCCATGATGGCCGAGGTGCACCA
>JABLWX010000021.1 GCA_013178315.1 Candidatus Aminicenantota bacterium
TGACGGTTCTTCGGTCGAAGGGTTCGTCCGGATTGAAGAAAGCGACCTGGTCATCGTCCCCGACCCCAGGACTTTTAGGGTTTTCCCCTGGACCTACCAGGGTTTCGACCCGGCCATTACCTGGAGAGAAGCTATAATGTTCGGCGACATTTACCAGCCGGACGGGAATCACTACCCTGGCGACAGCCGCTACGTGCTGAAAAGAACCCTGGAAAGGATGAAGTCCGAATTCGGTTTTGCCGATTTCAAGTGTGGCCCGGAGATGGAATTCTTCATCTTCCCAGACGACCAGACCCCCGTTCCGACTGACTCCGGCGGTTATTTCTTTGCCGGCCGGCATGGCGAAGTCCGGAAAGAAATCCAGCTCCTGCTTAAAAAAATGGGCATCGAATCCGAATACGATCACCACGAGGTGGCTCACGGCCAGCACGAAATCGACCTCCGGTACCAGAACGCCCTGGACATGGCTGATATCGTCATGGTCTTCAGGTACATGGCCAAAAAAGTGGCCAGGATGCACGAGCTATACCTGACCTTCATGCCCAAGCCCATTAACGGCCAGAACGGCAGCGGCATGCACGTCCATCAGTCCCTCTGGAGAAACGGCCACAACGCTTTCTTCGAAAAAGATGCACCCTACCACCTGTCGTCCGAGGCCAGGCACTACACTGCCGGCATCATCCATCACGCCCGGGAGATCTGCGCCATTTTCAGCCAGTGGATTAATTCATACAAGAGATTGATCGAAGGGTACGAGGCTCCGGTCTACATCGCCTGGGGACAGAAAAACCGTTCGGCCTATATCCGAGTCCCGGAGTACCAGCCGGGCAAGGAAAAGGCCACCCGGATCGAGCTGCGCTCTCCCGACCCGGGCTGCAACATTTACCTGGCCCTGGCCACCATGCTGGCTGCCGGCCTGGACGGGATAAAAAACCGCCTGGAACTGCCCGGGCCGGTCGAGGAGAACATATACCACATGAGCAACAGCAAGCAGAAGAAGGCTGGAATCCAGGTCTTACCCAGAAACCTGCAGGAAGCAGTCCGGCTGGTGGAAAAGAGCCAGCTGGTCCGCGAAACCCTGGGCGAACAACTGCATGAAAAATTCATAGCCAACAAGAGAAAGGAAATCGAGGACTATCTCCAGAACGTCCCGGATGAGTTTGACAAGCAGGTCTGTCCTTACGAAATTAAGCGTTACCTGCCGATGCTCTGAGTTGCTACCAGGGGCACGGGACCGGGTGCGGCGATTATTTCTGGCTGAAATCCGGGTTCAACGTAATATTAAAGACATCAAGGTTCTTCAGCCTTTAATCCCCGTTCTCAATTGATTCTTATTGCCCGCCCCAGAATGGCCGGCCCGGGAAAGTATCAGGGCCATATAAATTTGCACATTTTTTAACCGCCCCGCAGTCTGGCTGAATAGCTGTGCCCAAGAAGGATGGCGATCTTACTCGAGATCCCGGTAAGAGGTATTTCTGACCGTCCCGACCATGGCCCAGAAATTTTCCAGCGGAACGTCGAGCTGCAGATGGTGGGTGGGCCCGATTATGAGTCCGCCCTGCCGGCCCACAGATCTGAGCCTATCCAGGACCTCACTTCTGACTTCATCCGGCGTTCCAAAAGGCAGGGTATACTGCAGGTCCAGTGTCCCCCAGAAACAGAGGCGGTCGCCGAATTCCCTCTTGAGCCGGGCCGGATCCATGGACCGGGGCTGAACCGGGTTGAGAACATCCAGTCCGATTTCCACCAGGTCCGGGATTATCGGATAAATATTCCCGTCCGAGTGGTAGGCAATCTTAATAGCCGGGTTAATCTTTTTCAGGGTGGCGATAATCTCGGCCATCCGAGGCTTCAGGAATCTTCGCCAGTGAGCCGGGGAAATCAGCATCCGGTCCTGGGCCCCGACATCATCGCCCAGCCAGATCATATCCACCCCCAGCCCGGCCAGGTTTCTGGCCACCTGCAGATGATACCTAAAGGGAATATCAAACAGCCTGTCCACCAGCTCCGGGTCTCTTACCATGTCCAGTAGCGTCCGCTCCAGCCCCCTCAAAGCCCAGGCGGTTTCAAAAATGGTGGTCACCACCACCCCTACTATCCAGTATTCCTCACCGAATTGTTCAACAGTCCTCCGGGCCTCGGCATAGAGCTCCGGTCGGTCGGGGTCGGGTGCCCGGTAGGAGTCAATGGCCCTGTCATCGGCCAACGGGTGACCAACGATTTCGGTATAACGCCCCCGGCCGAACCTGGTTTCGTACTCCACGTTTCGCCAGCCCACGCCCCATTCATCCACGTAGGACAGGCCATCCTGGCTGTACAGGCCGGTGGCATAATAAGAATTGGCCCAGCCAACTGAAGTCAGAAGAAGGTCGCAGCCGGTTAGCCGTTCCAGGAGGTAACTGTTGCCCCGGCCATGGGGGTTGTGGGCTTCCGGGCCCAATCTCAGGGATTCCCTAAGCCGGTCGGCAAATTCTGGAGTGAAGCTCAACTGCAGCGGACATCTATCCGGCTCCTCGTGGCTCAGGGCCAGCCTGACCCTTTCCCTGGGTTTCATGAATCTCTCTTCATAGAAAATTATATTAATTTCTCGGCCTGCCGCCAGCTGAACATGTCCTCAAGCTTAAATTACAAGATTATGATTTGACCTTTACAGCTCTCCGGCTTCTGTTCTCAACCCTGCTGGCCCGCTTAAAATATTCACCGGTCTTCCTTAATATCATTTAATCAAATCCTTTAATACCATTCCCCATTATTGAAAAATTTTTCTTGACAATCATTTTCCAGCTCATATATAAAAAAATCTTATCATTAGGGTATTATAGGTTAAGAAGGAGTTATACATTATTACCAGTCTTGCTGGTTGGTGTATATCATTAGATTGGGAATTTCCATCCATCCCCGCCTGCATTCCGGTCCGCAACCGCGATGACCTGACCGTGATTCATTCAAGAAGGGTGTTGCTCATTCATTCCACCTGGAAGGGCTTTATTAAAAACAATTCCATAAAAAGGGAGGCCTGTTTTGAGTGTTCATCAAACCATCAACCTGGATAGCCTCCAGGAAATAGTGGAAAGGCACGGTTATAACAAGAACAAGCTGATTGCCATCCTCCAGGACATCCAGGCCGTTTATCATTATTTGCCGGCAGAGGCCCTGAAGACCCTCTCCAAGTTGCTGAAAATTCCGCTGATTGACATTATCTCCGTGGCCACCTTTTACCGGGCCTTCAGCCTGACCCCCAAGGGCCGGCACGTGGCTACCGTCTGCATGGGTACGGCCTGTCACGTCCGCGGGGCTCCAAAAATCCTGGAAGAGTTTGAACGTCAGCTCAACATTCGCCGGGGAGAGACCACCGAAGACGGCGAATGGTCGCTGGAAACCGTGGCCTGCCTGGGCTGCTGCGCCATCGGCCCGGTGGTAGTGGTCGACGGCGACTACCATGCCCATACCAGCATCAGGAAAGTCCCCACCATCCTCGGCAGGTACCGAAAGTGAGGCCGGCCATGAAACGGATAAAAAAATTCAAAAATGTAGAAGAGCTCAAAAAGGCCATAGAACAACAGGAAGCCGCCCGCCAGCAGGAAAAGAAGAAGAGGGTCATCGTGGTCTCCTCCGGAACCTGCGGGCAGGCCCGCGGCTCGCTCAAGGTCATCGAGGCCCTGAAAAAGGCTCTCCGGGAAGAGGGCCTGAAGGACCAGGTGGCCATCCGCATCACCGGCTGTCACGGGTTCTGCGAGGCCGAGCCTAACCTCATCATCTACCCGGACCGGATTTTTTACCAAAAACTGACCCCGCCCGATGTCCGGACCATAGTCAAGGAGACCCTGGTCGAAGGCCGGGTGGTGGAAAAATTCCTGCACCGGGACCCGCTCACCAAAGAACGGGCCTGGTACGAGAACGAGATCCCCTTCTACCAGAAGCAGAAGAGAATCGTTCTGGGCGACAATGTCTTTGTCGACCCGACCAGCCTGCTGGAATACCTGGCCATCGGCGGCTTCCGGCCGTTTATCAAGGCCCTGACCAGGATGAAGCCCGAAGAAATCATCCAGACAGTCAAACAATCAGGGCTTCGGGGCCGGGGCGGCGCCGGCTTTCCCACCGGCCTGAAGTGGGAAGCCACCCGCCGCGCGCCCGGCGACATCAAGTACATCATCTGCAACGGTGACGAAGGCGACCCCGGAGCCTACATGGACCGGAGCGTTCTCGAGGGCAACCCTTACCGGGTCCTGGAAGGCATGATGATTGGAGCCCTGGCCATCGGGGCTCGCGAGGGTTACCTTTACGTGCGCGACGAATATCCCCTGGCCGTCCGCCACGTGACCCTGGCCCTGGAACAGCTGTACAAGGCCGGGCTGCTCGGAGAAAAAATCCTGGGCACCGATTTCAGCCTCGACCTGCACCTGGCCAAGGGAGCCGGGGCCTTTGTCTGCGGCGAGGAAACAGCCCTGATAGCCTCAATCGAAGGCCGGGTGGGTGAACCCCGCCAGAGACCACCCTTCCCCGCCCAGAAGGGCCTGTGGCGAAAGCCCACCTGCATCAACAACGTCGAAACCTGGGCCAACATTCCTTTAATTATGCTGAACGGTGCCGACTGGTTCTCCAGCATCGGAACCAGTGGCAGCAAGGGCACCAAGATCTTCTCCCTGGTCGGGAAGATAAACAACACCGGCCTGGTGGAAGTGCCCATGGGCATCACCCTGCGAGAGATAATCTACGACATCGGGGGCGGGATACCGGAGGGCAAAGCCTTCAAGGCGGTCCAGACCGGGGGACCATCTGGTGGCTGCCTGCCGGCCTCCATGCTGGACCAGATCATCGATTACGAATCCCTGACCGCGGCCGGCTCCATCATGGGTTCGGGTGGAATGATCGTCATGGACGAGAAGACCTGCATGGTCGACGTGGCCAAGTACTTTCTCAACTTCCTGCGCGACGAAAGCTGCGGCAAATGCATCTCCTGCCGGGAAGGGACCCAGAGGATGTGGGAAATCGTCAGGGACATAACCGAGGGCCTGGGCCAGCCGGGAGACCTGGAATTGCTGGAAGAACTGGCCCTGGCCACCAAGGAGGCTTCGATGTGCGGCCTGGGTCAGACCGCGGCCAACCCGGTCCTGTCCACCCTGAGGTACTTCCGCGATGAATACGAAGCCCACATCTACGAGAAGCGCTGCCCGGCCGGGGTCTGCAAGAACCTCATCCGCTACGCGGTCATCCCCGAAAAATGCACCGGCTGCGAGGCCTGCAAGCGGGCCTGCCCGACCGGGGCCATCCAGGGTACCAGGAAGGATGTCCACCTGATTCTCTACGATAAGTGCATCAAGTGTGGAGCCTGCCTGGAAGCCTGCCGGTTCGAGGCCATCGAGGCCCAGCGCGAAGAGGCCATAACCATCGTCAGGGAGGTGAAGCCATGATCACCATGAAAATCAACGGAGTGGAAGTCAAGGCCGAAGAAGGCTGGACCATCCTGGAAACGGCCAGGTTCTACGGCCTGGAAATTCCCACCCTCTGCCACCACGAAGGGCTGACTCCCTACGGCGGCTGCCGCCTCTGCCTGGTGGAAATAGGAGAAGGGCCAAGGGCCAAGCTGGTCTCTTCCTGCACCTACCCGGCCGAAGAAGGCCTGGTGGTGCACACCGACACCAAAAGAGTGGTCCAGGCCCGGCGGATGATGATCGAGCTGATGCTGTCGGTGGCTCCCTACTCCAAGGTAATCCAGGACCTGGCCTCGAAATTCGGAGTCACCAGGATGCGCTTCAAGATTCGCAACGAAGAATGCATCCTGTGCGGGCTGTGCGTCCGGATGTGCGAGGAGCAGATGGACGGCAAAGCCATAGGCTTTCAGAACCGTGGCTACCAGAGGAAAATCTCCACGCCCTTTGACCTCAGGTCGGAAGAATGCCGCCTGTGCGGGGGCTGCATCTACATCTGCCCCGCCTGCCAGTTGCGCTGCCAGGGACCGCAGGCCGAAACGGCCATCTGCAATGCCTGCCTGACCATGGAGCCCACCTGCCTGGATTTTTACGACGAGCTCCAGTGCTGGATGTATGATGCCGGCCGCTGCGGCACCTGCGTCCGGGAGAAAAAATCATGACTTTAACCATAGATTCATCATTAAACTCAACCAAGGGAAAAAGGAGGTAAAACCATGACCTTTACAAAAATCAACAGGAGCGCAGCCACCTTAACCAAGAATAGAACCGAGGGTTCCATCAGTCCCTTCAGCGGGATGTGTGTGACCTGCGTGGATGGCTGTATCGGGATGTGCGAAATCGGAAAATCGGCCTACCGCGGCACCGAGGTCCTCTACCCCCAGCCATTCGGCCTGATCACCGCGGCCGCCGAAAAGGATTACCCGGTTGACCTGTCTCATTTCAACATCATGGGCACGGCCGCCGGGGCCTGGGGGGTGCCGGCCGACAGCGACCTGGCCACCTTTGAAAAGGTGACGATCGAAACGGCCATCGGCCATGACAAGGGAATCAAGCTGCGGGTGCCTTTCGTCATCTCCGGCATGGGCTCCACCAACGTGGCCAAGCAGAACTGGGCCGGCCTGGCCACCGGGGCGGCCATCTCCGGCGCCATCCTGACCGTCGGGGAAAATGTCTGCGGCATGGATGAGGAAGCCGAAATAAAGAACGGAAGGGTGGTCCGCTCACCCGACATGGAAATGCGGGTCCGCTCCTTCCAGAACTGGTACGACGGTTACGGAACGGTCGTGGTTCAGGCCAACGTGGAAGACACCAGGCTGGGTGTCCAGGAATACGTGATCGAGAAGCTGGGCGTCCAGGTCGTCGAACTGAAATGGGGCCAGGGTGCCAAGGACATCGGCGGCGAGGTTAAGATCAAGTCGCTGAAGAAAGCCCAGGAACTGAAAAGACGGGGCTACATCGTCCTGCCCGACCCGGAAGACCCCCTGGTCATCCAGGCCTTTGAAAAGGGCAGCTTCAAGGAATTCGAACGTCACAGCCGGCTGGGCATGGTGGAAGAAGAGGGCTTCATGAAACGGGTGGAAGAGCTCAGAAAGGCCGGGGCCAAGTACGTCTTCCTAAAGACCGGCGCCTACCGTCCGGCCGACCTGGCCCGGGCGGTCAAGTACGCTTCCAAGGCCAGGATCGACATGCTGACCGTGGACGGGGCCGGCGGCGGAACCGGCATGAGCCCCTGGCGGATGATGAACGAGTGGGGCATTCCGGGAGTGGAAATCTGGTCGCTGACCTATAAATACGCCGATTACCTGGCCAAGAAGGGCGAATACGTTCCGGATATCGTCTTTGCCGGCGGCATAACCTTTGAAGACCAGATCTTCAAGGCCATTGCCCTGGGCGCTCCCTTCGTCAAGGCCGTGGGCATGGCCCGCTCGCCCCTGGCCGCGGCCATGGTCGGTAAGACCATCGGCAGCCGCATCAAGGACGGCCAGATCCCGGTCTACGTGGAAAGGTTCGGAAACAGCGTTGAAGAAATCTTCATCACCGCTCCCGAGCTCAAGAAGAGGTTCGGCGAGAGGTTCAACGAGCTGCCACCCGGGGCCATCGGAGTTTACACCTACTTCAAGAGGCTGAACCAGGGCCTGAGGCAGCTGATGGCCGGGGCCAGGAAGTTCTCCCTGGGCTACATCACCCGGGATGACATCGGGGCCCTGACCATGGAAGCCGCCCGCATCAGCGGCATCAAGTACATCCAGGACATCGACAAAGAGGAAGTGGATAAGATCCTCAATTCCTGATTCCTCTTTTCCTATCAACCAAAAGGCTGAGCCTGACCCGAACAGGGCCAGGCTCGCTTTTTTTCAGGGCAAGCGGCCAGCATTTTCACCTTCAAGAACTTCATTTCTTAGAAGGTTAAGGCTATAAGTTGTGTCAACTTTTCGGGTTTAATTCGGCCGCGTGCTCACAAATGACATATTATCTGGCCCAAAACTTCCCCCGGCATAGACTTATGCCCTGTTCTTGTGGTATAAGAAAATGACCTGAAAGAAGATGATTACAACTATAATTAGCCTGTTCATCCTGCTGTTCGCCATCACCATTCACGAGGCAGCCCACGGCTGGGCCGCTTACCGGCTGGGGGACCCGACGGCCATGGCCGCCGGCCGGGTAACCTTGAACCCGATGGCCCATATTGACATCTTTGGCACCGTGATTCTTCCCCTTCTCCTGGCCGTATTCGGGGCCCCGGTTTTTGGCTGGGCCAAGCCGGTCCCGGTCAATCCCAACTTCCTGAGGAACCCGAGGAAAGACGGCTTCTGGATTTCCCTGGCCGGACCGGCCGCCAACATACTGGCAGCGGTCTCCGCTCTGCTGCTGATAGTAATCCTGAAACTGATCAGCCCGGTTACCACCACCGCCCTCTATAATTTCCTGACTTCCCGGGGTGGTTTGCCGCCCGGATTGCAGCCACTGCAGGGCCTGGTCATCATCCTGTTCTACCTGGTTCTGATCAACACCTACCTGGTAGCTTTCAACCTGATCCCCATGTATCCACTCGACGGAAGCGGGGTCCTGGAAGGTCTGCTGCCTGACCGCCTGGCTGATAGTTATTCCAGGCTGAGGCCGTATGGATTCCTGATAGTAATCATCCTGATTTCCGTGGGCTTCCTGGACCTGATCATCAGGCCTTTACAATACTTAATTCTGGCCGTAATCTTTTTTTGAGTGCCGTCGCCATGAGTCAACATCGCAAGAAAACGGTTTTGAGCGGGATGAGACCCACCGGTCCCCTGCATCTCGGAAACTACGTGGGCGCCCTCCGGGGCTGGGTCAAGCTCCAGGAGACCCATCGCTGTTTCTTCACCATCGTTCCCTGGCATGCCCTGAGTTCTGAATACGAAAACCCGAAGGTCATCAGGGAATATACCTTTGAAGTGGCCCTGGACTGGCTGTCGGCCGGGCTGGCCCCTGAAAAGTCGGTCCTGTTTATCCAGTCGGAGGTCAAGGAACACGCCGAGCTACACCTGCTGTTGTCCATGATCACCCCGCTGCCCTGGCTGGAAAGGGTCCCCACCTTCAAGGAGCAGCAGCAGGAAATCCAGGACCGGGAGCTGAACACCTACGGCTTTCTCGGTTACCCCCTGCTGCAGACCGCCGACATCATAATTTACAAGGCAGAGGTGGTGCCGGTCGGCGAAGACCAGGCCTTCCACATCGAGCTGGCCCGGGAAATAGTCCGGCGGTTCAACCGTTTCTACGGAGAGGTCTTTCCCGAGCCCCAGATGCTGCTGACCGAGGTCCCCAAGCTGGCCGGGACCGACGGGCGCAAGATGAGCAAGTCCTACGGTAATGCCATCTACCTCAAGGATTCGCCGGAAACCATCCGGAAGAAAATTTCTCCCATGGTCACCGACACCAGGAGAAAACGCCGCTCCGACCCAGGCGAACCGGACGACTGTCCGGTTTTCACCCTGCACAAGGCATTTGTTCCAGAAGAGAAGCGGGAGGAGCTGGCTGCCGCCTGCCGCAGCGCGTCCATAGGTTGCCTGGAATGCAAGAAAGTCGTCATTGAGGCCCTGATCCAGGAATTTGCCTCTTTCCGTGAAAAACGGGCCTACTACGAAAAGCACCCGAAACTGGTCTGGGAAATATTCGAAGAGGGAAACAAGAAGGCCCGGGAAGTGGCCGGAAAGACCATGGCCGAAGTCCGGGAAGTCATGGGCCTGGTTTTCCCGGGCAGCCAATCTACTCCAGGAAAGGTTTGATGGAACAGGAAATCCAGGACAGCCAGGAAAGCCAGCTGACGGTCCCGGGCAGCTCTGCCTCCGGCGACGGTTACCAGGTCAGGCTGGAAATCTTTGAGGGACCGCTGGACCTGCTGCTGTTCCTGATCCGGAAGAAAAAGATAGATATCCACGACATTCCCATCGCCGTCATTACCCGCGATTACCTGGAATACCTGGAAAGGAAAGACCAGATCAACCTGGACCGGGAAGCCGAGTTCCTGCTGATCGCCGCCCTGCTGATTTTCATCAAGTCCCAGATGCTGCTGCCCCGGGAACAGGAAGCCATCCAGGCCGACGACCCGCGCCAGCTCCTGGTTGACCGACTGCTGGAGTACCAGAAGGTCAAGGTGGCCTGCACCATTCTCCGGGAAAAGGAAGAGGACCAGCTCCTGCGCTGGAAAAGAACCTTCCTGCCGCCGGTGGCCAAGCCGGAAGAAGCCGAGTTGCTGGAAGTGAGCCTGTTCGACCTGGCCGAGACCTTCTTCCTGCTCATGAAAAAAAGGGAAAGGGAAAACCTCCAGGTCATCAAGGGCAAGGACGTCTCGGTTGAAGAAAAAATGAAAGAAATGCTCGGTTACCTGGAAACCCATGGCTCCATGGATTTCCTGGAATACTTCTCCGGCCAGGAGACGCTGGAAGAAGCCCTGGTTTCCTTTTTCTGCCTGCTGGAGCTGGTGAAGAACCACCTGGTGACAGCCGTGCAGGAACAACTGTTTCAGACCATCAGGGTCTGGCTTCGCAAGTCCAGGCCCCACAGCCACGGACAGAGCCATGAATGACCAACTGAAAGCCATACTGGAAGTTCTGATTTTTATTTCCCAGGAACCCTTGACCCGGGAAAGAATGAAGGAAGTCCTGGGCGAGGTGCCCGACGAAGAGCTGGAAGCTGCCCTCAACTCGCTGCTGTCAGACTACGCCAGCGGCGGGCGGGGAATCCAGGTGGTCCAGTCGGGCGGCGGCTACCTCTTCACCACCAAGCCCGAGCACGACCAGTGGGTCAGGCGGTTGCTGCAGATCGAAAAGAAGACCAAGCTGTCCTCGGCCGCCCTGGAAACCCTGAGCATCATCGCCTATCACCAGCCGATAACCCAGGCCGAGATTTCGGCCATCCGCGGCGTCGATTCCACCTATTGCCTGAAGAGCCTGCTGCAGAAGAAGCTGATCAAGATAGTCGGGAGGAAAAAGGCACCCGGCAACCCGCTGGTCTACCGCACCAGCGAAAGGTTCCTGCAGTACTTCGGGCTCAACAGCCTGGATGATTTGCCGAAAGAAGAAGAAATTGCTAAAATCCTGGAGGAAGAGAAGCAGGCTATTTCCTGAAACCCTGGCCAGCGGGTGGACTGAAACCGGCCAGGTTGGCCGGAAGCATCAGGACCGAACCAACCAGGGACACGGACGGAATATCATAGCAAACCGGCGGTCAAAATCCTGTTCCCCGCAAATTAGTTCCGGGGAAAGTTGACAGCCGGGGCAAACCGGAAGAAGGTCACCCGGATTGGCTCTAAGTAAAGATTTTTCCTATACTTAGGGTTGACAAAGGGTTTTGACTTCTATAGTATAGGAAGCTATTCTTCAATCAATATATTCTATGGAAATCATCGTAGCCAGAAACAGCGGATTTTGTTACGGAGTCAGACGGGCCCTGCAGCTCGCCCGGAAGACCGGTCAGAAGTCCGGGCAGCGGATTTTCAGCTGGGGCGAAATCATCCATAACCCAGAGGTCATCAGCAGCCTGAGGAAAGACGGCATCCTGGTGGCCGATTCCCTGAGCCAGCTAAAACCCGGTGACACGGTAATAATCCGCAGCCACGGGATTTCCCCAGCCGTCTACCGGGCCCTTAGAAAGAAAAAGGTAAGACTGGTGGACGCCACCTGCCCCATAGTCAAAAAAATCCAGCAGACCGTGGACCGGCTCAGCCGCCGGAGCGGAGAAATCATAATCGTCGGCAACAAGAACCACCCCGAAATCCAGGGCCTCCTGGGCTACAGCCGCGGCAAAGCCCGGGTGGTGGAAAACGAAGAGCAGGCCCGGGCCCTGCCCTTCAGGAAAAAGAGAGCTGTCCTGGCCCAGTCCACCCAGGACGGACAGCTTTTCAGCCAGGTGGTGGGGGTGCTGGCCGAGAAAACCGCCGAGCTCCAGGTTTTCAACACCATCTGCCAGTCAACCCGCATCCGCCAGGTGGCCACGGCCGAGCTGGCCCGCCAGGTGGAGACCCTGCTGATTATAGGCGGCAGGAATAGCTCCAACACAAACAAGCTTTACCAGATTTCACGCCGGCTGCTGCCCAGAACCTATTTCATCGAATCACCGGAAGAAATCACCCCCGAGATGCTGCGGGGAGTGAACAAAATAGGGCTTTCGGGAGGGGCTTCCACCCCGCCCGAAGTGATCAACAAAACTGTTGCGGCTATCCGCCATAGCTTCCAACAGAATTCACATCAGGAGAAGGTGACCCATGATTGACACCAAGAAGAATCCCAAGAGCGACGATCAGCTGACGCCGGAAGACTACGAACGTCTTCTAGACCAGTACCATCTTTCCGACCAGGAACTGAGCGCCGGCACCATCGTCCGGGGCCGGGTGGTGAAGAAGACCCCCAGCCACCTGCTGCTCGACATCGGCCACAAGACCGAGGGGGCCATTCCCCTGGAAGATTTCAGGAATCCCCAGGAATTCGAAGAAATCAAGGTCGGAACCGAAATAGAGGCCATCCTGGAACGGTCCAGGCCGCAGGACGGGTATTTCGTACTGTCCAAGAAAAAAGCCGACGCCATGCGGGCCCTGGAACACCTGGAAAAAGCCTATCATTCCAACAACTGGGTCACCGGAACGATCAAGGCCAGGACCAAGAACGGCTATACCGTGGACGTGGGCCTGGATGCTTTCCTGCCCGAGTCCCACGCTGACCTTCGCCCGCTCAAGGACCCTGATTCCCTGCTGGGCCAGACCCTGAAATTCAAGGTCATGAAGTTCAACCGCAAGGAAGAAGACGTGGTCCTGTCCCGGAAACTCCTGCTCCAGGACGAGCGGGAAAAGAGAAAGCGCCGGGTCTTCGGGCGCCTGGTCAAGGGCGGCACGGTCAAGGGCACGGTCAAGTCGCTGACCAGCTTCGGCGCCTTCATCGACCTGGGCGGGGTCGAGGGCCTGCTCCACATCTCCGACCTGAGCTGGGGCAAGGTTAACCACCCCTCGGAATTGCTCCAGGTAGGCCAGGAAGTGGAGGTGGTGGTCCTGGACTTCAACGAGAACGAGGAAAAGATTTCCCTTGGCTATAAACAGCTAACTCCCGACCCCTGGTTGAGCGTTGAGCAGAAGTACCAGCCGGGAACCAGGATTACCGGCAAGGTGGTCAGCCTGACCGACTTCGGGGCCTTCGTCGAGCTGGAAAAGGGTGTCGAAGGGCTGGTTCATGTCTCCGACCTGACCTGGTCCAAGAAGATGGTCCACCCCAAGAAGGTCCTCCAGGTCGGCCAGGAAGTGACCGTCCAGGTTCTTGAAGTCAACCCAGAGAACAGAAGGATTTCGCTCGGGCTCAAGCAGGTCACCCCGCATCCGCTGGAGCTCTTCGCCCAGAAGCATAATCCCGGCTCCAGGCTCAAGGGCAAGATAACCAGCCTGACCGATTTCGGGGCTTTCGTCCAGGTGGACAAGGACATCGAAGGCCTGGTGCACATTTCCGATATCAGCTGGGAGAAAGTCAGGCATCCCTCGGACAAGCTCAAGGTGGGAGAGGAGATCGAGGTGGTGCTGCTGAACGTCGACCTGGAGAAGCAGAAAGTCTCCCTGGGCATCAAGCAGCTCGAAGGCGATATCTGGGAAGATTTCTTCCAGCGCCAGAAGGTGGGCGATGTCCTCAAGGTTAAAATCGTCCGGATCGCCGAGTTCGGAGTCTTCGTGGAAATCATGCCCGGAATCGAAGGCGTGGTCTTCAACTCCGAGCTGGATGACAACCGGGTGGAGAACCCGGCCGAAGTTTTCAAGATCGGCGAAGAGAAGATGGCCAAGATCATCAAGCTCAACCCGGCCGCCAGGAAAATCTCGCTGAGCTTCCGGCAGGCCCAGGTGGACCAGCAGAAAAAGGAATTCCAGAAATACCTGGAGGGTCAGAGCGACCGCCTGACCCTGGGCGATCTCTTAAGAGAACAACTTAAGAACCTGCCCGGCAGGACCAACGGCAAAAAGGAGGGTGAATCATGATCAAGGCTGACCTGGTAAACATCGTCTCGCGGGAGCTTAACATCTCCAAGCAGGAAGCCGAAGTCGGAGTTAACCTGTTCTTCGAAGCCATCAAGGAAGCCATACTCAAGGGAGAGGAGATCGAGTTCCGCGGTTTCGGCAGCTTTCGCTTCCGCCAGCGGGCCCCCCGGGCCGGTCGCAACCCGCGGACCGGCGAACTGGTCAAGGTTCCGCCCAAGAAAGTGCTGTACTTCAAGCCATCCAAACTGCTGAAGGAGATGCTCAATCAGAATAAATGAGATACTGCACCGCTCCCTGGAGATTGGACTACGTTAAAAAGGCCCTGAAGATGAAAGGCTGCGTTTTTTGCCAGGCCCTGAAGAAAAAGGATGACTGCCAATCTCTGATTCTCTACCGGGGCCGATTCAATTTTATCATCATCAACCGATTCCCCTACACCACCGGCCACCTGATGGTGGCCCCCTACCGGCACCTGGCCAGCTTCGAAACCGCCCCACGGGAAATCGTGGCCGAGGCCATGGAACTGGTTCAGCTGGCCCTGAGAATCCTGAAGAAGAGTTACCGGCCTCATGGTTTTAACGTCGGCCTCAACCTGGGACAGCCGGCCGGGGCCGGGGTGACCGGTCATTTTCATATCCACGTCGTCCCCCGCTGGCCGGGTGATTCCAATTTCATGCCGATCATCGGCCAGACCAGGGTTTTCTGCGAGGATCTCACCTCCACCTACAACCGCCTGAGACCTCACTTCGAGCGGGAAGAAAAGAAACAGGAGAAATAAGCCATGCTAAAGACAATGCGGAAGAACGTTAAATCACTGGCTCCAGTGCTCTGGATAGTCATCGCCACCTTTGTGATTGCCATCTTTGCCGTCTGGGGCGGCGCCGGCCGTCTGGGCGAATCGCGGCGGGAAAACACCATCGTTCAGATCGGCAAGGCCGACATCTCGGTCGAAGATTACTTCAACGTGCTGCGGCAGCGGGTGGAGGCCATGAAAAAGGAATACCCCGACCTCAACCCGGCCCTGCTGCGGCAGCTCAACCTTCCCCAGCAGATCCTGGAACAGATGGTCCAGCAACAGCTCCTGCTCCACCTGGCCAGGAAAAAAGGCCTGAAGGCCACCGACAGCGAACTCCAGGAAAAGATCATGAGCTTCCCGGTTTTCCAGAGGGACGGAAAATTCGTGGGCTTTGAGGAATACAAGAGAATCCTGGACTGGAATCACATCCCCATCCAGAAATTCGAGGACAGCCTCCGTGATGACATCCTGATCAACAAGATATACCAGTTGCTGACGGCCGGGGTGGCCGTGACCGAGGACGAGGTCTGGGAAAACTACCGGAACCAGAACGAAACGGTCAAGCTCGAATACCTGGTAGCTTCGACCGACAAGATAGAGCTATCGGCCTCTCCAACAGAAGACGAAATCAATAATTTCTTCGAAAAGAACAAGGACAGGTACCGCGTGGCCGAACGCCGCGAGGGACAGATGGTTTTCCTCAAGACTGACGACCTGAAAAAGGAAATCAGCGTCTCCGACTCGGAAATCGAAAAATACTACAAGGACAATATCAGCCAGTTCAAGGAACCGGCCAAAATCAAGGTCAGCCGGATTTACCTGACCTACACCGAGGCCGACAAGCAGCAGGTTCTGGACCTGGGAAAGAACATTCATTCCCGGTTGACCTCGGGAGAGGATTTTGCCCGGCTGGCCACCCAGTACTCGAAGGACGACAAGGCTGCGGCCGGCGGGGACTGGGGTTATTATGACTGGCAGAGCTTCACCCCCGAAGAAATCAAGGCCATC
The DNA here is from genome assembly GCA_013178315.1 of Candidatus Aminicenantota bacterium. Taxonomy (GTDB): domain Bacteria; phylum Acidobacteriota; class Aminicenantia; order Aminicenantales; family Saccharicenantaceae; genus Saccharicenans. Next base: position 15,716 of record JABLWX010000021.1, read on the forward strand.
AACCAGCTGGAAGCCGGCCAGGTGACCGAACCCCTGGACCTGGGTTACGCTGTTTCCATTCTGAAGGCCACGGAAAAGATGCCAGAAGTAACCAGGTCGCTGGCCGAGGTCAAGGCCATGATCCAGAACAGCCTTATAGAACAGAAAGCCCGGAACCAGGCTTCGGACCGGATGGAAAAGCTGGCCAGGGTGGCCCGGAAAACCAGGAACCTGGAGCAGGCCGCCCGGAGAGAAGGATTGACCACCCAGCCCACCGGCCTGCTTAAAAAGGGCGACCCGATTGCCCAGGTTGATTCCTCCGGATTCTTGAGCCAGGCCCTTTTCGAGCTCAAGGAAAAAGAAATATCTTCGCCGGTCTTCACCTATGAAGGCGTGGCCCTGGTTCAGCTCACCGGGATCAACCCGGAGCACCCGGCCTCCCTGGACGAGGTCAAGGACCAGGTGAAGTCTGACCTAATCGGTGAACTGAAGAAGGAAAAGCTCAAGGAAAAACTGGCTTCCCTGAAATACGCCCAGGCCGTCAACTGGGAAGATTTCGCCAAGAGTAACGGCCTGGAATACAAGCGGGCTGAAACTCACAAGCGCGGGCAGTATCTCAGCCTGATTGACGATACCACCGAGCTGGACAGGCTGGCTTTCAGCCTGCCTCTCAATCAGCCAAGCGAACCCTTTGAGACCAGCGGCGGCTATGCCGTGTTAAGGGTGCTGGAGAGGAAGGAAGTCACCCGGGAAGACTTCGCCAAGGTCAAAGACCAGGAAATGGCTACCCTGCTCAACCAGAACCGGGAGATGTTCCTTTACAGCTACCTGCAGAAGGTCCGGCAGGACATGAAAATCAAGGTCAACTACAACCTGTTCAACCGGGTCACGGATGACGTGCTGGGAAGGCTGGGCGAATAACCCTCTTTTTAATAAATAAAAATTAAATTATTAAGGAGGGCAAATGGAGACTGCCAAGAAATCCCTGCCGCCTGAAGCCTACCGCGAGCTGGGACCCGGTGAAAAGTACACCCCGCTGGTTCCGGCCGAGAGGCTCATTCCCGAAGTTACTGCCCGCTCGGTGCTCTGGGGCCTGTTCATGGCCCTGTTCTTCACCTTTTCCATGGCCTACCTGGGCCTTAAGGTCGGAACGGTGCCCGAAGCGGCCATCCCCATCGCCATCCTGGCCGTGGGCCTGGGTTACACCTATTCCCGCAAGAATACCATCCTGGAAAACGTCATCATCCAGTCCATCGGGGCCGCCTCGGGAGCCCTGGTGGCCGGGGCCATCTTCACCATTCCGGCCCTGTTCATCATCGGCCTGCCCATCGATATCTTCAAGATTTTTCTGTCAACTTTCCTGGGCGGCTGCCTGGGCATATTGTTCCTGATTCCACTGCGCCGCTATTTCTGCGTTGAGCAGCACGGGAAACTGCCCTTCCCCGAGGCCACGGCCACCACCGAGATCCTGGTCTCGGGAGAAGGCGGCGGCGATCAGGCCAGGCCGCTGATTCTGGGAGTAATAATTTCCGGTATCTACGAGTTCCTGTCCATCGGCGTCCGGCTGTGGGACGAAGTCATCACCTTCCGCTTCCTGCCGTTCATGGACCGGCTGGCCGAAAAGAGCCGGATGGTCCTGAAGATTGACGCCCTGTCCGCCTTCCTGGGCCTGGGCTATGTCATCGGCCTGCGCTACAACGCCATCATCGTGGCCGGTGGCCTGCTCTCCCACTTTGCCTTCATCCCGGTCATCTGGTTCCTCGGACAGCATTTTACCGAGGCCATCTATCCCGGGAAAATCCCCATCGCCCAGATGAGCGAGGTCCAGATCTTCACCACCTACGTTCGTTACATCGGCATCGGGGCCATCTTCATGGCCGGGGTGCTGGGAATAATCAAGTCCCTGCCCATCATGGCCCGGGCCTTCTCCCTTGGTTTCAAGGAAATTCTCAAGGGCAAGCAGGCTTCGGCCGAAACCATCCGGACCGACCGCGACCTGAAGATGTCCACCATCATCGCCGGCATCCTGGTTACGGCCGTGGCCATCTTTTTCTACTTCCTCTGGATTTCCAACCTGAAATTCGCCCTGATCGGGGTGGTCATCTGCCTGGTCCTGTCTTTCCTGTTCACCACGGTGGCCGCCACGGCCATTGCCATCGTCGGCACCAACCCGGTCTCGGGCATGACACTGATCACCCTGATCCTGTCCAGTGTCATTCTCATAGGCGCGGGACTGTCGGGTCAGGAAGGCATGGGTGTCGCCCTGCTAATCGGAGCCGTGGTCTGCACCGCCCTGGCCGTTTCCGGAAGCTTCATCACCGACCTCAAGATCGGCTACTGGATCGGAGCCACGCCACGGAACCAGGAAAGGTTCAAGTTTACCGGAATCCTGGTTTCGGCCCTGGCCGTGGGTGTGGCCATATTCATCCTGGACAAGGCCTTCTCCTTCCAGAGCGGGGCCCTGGCCGCTCCCCAGGCTAACCTGATGGCCGCGGTCATCAGGTCGCTGATGTCCAAGGAGCCGGTGACCTGGCTGCTTTACGGCATCGGGGCCTCGATTGCCCTGGTGGCCGAGCTCTGCAAGATTCCGCCGCTGCCCCTGGCCCTCGGCATGTACCTGCCGCTGGAACTGACTACCCCGCTTCTCGTGGGCGGATTCCTGTCCCACCTGGTTAAGAAATCAAGCCAGGACAAGGAGCTGGCCGAGAAGAGGCACAACCGGGGCATGCTGATTTCTTCCGGTTTCATCGCCGGCGGAGCCCTGATGGGAATTGTCCTGGCCGTCCTGAAGCTGGCCAAGCTTGACCACTACGTCAGCCTGGGCATACCCATGGTCCTGGAAAACGGCAAGTGGGTTGACGGAACCCCGGCCGGCTGGTTCAGCCAGTACGGTGAAATCATCAGCCTGGTGGTCTTCATCCTGCTGGTCGGTTTCGTCTACTGGCAATCAAAAAAGGAAAAATGAACTAAAAGAAAGGAAAGAATAAATGAAAGCCACCAAACTCTACCAGGCCGCTGAAAAGGCCATCTTTCAGTCCCTTAAGCTCAAACCGGGGGAGAACTTCCTCCTGGTCACCGATAAGCAAAAAATGGAAATAGCCGAAGCCCTGGCCTTTTACGCCAAGAAGGCCGGAGCGGAAACCACCACCTACCTGATGACCGAGACCCTGCGGCCGATAACCGAACCCACCAAATTGTTCAAGCTGCTGACGGAAAAGGCAGATGTCATCACCTACCTCCTGGATGCCCGGATCCAGGAAAAACCCTTCCGCGGCTTCATGGTCAGCCAGGGGATGAAGCTCAGCCGCATCTGCATGATGCCCGGGATAACCGTGGACATGATGGAAAGGCTGGTCAACATCGATTTCACCAGGATGAACGAGTTCACCAAGAAGGTCATCAGGGCGATGAAAGATGCCGACCGGGTAATCATCGAAAACGAAGCCGGAACCAACATCAGCTTCAGCGTCAAGGGACGGGAGTGGCACAACGACAACGGCGACATCGGTAAAAAGGGCAAGCACGGCAACCTGCCGGCCGGCGAATGCTACACCTGCCCGGTGGAAGAAACCTTTACCGGCAAGCTGGTCATCAGCCTGATCGACGACAAGCTGGGCCATGGCGAGATGGAGTTCAAGGAAGGCCGCCTCCTGCGCTGGAAGGGTAAAGGCATCGAGGCCATAGTGAAGAATATAGGCTCCGACCAGACCGGTTTTATCATCGGCGAGTTCGGCATCGGCACCAACCCCGGGGCCCGCATCTGCCCCAACATGCTGGAAGCGGAAAAGGCCTTCGGCACGGTTCACTTTGCCATCGGCGATTCCTACGGAATCGGGAAGAACAAGAGCAAGCACCACTACGATGCCCTGGTGGACAAGGTGACCATCATCGCCAAGGGGAAATACATAGCCAAGAACGGCAAATTCCTGATCTGAGCCGATTCTCGGACAGGAAAAAACACATCATAAATATTAATGAAGACAGGCTGGCTTTCTGCCTGGCCGGATAGGGAAAATAGCTCGTTCAGCTGTAATATTGACAGGTTGGTCTTCGCCTTCTCAGGCCTCGAAGCGAAATCTTTCTGGCTCCGGAGCACCGGGCTTCCCTGGTTAAGATATTATCCGGGGATCTCCAAGCGGCCCCTGTCTCCTTCCAGTACCCTTCCTAAAAATAAAGCCACACCGGTTCCTGGGGCGCAGGGCCGACGAAGTCGAGGTCATTCAAATCAAGCCTCGCCGGGTGGTGTTAAATGCTTCCTCGCGTCTGGCAGGTAAAGCCTTCTTGTCACTCCCGAAGACGGTGGTCAACGATCATTGACGCCACGGGCTATTAGGGGTGGGAAGCTGCCATTTATTCCAAACAGGAATGAAACTTGATTGCCCGCCTTCATTACCTTTTGACTGTGATAAGTTAATCACTATCGTGATACTACCATATTGCTGATACCGATTAGGCCAGCGCTCCATATAACACTCTTCGAACCCATGGTTGATGCCCTCGGGACTGATTTGTACACCCCATGAGAATATTCCATTTTTATATGCGTCTTTGGTAAAGATGCTAAAAATGCCGGGTCGGGTCATAATGGCTGGCACGCCACTTGCTCTTTAACCTGGCGAAAGGAGGTTAACATGAAAAAGGCATTAGCCGTTACTCTGAGCACAATTATTATTTTATCCACACTTTCGCTTATTCCCCTGGCCAGCCAGACCGTGAACCCGGCCGATTCCTGCTGGGACAACTGGGAAAGATGCCGGGCCCGGGCCCTGGAGTCTGACTTCGGCCCAATAAGAACCACCATGGCCCTGACCCTGTGCGACATCGCCCTGGGCAAATGCTTGCTTAACGCCATCTGATTAAACAAGGAGGACTCGTGAGAAGAAAACTGGCTCTGGCCCTTGCCATCCTGATCGGATTGTCAATCCTCCTCAGTTCACCTTCGACCTCCCGGGCAACTGAAAAACAGGATATCTGCCTTTTAATCTTTGAGAGATGCGTGGCCCGGGCTCTGCTTGCCGACACGAGTTTTCTTGCCACCGTTGCTGCTCTCCAGCTCTGCGACAACCAAAGGCTCGCCTGTTATATTCTGATGGCGATAATGATCTGAACAGCGGGGAAAAAAGGGGCTCAGGCCAAAAAGGTCAGGGCCCCTTTTTTGCAAACTTATAGAAGGAGGATTAAGATGACGAAAACAAAAGGGCAAACCAGGTTCCCGGACGGATTAATCGGGTTGCTCCTTCTGACTATTTTAATAATCATTCCACATTCTACACAGGGGCAGCAGGTCAAAATCCGGACAGCCAGAGAGCTTCCGCTGGCCGGAGCCAAGGACCGGCCTTTCTTCTTCAAGCCCTTCATCATGCACCTTTCCCCGGCCGGACTCCTGGTTTCGGAATCCGGAGAAAACTGCCTGAAGCTAATCGGAACCGATGGCCGGCTAAAAATGACCATCGGCAAGCAAGGACAGGGACCCGAGGAATTCGATTCTCCGATGGGCCTGGACCTTTTTGAAAACAGGATCTATGTAGCCGATTTCTTCAATCGCCAGGTAAAAATCTATAGTTTGGAGGGAAGGCTTCTTAGCAGTTTCAGAACCGACATAATGCCTGTTCACCTGGTGGTGCTCACCGCAGACAGGATCATCGTTTCCAACCGACCCAAACCATTTACTGACAAAGAACCCATTCTTTATTGCTACGATTCCCGGGGAACAAAGAAATGGCAGTCAGTCACCCCTTTTCCTTCACCCGATAAGGTTTATTTCAGCTTGATAAACGAAGTCTTCCTGAAAAAAGACTCTAGCAGAAACATCTACTTAGTTCATAGATACAACGACCCTCAAATCCTGAAAATTGATGCCGACGGAAGGATAACGGGAAAAATTAAACTGGATGAGTTCTATCCCCTTCACCGTGTCGAGATCCCTCTCAAAAGCGGGAAAAAACAAATCACCATAATCTGCTGGAATATAGCCCACCACGGGGATAAGTTTTACCTCCAGGTCCCGGATAAAGATGCCCGGGGTGACTTTGTTCCGGGAAAAGAAGTCTTCGTTATCGACGGCAATGGCCAGGTAGTCGAAAAAATAAGATTTCCCCAGGCCGTCCGTCTCCTGACCACCGACGGCTCAACCTTCTACGTTATTAATTCGGAAGATGAACTCTATGCCTACTGGGTGGACCAGGAATGAAGAAAGCGGTCGTTATTCTCCCAGTTCTTATTCTTTTGCTCATTATTTTTTGGCCTGAAGTTCTCCTGCCTTCCGCCGACCTCCAGACCCGGGGGCCCGCCATTTTCTCCTCGCTCGAAGAGGTCACCGGCTACCGGGAAGGGCCCCTGGTCCTGGTGTTCATATCGCTGACCTGCCATGTCTGCTGGGAAGAACTCTTTGAGATGAAGGATTTTGTGGACGGGATGGCTCTGCCGGTCACTCTGGTTGGCGTCTCTGCCGAAAACCGGGAGCGGCTGGTTCAATTCATCCGCCGCTATTCCTTCAGCTATCCGGTAATCGAAGACAGGAACAAGACCCTGTTCAGGCGATTCCGGGTCAGGCTGGAGCCGTTTGTGGTAATCCTGGATTCTTCCGGGGAAGTTTTTCACCTGGATGACCCGGCCCTTGATTTTGAGACCAGAAGAGAGTTAAACAAGAAAAAAATCCTGGAAGTTGCTGCAAAATAAGCCTCCGTCAATAATGGTGTCGCCCCTTGCTGCGAAAGGGGGCAATTCTATTTAAGCCGGCTGACTTTAGCCGGACTTTTACGGAAGATGCGCCCATAATCCAGGTCCAGCCATTAAATTTCCAGTATCCCGCCGCTCTCATACCGACCCCTCAGACTAAAGAACAGGTCTTGGCCGGAAAGAACTTTTTTGTTGAAAAATCCCTTTTTTTAATAAATTATAGAAGCGGAGCCCGGAAATTAACAAACCCGAACCGGATTAAATTAACTGAAATGAGCCAGTTCGACCTGAAAAAACTTCTGCCCTGCTACCAGGAAGTGGCCATCCTGAAATATGGCGGCACCCTGGACTTCAAGCGGCTGGAAAAATCCATGGAGCCGGTTCGCCTGGGGCGGGAAGAGTTTTCCAACCAGCACCTGGAGATGCTGGAGCGCGACAACCTTTTCCCGGCCTGGTGGAAATTGCCGAAGTTGATCGGGCCGGAGCTCGAAGTTCTGAAAGGAGCTTTCCGGAACATCCAGCCCCGGGACCAGGACCTGGTCCAGAAGCTTTTTGATATCTTCAAGAACATAGAGGTCCTGTCCTGCCTGCTCCGGGTCATCTGCCCGCAGCATTACGGAATTTACAGCGCCCCGGTGGAGAACCTGCTGTCCATCAAGGCCGAAACCCCGGTCAGAAAATACCTGGTTTACCTGGAAAACCTCACCGAACTCCAGGAAGAATATGGCCTGGAGCGGATAGCTGACGTGGACATGGCCCTTTTTGCCCTCTGCTGCCTGCTCAATGAAGGCTACATCAGGCAAAACCCTGAATACCATCAAATCTATCTTGACTACCTGGAGCGACCAAACCTGGTCAAGAAAATTTCAGCCCGCAACGCTCTCAGGAATATCCGACAGGAAAATATCTACTACCTGGACCTGGCCGAGTCCTTCCTGGAAAACGACCCGGAGATAGCCGGCATCCTGGCCGGAAAGGAACTGGAATGCCTTATTAACAGGCTATTTTCTGAACTCCAGACCAGGCACAAAATCTATCCGCCGGGTCCGATGCCCGAGAAACTCGAGGAGCTGGCTCTCAGGAAGGTTTTCAGCGACCAGGTGAAAGAAGACATACAAAAATGGTGGGACACCAGGAATGATTGCGTCCATCTCAACCTGGCCGAAGCCAGCGAACCCGAGCTAAATCAATTGCGGGCCCGCGTCCGCCAGATGATCACCGGCCTGTGGGAGATAAAGGACAGAATCGAATCCTGAATATCTAATCATCAACAACCCTAACCTGACCGGAGAATCCGGCAAAAGTCCGGGAAAAAGGAATATGCCACCGATTTCTTGTAGAGTGCTGAGTTATGATGGCCGGCAGACCCGAGGGTAACCCCACCCCTCCCCCTCTCTTTTATAATAAATGAAAAGATTTAAAATTCACCTCAAAAGGGGATTCTCTTAGAAATCGATTTTTAATAGATAATTAAAAATATATGCAGGAGAGAGGGTCAGAATATCGGTTCTGTGTTAAGAACTGGTTTTGCTTTCCTTTCAGAGCACGAATAGACTCACTTAATTACATTTTGATGTGCTGATGGGAATCGAATATAATTTTACCAAATAATCGATTAATCACAGCAGAGGTAACATGGGACGGCGAAGAACGCGAGATACAAACAAGAATAATCCTGCACTAAATAACGGCGCCACTCTCGGCTTTGAAAAGAAGATGTGGGAGGCGGCTGACGCCCTCCGGGGCTCGATGGATGCCGCCGAATACAAACATGTTGTCCTTGGCCTGATCTTCCTCAAATATATCTCGGATTCATTTGAAGAGCTTCATGCCCGGCTCGAGGCCGAACGCTCTCAGGGCGCCGACCCCGAAGACCCCGATGAATACCGCGCTCTTAACGTTTTCTGGGTTCCTCCTGAAGCTCGCTGGTCCCACCTTAAAGATAACGCTGTTCAGCCGACTATCGGCCAGCTTGTCGACGAAGCCATGGACGCGGTCGAACGGGACAATCCTTCCCTTAAAGGAGTTCTCCCGAAGGATTACGCTCGCCCGGCGCTCGATAAGCAGCGGCTCGGCCAGCTTATAAACCTCATCAGCAACATTGGTCTCGGTGACGAAGAAAGTCGCTCGAAGGATATTCTTGGCCGCGTGTACGAATATTTCCTGTCCCAGTTCGCCAGCGCTGAGGGCAAAAAGGGCGGAGAGTTTTACACGCCGCGGTGCATCGTCCGCCTCCTCGTTGAAATGCTCCAGCCATTCAGGGGCCGTGTCTATGACCCCTGTTGCGGTTCATCAGGAATGTTCGTTCAATCCGAGGAGTTCATCCGGGCCCACGGCGGCCGCCTCGGCGACATTGCCATCTATGGCCAGGAATCAAATTACACCACCTGGCGCCTGGCTAAAATGAACCTGGCTATCCGGGGAATTGAAGGCCAGATCGCCCATGGCGATAGCTTCCACAACGACCGTTTTCCCGACCTGAAGGCCGATTATATCCTGGCCAATCCACCTTTTAACGTTAGCGACTGGCGGGGCGAGCTCTTGAGAGAAGATAAGCGCTGGAAATACGGTGTTCCGCCCGTGGGTAACGCTAACTTTGCCTGGGTTCAGCACATCATTTACCATCTTGCGCCAACCGGTCTTGCCGGTTTTGTCCTGGCCAACGGCTCAATGTCTTCCAACCAATCCGGCGAAGGCGAAATCAGGAAAAACATCATCGAAGCCGACCTGGTTGACTGCATGGTTGCCCTTCCCGGGCAACTGTTTTATTCCACCCAGATTCCCGCCTGCCTCTGGTTTCTCGCCCGGGACAAAAAAAATGGCCGCTTCAGAGACCGCAGGGGCCAGGTCCTGTTCATTGATGCCCGAAAAATGGGCCGAATGGTCGACAGAACGCATCGTGAATTGACTGAGGATGACATCGCAAAGATTGCCGGCACTTACCATGCCTGGCGGGGAGATAAGGGGGCCGATAAAAAATATGAGGATATACCCGGCTTCTGTAAATCCGCTACGCTCGAAGAAATACGAAAGCATGGCTATGTGCTTACCCCCGGTCGTTATGTTGGCGCTGAAAAAAAGGAAGACGACGGCGAGCCATTCGCGGAAAAGATGCAGCGGCTGGTGGCTCAGCTGCGTGAGCAGCAAGCCGAGGCCGCTAAGCTGGATGCGGCTATCGCCGCTAACCTCAAAAACCTCGGCTTTCCCCTGGGAGACGATTGATATGAGGTTGGGAAAAACGTGTTGCTTATTAAAGAAAAATGGCTTATCCTTTAATAATGGAGGCGCTTATTAAAGGATGATTAATTAAGGGGAACTTAGTTGAGGAGAGGAATTACCGGGCGCTATGAAGTGACGCTTGTGGGGGGTGAACAGGTCCGCGCCTTCATTCCCGACCCCCTGCCGCCAAAGCCACCGCTCGAACTGTCCAATTCTCGTCAACGGCTGCTAGAAAGAGCAACGCTGGCCCTGGGCCGGCTTGACAGCATAACGCTTCTCCTTCCCGACCCGGACCTTTTTCTTTATTCCTATGTCCGCAGGGAAGCCGTTCTTTCCTCGCAGATCGAGGGAACGCAGTCTTCTCTTGCCGACCTGATGCTATTCGAACTGGAAGAAGCCCCGGGCGTCCCGTTAGATGATGTCGTCGAGGTCTCAAACTATGTGGCTGCGCTGGATCACGGGGTGGCGCGGCTGGGTGAAGGCTTTCCCCTTTCCAACCGGCTTATCAGGGAAATGCAGGCTAAGCTTCTTTCAAGCGGCAGAGGCAGTGAAAGGTCTCCGGGAGAATTCCGTCGCTCTCAAAACTGGATTGGAGGCGCGAGGCCGGGAACAGCCCATTTCGTGCCGCCGCCACCCGCTTTCGTCGCAGACTGCATGACCCAATTGGAGCGTTTCATCCACGACGAGCACACGCCCTATCCGACGCTCGTCAAAGCAGCGCTGGCGCACGTCCAGTTTGAGACGATCCACCCTCTCCTCGACGGCAACGGCCGCATCGGCCGCCTGTTGATAGCGCTCCTTCTTCATCACGGCGGCGTTCTCACGCGGCCGCTTCTTTATTTAAGTCTTTATTTCAAGAAGAACCGCGATGAATACTACCGGCTGCTGGACCTGGTACGTTCCGACGGCGATTGGGAAGCCTGGCTCGATTTCTTTCTGGAGGGGGTTGAGCAGACGGCTGACGGCGCCGTGAACACGGCCTGGCGGCTCGTGACTCTATTCAAGGAAGACGAGGAGCGAATAAGAGGCCTCGGACGGGCAGCGATGACAGCGGCGGTCGTATTCGGCGCTTTCCGTAGCCGGCCCCTGCTGACAATCAATGAGGTGTGCAAGCGCTCCGGAGCTACTTTCCCGTCGGCATCGAAGGCTATAGACAATCTCATCAAACTCGGTATTGTCCGCGAGATCACCGGCCGGCAGAGAAACAGGGTTTTCTCGTATGATAGATACTTAACGATTCTGAGCGAAGGCACGGAGCGGCTGTGAAGAGGAGATACTTATTTAAATTCGCTCTTGCCGTTGTATCTTAAGGAGCAAACGGATGCCTATTGAGTGGCAAGAATATCGAATCGGCGATATCGCTGATATTGTAGGCGGAAGCACGCCGTCGACTTCAGACCCTACGAACTTTGACGGCGATATACCTTGGTTAACACCTAAGGACTTGGCCGGCCCGCACGACCGCCACATCTCTCGAGGTGAGCGCAACTTATCAGAAAAGGGACTGGCAAGCTGTTCTTCCAAGTTATTGCCGGTCGGAGCGGTTGTTCTTTCGACACGGGCCCCCATTGGCTACTTGGCAATCGCCAAGAATCCTATTGCTACAAACCAAGGCTTTCGTAGCCTTGTTCCTAAAAATGGTTTTGACTCCGAGTTTATATATTATTGGCTCAAAGCAAATATCGATGAGTTAGAGCGAAATGCATGCGGTTCAACCTTCAAAGAATTAAGCGGATCTGCACTTGCGAATATTAAGATTCGTGTTCCTCCGCTCTTCGAGCAGCGCGCCGTTGCCCACATCCTCGGCACGCTGGACGACAAAATCGAGCTGAACCGGCGGATGAGCGAGACGCTGGAGGCGATGGCACATGCAATCTTCAAGGCCTGGTTTGTGGATTTTGAGCCCGTCCGCGCCAAGATGGAAGGCCGCTGGCGCCGCGGCGAATCCCTCCCCGGCCTGCCCGCCCACCTCTACGACCTCTTCCCCTCCCGCCTCGTGGACTCCGAACTCGGCGAGATCCCCGAGGGATGGGAGTGGTCATATCTTGGTGATATAGCGGATGTTAATTGGGGTGATACTAATGTAACAAAGGATTCCTATGTTCAAGATGGTTACTTGGCTTACAGCGCTAAAGGTCCTGATGGGTATCTTCCATACTACGATTTCGATCTCGTTGGTGTAGTGCTCAGTGCAATTGGCGTTAATGCTGGTCGAACTTGGCTGGCAAGGGGTAAATGGTCTTGTATAAAAAACACTATTAGATTTTGGTCAACTGTTTCTGATATCTCCACAGAGTACTTATACTTTGCAACAAATGGAACTAATATTTGGCCTCTTCGCGGTTCCGCACAACCATTCATATCACAAACAGACGCAAGAAATATACGCGTTCTTCATCCAACAAATAAATTGGCAAAAAGGTTTGGAGAAAATGTCGCTCCTTTTTTAGAAAAATTGGCTTCTAGTTTGAACGAATCGCGCACCCTTGCTGCCATTCGCGATACGCTGCTGCCCAAGCTAATCTCTGGAGAGCTGCGGGTGAAGGATGCGGAGCTTTTTTTAAGGGAGAGAGGATTATGAGCGAAAATGAGAGGAAACAAGAAACTGCCAAGAAGGACCAATTTTGGGTCGGTGGTGAGGAATTGCTCCCAAAATTGCCCCAAGTCATTGGTGAGGCTGGCGGTCGGTCTGAGGAAAACGACCGCAAGGTCGAACAAGCTCTCGAGGAAATTAGAATTCGCATCGGTACACTTTTAAAGACGGACACTGTATCCCTTCTCCTTGGAGCAGGGGCATCCGTCGAGTGCGGTGGGCAATTGATCGGATCCGTTCCGCCCGACCTCGAAAAGGCCTTGCAGACGGAAGGTATTTTGGAATCAACCAATCCGCGGATTCGACGGTGGTTAGCTCTGTTCTATCTGGCCATTTGGGGCTGCGGAGATCACAACAGCCCGACCACGCGCGAAGCTATACTCAAGCGTCGGCAGGAAATGAACAGCCCGAATCCTACGGTACTTACGGCCAACTTCGAGCAAGTGCTGGCCCAACTTCATCAGTGGCGTGCTGCATTGCCGGCGGTTGGTGGCCACTTGCGAATTGACGGCTCACTGGCGATCAATGCTAAGGCCAAAGATCTCGATGAAGCGCTTCAGCATGCGACGCACGCCCTGGCGAAAACGTGTGTCCTTCCTGTTGATGGGAAAGAGCAGGGACTGGTGTCTTATAGAACGCTGATTCGTGAATTGTTGACTCGACCTTTAAACCTCAAGCGGGTGAACCTCTTTACGCTGAACTACGATACACTCGTCGAGCAGGCTGCCGACGCGGAGGGCGTCGTTTTGCTGGATGGTTTCGTTGGGACACAACGTCGCTTATTTCGTCCTGAAAGCTACGAACAGGACCTGTACTTCCCGGCCGAGACGACCGAGGGCTGCGTCCATCGCTTCGACCGCGTGTTACATCTCTACAAATTGCACGGCTCAATCACTTGGCGCCGAACTGAGCCAACGATTGACAATCCCTATGGAGTGCAGTCGGAGCGGTTTGATCCCAAAACTACCGATCCGTTGTTGATTTACCCGACGCCTACCAAATATGGCGAAACGCTGGGCCTGCCTTATTCCGAGCTGTTCCGTCGTTTTGCAGCAGCCGTTGTGCGCCCACAATCAGTACTGTTTGTGATCGGGTACGGATTCGGCGACGAACACGTGAATGCGATTATTAGGCAGGCACTGGCGGTCCCGAGCTTTACTTTAGTGATTGTAGATCCGGATCCGAAAAGCGAGTTTGTCCAGGTGCTCAAAAAGCAAAAGGACCATCGTGTCTGGATCGCTCAGGGGCCGACACTTGGCACCTTCTCGGGCTTTGTAGGTCAATTACTTCCAGACTTGCAGGATGAGCAAGTACGGCAAAAGGTGATCGCAACCTACCGTGCGCTTTCTAAGGACAAACCATCGCAGGGAGGTGCAACCGATGGCGACTGACTTTGAAATTGGACGTGTGGTTGCCGTCGATACGGCGCAGGTAACTATTGAACTGAACCGCGACCTGAAGGGGATGAGCCGGATCACTTACGAGGGGCCCCAAGAAGTCGGTCGGATCAACTCCTATGTGATTATCCCCGTGGGCGCGAGGCGCCTAGTTGCTATGGTAACGCGCATTGTCCTGGTTGAAGAAGCGGAGATGAAGGCAGACCGGACGATGGTTGCACTTCCTGCTGCCCGCCGCCTGATGAAGGCCACGCTCATCGGTACCATTGATGGGAGCGTATTTCGTCAAGGAGTGTCACTGTTTCCGGTGCTTGATAGTCCTGTTCACCTGGCCGGGCGATCCGATTTGGATGCCATCTTCGGCCCTGTCGAACAAGCAGGCGATAAAAACCCAGATTCTGATAAGCCAGGCTGCTGCATCCCGATTGGAGAGTCTGTTGTCATGCAGGGGCGACCGATCCGGATCGACCCCGACGCGTTCTTCGGCAAACATGCTGCGATCCTAGGAAGCACTGGTTCTGGCAAATCTTGCACCATCGCAAGTCTAATCCAGGCGATTCACGAGCAACAGGCGGTTAAGCGGACGACATTCGTAATTCTGGATACGAACGGCGAGTACCGAACAGCATTCCAGAAGCAAAAGGAGGACGGCACTTGGGAAGAAGCCGCGACGCGGCGCACTCTCTTCATACCCTCTGACCCAAGCATTACAGCCGACCGGCTCGTGATTCCGTACTGGTTCATGAATGCTGAGGACTTTGTTAGGCTGTTTCAGGCATCGAAGGGCGTGCAGCGACCCGTTCTCCTTGAGGCTTTACGGATCTCCCGAAATGAAGCCGATGCGGTATCCCAGCTTGCCCTCCTGCGAGAGGAACTAATCCACGAGTTCAATCGGATCTGGTCGCTGTCCGGAAAGGATGAAAGGACATCGAGAGATGTGCGTGACCTGGCCGAGGGGCTCAAGAGGCGGATCGACCAAGACGACTTGACAGAAGCATGGACTGAAGCAATGGGCACTTACAAAATAACCAAGGAAGATGTGGACAATGCCCTAAGTAAAATCATAGAAAACGCAACGAAGTTTATAGACGACAACAAATTCCCCAAGGTGCTTCCCGCTGATGCAAGGAAGGCGATCCAAGATGCAATGGATCCAATCTATCAGAAGCTGACTGGGGCGCACATCGGCGAAGGCGGTGGGAGCTCTGGACGGTCGGCAGACGCCCCATTTCACTTTGATAAACTAAAGTTCCGTTCTCTCTATCTAGAACAGGTGCTGCGTCGTGAAGAATCAGGTGGAGCCAGGGCGCGCGACTATTGTGGGACGATGCTGTTGCGTATCGACCGTTTGCTGGCTGATCGTAGGTTCGATTTTCTTTTCGGGCCTGTAGGAGAGGCGCTACCAAAACCGTCGCATGCCTTAGCGACATTTCTACGCGATATATTGGGCATCGGGCCAGCTGCAGAAGCAAATATAAAGTTGACAAGCGAAGCAGATCTGCCGAAGGGAGTGTTGCCGTTCTATGACCGCCAGCGCAACAAGGAGAGTGCCTTCGATGTGGTGATACTTGATCTCAGCCTACTTGCAACAGAAGTGCTTGAGAACGTCACAGCCTTGATCGGCCGGCTCATTCTCGAATTTCTGCAACGTCTTGGTGAACATGGCGGCGAAGGAGCACGAGGTTCCTTCCCTGTCGTGCTGGTCTTGGAAGAAGCACAAAACTATATCCAGCAACCGAGGTCTTCAGAAGACGAATCCATATCGCGGACTGTCTTCGAGAGGATTGCACGTGAAGGGCGAAAGTACGGTCTTAGTCTGGTGGTAGCTTCTCAGCGTCCGAGCGAGCTGTCCAAGACGGTTTTGTCACAGTGTAATAGTTTTATCGTACACCGTTTACAAAACCCGGAAGACCTCCGGTACTTTAAGGAAATCGTGCCAGGTATTTACGGACCGATGCTTGAGCAAATCCCAGCACTCGCTCCGCAGACCGCACTCGTTCTTGGCGAGTGCGTTCCAGCCCCTGCCCTCGTGCGTATCCGAGAAGCTCGGCCTGTGCCAAGGAGCCGCGACCCGAAGTTCTATCGGTATTGGGTGGCCGATCAGGCTCCGTCAATCGACGTTGAAGCTATCTGTATACTCTGGGAAGGTACTAAGGACGCCGATAATAAAGAAGAAGCTAAATGACAAATTACAGCTTTACTGAATCCACCGTCGAATCTGCGGCCCTGGCCTGGCTGGAGGCCATGGGCTGGGGTATTGCCTATGGGCCCAGCCTTGCGCCTGATCAACTATTCGCCGAACGGCGCGACTACAGCGAGGTGGTATTATCGCAACGCCTCCGCGATGCCCTCGACCGATTGAATCCGCTGCTTCCTCCTGACGTGCTATACGACGCCTTCAAAAAGATAACCCGGCCCGAGGGGGCAACTCTCGAATCGAGGAATCGCTCGTTCCACCGAAAAATCGTTGATGGAATCACGGTTGAGTATCGACGCGATGATGGAACCATTGCCGGTACGCAAGCCAGAGTAATAGATTTTGATGACCCTGATAACAACGATTGGCTTGCTGTTAACCAATTTACTGTGGCCGAGAATAAACATACTCGACGTCCAGATATTGTCCTGTTTATAAACGGCCTTCCCGTGGCTGTCATCGAACTAAAAAATCCGGCTGACGAAAGAGCCACTATCTGGACAGCGTTTCAGCAGGTTCAGACATACAAAAAAGAGATTTCTTCTCTGTTTGCTTTTAATGGGGCCATCGTTATTTCAGACGGTGTGGAAGCAAGAATCGGAACCATAACAGCTGACCGCGAATGGTTTTTGCCCTGGAGAACAATAGAAGGAAAGCAAATTGCTGATGCCAGCTGGCCTCAACTTCAAGTTATTATTCAGGGAGTGTTTGAAAAGCGAAGATTTCTTGATCTCTTGCGGTACTTTATCGTTTTTGAAGACTGGGGCGGCGGCAAGCTGCTAAAAAAAATGGCAGGTTATCACCAATTTCATGCGGTTAATGCGGCTGTGGAAGAGACATTGAGGGCGAGCCGGCTTCATGGGTTAAGAAAGGGCGAGGAGCCAGGCGAAGAACGACCAGGGATAGTAACAAAACCAAGAGATGCTAAACCAGGCGACAGGCGCATTGGCGTTATCTGGCATACTCAGGGGGCTGGCAAGAGCTTGAGCATGGCTTTTTACGCCGGGCGCATCATTGTTCATCCGGAAATGAACAACCCCACGATAGTGGTCATTACCGATAGAAATGACCTTGATGACCAGCTTTTCAAGAATTTCGCCCGCTGCCAGGAATTGTTGCGACAGCCACCGGTCCAGGCGGAAAGCCGGGCTGATTTAAGAGAGAAGCTCAGGGTAGAAGCTGGAGGCGTAATTTTTACCACCATTCAGAAGTTTTTTCCTGAGGAAAAGGGCGACAGGAATCCTACGCTCTCAGACCGGCGCAATATCGTAGTCATTGCCGACGAGGCTCATCGCAGCCAGTATGATTTCATCGACGGGTTTGCCAGGCATATGCGGGACGCTCTTCCTAATGCTTCTTTTATCGGCTTTACCGGAACACCAATCGAACTTACGGACAGAAATACGAGGGCGGTGTTCGGGGATTATATAAGCATTTATGATATCCAGCAGGCGGTGGAAGATGGCGCCACCGTGCCAATCTATTATGAAAGCCGGCTGGCCAAACTCGAGCTTAACGAGGCGGAGCGGCCAAAAATAGATCCTGAATTTGAGGTGGTAACCGAGGGCGAAGAAGTCGAGAGAAAAGAACGACTCAAAACAAAGTGGGCTCAGCTTGAGGCAATCGTCGGAACAGAAAAACGCCTGCGGATGATTGCCAGGGACCTGATTGACCACTGGGAGAAGCGGCTGGAGGCCCTTGATGGCAAAGCGATGGTTGTGTGTATGAGCCGGAGAATTTGCGTTGAAATGTACAGGGAAATTATCAATCTGCGGCCGGAGTGGCATCACGAAGATGACGATAAGGGATATATCAAGGTTGTAATGACGGGCTCTGCTGCAGACCCGGTGGAGTGGCAACCCCATATTCGAAACAAGGAAAGAAGGGAAAGGCTGGCCAATAGATTCAGGGATCCGCAGGACGGATTAAAAATGGTCATCGTACGTGATATGTGGCTTACAGGATTTGATGCGCCCAGCCTGCACACAATGTACCTGGATAAGCCGATGAGAGGACATGGCCTTATGCAGGCCATAGCGCGGGTTAATCGCATCTTCAGGGATAAACCAGGCGGTTTGGTAGTGGATTACCTTGGACTGGCTGACCAGTTGAGACAGGCCCTGGCGGCATATACTGGAAGCGGTGGGACCGGAAAAGCTTCCCTCGAGCAGGAGGAGGCGGTGGCCGTTATGCTGGAAAAATACGAGATATGTTGCGGACTTTTCCACGGGTTTGATTGGTCAGTCTGGGTGACGGGAACTCCAGAGGAAAGGGTGAAAATATTGCCGGCAGCCCAGGAGCATATCCTGGCCCAGGAAAACGGGAAAGAGAGGCTGCTAAAGGCAGTGACGGAGCTATCGCAGGCTTTTGCGCTGGCTGTACCCCATGAGGAGGCAATGCGGATTCGCGATGATGTTGGCTTCTTCCAGGCTGTCAGGTCGGTGGTGGCCAAGCGAGCGCCGGGAGATGCCAGGCCGGAAGATGAACTCGACCACGCTATCCAACAAATCGTCTCCAAAGCGATTGCGCCAGAGAAGGTGATTGATATTTTCGCGGCTGCGGGGTTGAAAAAACCTGACATTTCTATTCTTTCTGATGAGTTTTTGGCTGAAGTAAAAGGAATGGAGCATCGAAATCTGGCTGTGGAGCTGCTCAGGAAATTGCTTACAGGTGAGATACGGACGAGGAGTAGAAAAAATGTTGTTCAGGCGCGCTCGTTTGCCGAGATGCTGGAGCAGGCGATAAGACGTTACCAGAATAGAACCATTGAGACAGTTCAGGTAATTGAGGAATTGATTAATCTGGCCAAAGAAATGCGGGAGGCGGATAGGCGAGGAGAAAAACTTGGGTTGACAGAGGAAGAACTGGCTTTTTACGATGCGCTCGAAACGAGTGACAGCGCCGTGCGGGTGCTGGGCGACGAAACGCTAAAGACAATTGCCCGGGAGCTGGTTGCGGCAGTGCGCAATAATGTGACCATTGATTGGCAGGTAAGAGAGAGTGTTCGGGCCGGGTTGCGGGTAATCGTCAAACGGATTTTGCGCAAATATGGCTACCCGCCGGATAAGCAGGAGAAGGCAACGCAGACGGTATTGGAGCAAGCCGAAGCGCTCTCAGAATTCTGGACCGCCGCCTGAAAAATTACGAGGCTTCATCAACGCAAAATAAATTAAAATAAAAAATCAAATTCAAAACGAATTCCCTAAAACACAGAGCCGCAGGGCTAAAGCTCGTTATCAATCGCCCTCGTAAAAAATTGCCTTGAGCTCTCCTGTTATGTTAAGCTGGACGTGATGATTGGCTCTTTAATCCCCGATTATTCCCGGAGGCAAAAATCATGAAGGCATTGAAAAGGCGTGATTTTTTAAAAATTTCGGCCGGAAGCAGTGCGGCCCTGGCCGTAGCGCCAGGACTGGTCAAAACCGGTTCTCGCCAGGCTCAGTCCCCGCCGTGGACTTCTCCTCTGGCTAAAGGCCTGGTCAGTCCCGGCGGCCGGACAAAAGTCAAGGTGGCCAAAATTTACATGGGAATGCCCGCGCCCCACTGGCCCAAGCCGTCTCTTAACCTTCAGGAAGAAATCAAATCCTATGAAAATCACTTCAGCCAGATGAAGGAAGAATTTGCCGATGTGGATTTCGTGGTCAATATACTGGCCAGCAAGCCCGAAGATGTGCTGCAACAGGCGGATAAAATCAAGGAAGCTGACGGCATCCTGGCCATTCACCTGACCATCTGGATAACCCCCATCCTGGAAGCCATCCTGAAATTCAAAAAGCCCACGGTTCTTTTCGCTGCCCCCTATTCCGGGCACGAATGGACCTATTACGGCGCACTGATGAAACAGGAAAAAGGAGAGCTGCTGGATTGCTTC
>JABLWX010000022.1 GCA_013178315.1 Candidatus Aminicenantota bacterium
TTTATAAAATCCGGAGCGACCGACCGGATTCAAAGTACCGGGACTTCAGGGATATCCCCATCATCATCCTGACCGCCATCGACCAGGTCACCAACTCCCGGTTTTCCCTGGACCAGGAAGAGAGCTTCCTTCCCGGCCACAACGAGTTTCTGACCAAGCCGGTGGAAGTGGAAGAACTCCTGGAAAAAATTTCAAGGAACCTGGAAGGGCAAAGATGAAGCTGGAAGAGCTCGCCCGGAAGCTTGATTCGCTGAGGTCCAGCCTCCGCTTCAAGCTGATTTTCGGCCTGCTGACCATCGTCTTCCTGATGGGCGCTTTGTCCATTTATCTTGGCGTTAATTCCATCAACCGCAACGTTATCAGGGAAGCCTACGATAATGTCAGGAACAGCCTGAAGGCCATCAGCGACCTCTACCAGGAAGAAATCCGGAACCGGGCCGGAATAATTGAGTACCTGGCCCGGACTTCGGAGATCGTCAGTGCCACGGCCTCGGGAAACAGGGAGTACCTGTTTGACAAGCTGGTCCAGATCAAGCAGGAGTTTGGCTTCGACATCGTCAATGTGGTAAGACCGGATGGCACCATCCTGGTCAGGGCCAATAACTTTGAGGCCTACGGCGACAGCGTGAGCCATTACAAGTATATACAGTGGGTTCTGAGCAACAGAAAGCCGGCTGCCGGAACCGGCATCCTCGGTTACGAAAACATCAAGAATGAAGGACCGGACCTGGCCGAGAGAACCCTGATCAGCGTCGTCCCCACGCCCAGGGCCAGGACCCAGAAAAGGGAGATGGAAGAAAGGGCCCTGGTGCTGAAAACGGTTTCGCCCATATTTCAGGGTTACCGCCTGGTGGGCGTGCTCTATGCGGCCGTCCTGCTCAATAATAACGACCGCTTTGTCGACCGGTTCAAGAACCTGATTTTCAAGGAAGAAAAAATAAAGGGCAAGGATGTCGGCACCATCACCATCTTCGTCGACGACGTCCGGGTGGCCACCAATGTCGTTGACCGCAACGGCCGGCGGGCGGTGGGCACCCTGGTCTCGGAAGAAGTCTTCCGCCAGGTTTACGAACAGGGCCGGGACTGGCTGGGCCGGGCTTTCGTGGTCAACGATTATTACCTTTCCGGTTACACCCGGCTGACCGATATCGAAAACCAGCCGGTGGGCATGCTCTATGTGGGCATCCTGGAGAGCAAGTTCTCAGGCATCCTGCGGCGGACGACCATCCTTTATTTCCTTCTCATATTCCTGATGACCGGGATTGCCATATACATGTCGACCTACCTGGTCAACCTTTATACCAGGCCCATCAACCGGATGATCGGGGCCACGGCCGAGATTGCCCGGGGGAATTATCATCTGCTGGAGATCCCTCCCGACGAGAGCGCCGAAATCCGTGAAGTTGAAGAACATTTCAATGAGATGGTCCGGGCCATCGAGGACCGTGACCGCCGGCTGAAAGAACTGGCCGAAAAAACCATTCTCCGCTCGGAAAAGCTGGCCTCGGTCGGTCGCCTGGCCTCGGGCATTGCCCATGAGATTAACAATCCGCTGACCGGCATCCTGACTTACAGCAGCCTGTTGCTGGAAGAGATGAAAGGTACTCCTTACGAAGAAGATTTAAGGACCATCAAGGAAGAAACCCTGCGCTGTCGCAAGATTGTCCGGGGCCTGCTGGATTTCGCCCGGGATTACAAGCCCGAAAGGATGGGGGCCGACCTGAATGTCCTGATCGGGGAAGTCCTGGGCCTGCTGGAAAAACATGTCAACTTTCAGAATGTTAAAATAATAAAAAACCTGGACCCGAACCTCCCGGTGGTCAAAGTGGATGCCGACGAGTTCCGCTCGGTGATCAATAACCTGGCGGTTAACGCCGCCG
Organism: Candidatus Aminicenantota bacterium; assembly: GCA_013178315.1. Taxonomy (GTDB): domain Bacteria; phylum Acidobacteriota; class Aminicenantia; order Aminicenantales; family Saccharicenantaceae; genus Saccharicenans. The sequence goes on from JABLWX010000022.1 coordinate 1,881, forward strand.
ATGCCATGCCCGAGGGCGGGCGGCTGACCATATCGACCCATTATGACCGGGAAAATAACCTGGTGATTGTCCGGGTGGCCGATACCGGCGTTGGCATAAGCGAGGAAAACCTGAAGAGAATTTTTGAACCCTTCTTCACCACCAAGGAAAAGGGCAAGGGAACCGGCCTGGGCCTGGCCATGGCCTACGGTGTGATCAAGAGGCACAACGGAACGATAGAAGTAAGCAGCCGGGTGGGCGAGGGGACAGAATTCACCATAAAGCTGCCGGTGGAATGAAAACCGGCCGGAGGAAAAGAAAATGAGCCAACCGCGAATCCTGTTCATCGATGACGAAGAAATAGTCCTGCGGAGCTGCCGCCGGATCTTTGCCGGCTCGGGCTACGAAATAGATACGGCCCTGTCCGGGGAAGAGGGACTCAGCAAGGCTCTCAACCAGGACTTTGACCTGGTGGTCACCGACCTCAAGATGCCGGGAATCGGGGGAATGGAAGTCCTGACCCGGCTCAGGAAGTCAAGGCCCGACACCACGGTGATCATCTTTACCGGTTATGCCAGCGTGGATACGGCCAGGGAAGCCCTGAAAAATGGAGCCTTTGATTATATCCCCAAGCCTTTCACCCCCGAAGAAATCAGGGAAGTCATTAAGAATGCCCTGGAAGTCAGGGCCGGTAAACAGAAAACTATGCTGGACCTGATGGCCATAGTTTCCCACGAGCTCAAGAGCCCGGTCTCGGCCCTGCATACGACCGCCTCCACCCTCTACAAGGGATACTTCGGTCAACTTTCTCCCGAGCAGATGAAAATTCTCGAGACCATCATCCGCAACTGCGAGTATCTGGAAGACATCATCCGCAGCTACCTGGACCTGTCGAAGATGGAACTCGACCAGCTGGATTCCTTCAAGGAAGAGATTTATTTTGTCAAGGATGTGGTGGAAGAGGTCCTGGCCCTGCCTGAAATCCAGGACAACACCAAGAAGATGACGGTCAGCAAGAATTTTCCCCAGGACTTCAGGATCAGCGGCGACCCGCGGTTGCTCAAAATCCTGGTGCGAAACCTGGTCAGCAACGCCATTAAATACGGGTCTGAAGGTACCGAGGTAAAGCTGGGGTTGGAAAAAAGAGACGGCGAGATGGTTTTTTCCGTCCATAACCTGGGGGTGGGCATCAGGCCGGAAGATGGGCCGCGGCTCTTCCGCAAGTTTGAAAGGCTCAAGCAGCAGGGGACAGAAGGCGTCAAGGGTTCCGGCCTGGGGCTTTACATCTGCAAGAAAATTGTGGACAGCCACGGGGGCAAAATCTGGTTTGAATCGGAGCCCGGTCGCTGGGTTACTTTTTATGTCAGCCTGCCCCTGGCTTCCTGATGGTCGGGCGGTTCAAGCAGGCATCTCTCTCGCTTGAAGTAAGACTGGCTCCGAGGGTCATTATCAGCTTAGGGATGATTGATATAGCCCCTTTCTGGCCAAGGCCTGTTTTCTGGCAATTTCAGGGCAGCTGGGTTGGAAAACCAGTCAAACCGGTCGTTTCAACCCGACAGGCCGCTTCCGGTTGACATCAGTGGCCAGTTAATCCCCACCTGCCGGCCGGATAGGGCCAAATTTCCGGGCTACGTCCCTTCATTGGCAACGAATTAATCCGGGCCTGGTTTTAATTGTTGAACAGGTTCAATTGACATTCCGCCCTTATCTTACCTATAATCTAAATGTCGGGGGCGAAATGGACTCGACGGAGGTAGTGAAGCAGAAGCTGCAGGCCGAGGTCCCATCAACCTCGTTAAACAGGTGGGAAACAATTAACTGCAGAACCTGTTGCAGTCGCTGCCTGATAGAAAGTGCAGCCGTCTCTTGAGGCCTTTCCTGCGGGCCTGAAGAGACGCCGACCAGCAGGATAGTCTGCCGGGCGTGCTCAGGGCCCGGCGGGCGAAGTTCCACTTGGGCTGGTTGAGCGACGCTCTTCCTCTTCGAGAAGCGCTCAACAAGATTTACTGAAGAGGATAAGCCTGTAGAGGCTGGCTGTGGAATGCCTTCGGACGCGGGTTCGATTCCCGCCGCCTCCACCATTTTTTTATACGGGAAAATGAAGAAGACAAGATGCCCAGAACAGTTAAAATCGTACTAGTCCGGTCGTTGTTGTTTATAGCTTTTGTCAGCCTGGTTTTTTCCCCCGTCCTGACCCAGAAGAAGAGCCCGCCTGTCCCGGTCATCAGAGTCGAGGTGGTTGACTTCGCCGGGGGTGCCCGGTTGAAAATTACCGCCGGCTCAAACCTGAATTATAGCTTGCGGAAATCCGGGAATGTGCTGACCGTATCCTTCCGGGCCTTGAGCGGACTGCGCTATGACCGAACGCCCTTTTCCAGCCGCCTGGTCCAGTCCATTGACCTGGCCAAATCGCCCGAGGCTTTCCTGTTGCTGATCAAGACCTCAACCGCTGATTTTTCTTACATCCAGTCGGCCCGCTGGAATCCCTTCGAGCTGACGATTGAACTTAAAGGTGGGGAGGAGAAGAAAGCTCTGGCCGAGCCCAGGCCGGCGGCCCCGGAGAAGCCAGCAGCGACCCAGGTTCAGACTCAGCCCACCCCCGTGGCCGATCAGTCCGGCCCTCCGGCTGCTGCCGGCAAAAAGCAGGTTAAAACCATCGTCGTCGACCCGGGACATGGCGGCAACGAGACCGGAGCCAAGGGAACATACGGGACCCTGGAAAAGGATGTGACGCTGGCGGTTTCCAGGAAGCTGAAAGAGGCCATCGAGCGCGGTCTGAAATACCGCGTGGTCATGACCAGGGAAGCCGACCTCTCGGTTCCCCTGGAGAGGCGGGCGGCCATCGCCAATAACAATAAAGCCGATTTGTTCATCAGCATCCACGTCAACGGCTCCCGGAGGGTGAAGGCCAACGGCTCGGAAACTTTTTTCCTCAGCCTGAATGCCACAGACGAAGAATCGCGCCGGCTGGCCTACTTTGAAAACAACTCGGAAGAGCTGGAAAACCGGGTCCCGGAAAAGGACTTCGATGACCTGAAGCTCATCCTGTGGGACATGGCCCAGTCAGCTTACCTCAAGCAGAGCAGCCAGCTGGCCGAATTCGTGCAGCAGGAACTCAACGAGCTGCTGAATACCAGGAACCGGGGGGTCAAGCAGGCTCCCTTCAAGGTCCTGACCGGGGCGGCCTGCCCGGCCATCCTGGTAGAAGTGGCCTTTATCACCAACCCGGAAGAAGAAAAACAGTTGCAGGCAGAAGATTTCCAGGCCCGGGTGGCTGAAGCCATCTACCGTGGCCTGAACCGTTTTCTTCAGCTTTACGAAAAACCATGAAACGCAAAAAGAAAAAACTCACCATCCTTTTCATACTGCTGGCTGTCCTGGCGATAGTGGTCCTGGTCTTTTTCTTCGGTGGTCGCCGGGAAAAGATTAAACACCAGACCGGACCGGCCGTTTCTGCTACCGGAAGCGGCCAGGTCCAGGGAGTGAAGACCAAGAGGGTCACCATCTTCTTTCTCTCAGAAAACGACAACCTTCTTCACCCGGAGGAGAGGGAAATCCAGCAAGGCACCCTGAATGAAGAAGCCCGGGCGGTGGTGGAAGAAATTATCAGGGGGTCCAGGTCGGGACTGCTGAACACGGTGCCTGAAACCACCCGGCTGAGGCAGGTTTTTGTTACCTCCGACGGAACCGCCTACGTTGACCTGAGCCGGCAGATACTGGAAGCCAGTTACTATGGCTCATCCGGCGAGATGGCGGCGGTCTATTCCATCGTCAACTCGCTTACCTATAATTTCAAGGGCATCAAGAGGGTCAGCCTGCTGGTCGAGGGCAACGAGAGGGAAACCCTGGGTGGCCATATCGACCTGTCGCGCCCGTTCAGCCCGGACTATTCACTGGTTGCCAGGTAATTGTCTTTCGCAAATTTCAAATGAAGAATAAAAAGCTACCCCGCGTGGTCATCCTCGGTTATCCCAACGCCGGGAAATCCACTCTTTTCAACAGGTTGCTCGGCCAGAAAAAGGCCCTGGTTCATTCCCTTCCTGGCATGACCAGGGACCTGATAACGGGAGTGGCCAGGATAGACCAGCGCGAGTGCCTGCTGGTGGATACCGGCGGGTTCGCCGACGGCCGGGTGGACCCGATTTCTTCCAAGGTCAGGGCCAAGGCCCTGGAAGCAGCCAGGTCGGCCGACCTGTTGATTTTTCTCTTTGACAGCAAGCGAGCCCTGACCGCGGGCGAGGAGGAGCTTTTCCTGGAGATAAAGAAGTACGGACGGCCCCTGCTGGCCGTGGTCAACAAGGTTGATACCCCGGAATCGGAACCTGATCTCTCCGAGTATTACCGTCTGGGGATAAGAGATCCCATAACCATTTCAGCCGAGCACAAGCTCAACCTGGAATTCCTGAAGGAAAAAATGGTAGAACTGTTGCCGGCCAGACCCGGGGAAGAACCCTCCCCGGAACCAACCCCGAAGCCCCTGAAAATTGCCATCGTCGGCCGGATCAACGTCGGCAAGTCATCGCTGGTCAACCGCCTCTGTGGAGAGGAAAGGCTTCTGGTCTCGGAAATTCCTGGCACCACCAGGGACAGTGTTGATACCCTCATAACCAGAAACAAGAAGGTCTATTGCCTGGTCGATACTGCCGGCATCAGGAAGTTCAGCGGGACCAGGGATTCCAGGGAAAAGGCCGGGATCATCAGGGCCCAGAGAAATATCGAGGAGGCCGATGTTATCTGCCTGGTGCTCGATATCCAGGAATTTCCCACCCGCCAGGATGCCCACATAGCCAGCCTGGCCCATAAGTCGGGCAAACCGTTGCTGATTGCCCTTAACAAGTGGGACCTGGCGGAAAAGCAGCGGGTTAACCCGAGGGAGGTCCAGGAGCACGTTTTCAGCCGCCTAAATTTTGTGGATTACGCTCCGCTGGTTTTTGTCTCTGCCCTGACCGGCCAGCGGGTAACCAGGATCCTGGACCTGGCCGAGGAAGTCTATGAGTCAGCCTCCAGGAAGCTGGAAACTCCGCTCCTAAACAAGTTTTGGGAAAGATTTTCCCGGGAATATCCGCCCAAGACCAGGGACGGCTCAACCCTCAAGGTAAAGTACATAGTGCAGAAAGGGGTCAGGCCGCCGGCCTTCGTGCTTTTCGGCCACAGCCGGGCCCCGCTGCTTCCGGCCTACGAGAAATTCCTGGCCGACACTTTCCGACGCCAGTTTGGCTTCGTGGGCACTCCACTCCGGTTTTATCTGAGAAAAAGCTGAGACACAAATGATAAGCTGGTGTGCCGTTCCTTTTACTGCCCGGCTAGCGCGGCGACTTTCCTGGTTATCTGAAATCCAATCCGGAAAGGAGGCTGGGCCAGTCCTCAAATGTTCCATTTTTTCTTGACTTTATGGCCTTAATCTTATATAAAATATTTCTAATTGTCTGAAGACCAGATGTTTAAGGAGGTCATGATGACTCGTCAGAGGATAAACGGCTTGGCAGTTATCCTTTTAGCCTTGGCTGTTCTGGTGACCGCTACCAGTTGCGAGAAGCTTAAGGTTAACAATTTACAGGCAAATTATCATTTTAAGAGAGCCAACAACCTGTTCAGAGAAGGCAAATACCGGAACGCGGTGGCCGAGTATGAACTGGCCCTGAAATACAGGCCTGACCTGGTTCAGGCTTACCGGTACATCGGCGAAAGCTACAAGCAGCTTTACAAGCCCGGTGTTGAGTCAGCCCTGAACAAGGAGCTGGAAAAGAAAGCCCTGGAGGCCCTGAACAAAGCCCTGGAAATCGAGCCCAATAACAAGGACATCATCTACTCCCTGGGTGACATGTACGACAAGCTGAGAAGGTTCCCCGAGGCTGAAAAGCTCTACCTGAGAATTCTGGAACTCGACCCGCAGAACATGGACAACTTCTACGTGGTGGCTGAGTTCTACAGCCGCTATGCCGGTGAAATCCCGGATGCGGCCAAGAAAGCTGAAACCATGTACCTGCGCCGCATCGAGGCCGACCCGGAAAACCCGATGGGCTACGCCTATGCGGCCAACTACTACGAACACCTTCCGGTTTCCGAGCAGAACCTGGAAGGGGCCATTGAGAATTTTGACAAGGCCAACATGTTCTGGGAGAAGAGAATCGCCCTCGACCCGGAAAATCCCCAGGCCTGGCTGGCCAAGGGGGTTAACCGCTGGAGCCGGGCTTACCGTTTCCAGGTTGTGTCCGAGGCCGAAAGACTGGCCATTGCCCGCGATGCTCTCCAGGCCATTGAAAAGGCCAGGGACCTTGACCCGAACTATCCTGAACCCTACAGCTGGCTGAGCGTTCTCTACCAGTCAGTCCTGGCCAAGCTGGAACCCGACAAGGCTGCCAGATACACCGCCGAAGGCCAGAAGAACATCGAGAAGTTCCAGGAACTCAGGAAGAGAGCGGCCGAGAAAAAGAAACTTGAGGAAGAACTCAAGGGAGTTAAGTAATAGCTGAAATTTCGGGGGGCAGACAGGCGCGACCTTCTGCCCCCTTTTTATTTTGCTTAGATGTTCATCCCGCTGAAGGACGAGAATCCCACCCTGAGGTTTCCGGTAATCACCGTAGTCCTGATTGCGGTCAACTGCCTGGTCTTCCTGTACCAGGTGTTCTCTCCCAACGGTCTTGAGTACCATGTCCTGAAGTTCGGCATCATACCCTATGAAATCACCCACTGGGAGGCCGCGGCCGCCGTTCCCAGGGTGTTCTGGCCGCTGAGCCTGATCACCGGGATGTTTCTCCACGGCAGCCTGCCGCACCTCCTGGGAAACATGCTCTACCTGTGGATATTCGGCAACAACGTCGAGGATTTCCTGGGGTCGGTAAAATTTTTGCTATTTTACCTGGCCAGCGGCGTGACCGCCTCCCTTCTCCAGGTGGCCGTTTATCCCAACTCCCGGGTCCCGATGATCGGGGCCAGCGGGGCCATTGCCGGGCTGCTGGGGGCCTACCTGGTGCTTTTTCCTTCGGCCCGGGTCAAGACCCTGGTTTTCCTGATTTTTTACATTACCATCATTTACGTGCCGGCCTGGGTGCTGCTTGGCCTGTGGTTTTTTCTCCAGGTTTCCAACATCGGACTGGGGGGAGGGGTGGCCTGGTTTGCCCATATCGGCGGTTTTCTGGCCGGTTTGTCCATGGTCCTGCCAGCCGCGCGCCGGCGCCGGAAATTCTACTATGTTTAATAAAGGCTTGAATTTACGGGGCAAAAAGGCTACAATTAATAGCCTCGATTGGTTGACAATTTAAGCGTTATTTAGTATCTTTATTCATCAAATTAGCCATATTTTTTCATAAGGCAAGGTTGGAAAATGAAGACTTATCATCCAAAAAAAGACGAAGTTCAACAGAAGTGGTGGCTGATAAACGCCGACGGTCAGATTCTGGGTCGCCTGGCGACCGAGATTGCCGTCCTGTTGAGAGGCAAGAATAAACCGCAATTTGCCCCCAGCGCCGATGTCGGCGATTTCGTGGTGGTAGTTAACGCCGAGAAGATCGCCGTGACCGGCAATAAGCTGGAAGACAAGATGTACTATCATCATTCCCAGTACCCTGGCGGCATCAAGGAGAAAAAGCTCAAAGAGATGCTCGAGACCAAGCCGGAAGAGGTCATCCGGAAGGCGGTCTGGGGCATGATACCCAAGAATAAACTGGGCCGGGCCATCATCAAGAAGCTAAAAGTCTATCGTGGCCCCGAACATCCCCACCAGGCCCAGAATCCTGAGGAATACAAGTTTTAGGAGGCACCTTGAGTCTGATTCAGTATTATGGTACAGGCAAAAGAAAAAACGCCATTGCCCGGGTCTTCCTGAGGTCGGGCAAGGGTGATATCACTCTGGTGGTCAATAAAAAACTCCGCCCCTTCGAGGAGTATTTCAAGCTGGATTCCCTGCGCTACACTATCCGCCAGCCTTTGATGGTCACCGAGACCGAAAACAAGTTCGACGTTTTCATGAGAGTGGAAGGCGGCGGGCTCCGCGGGCAGGCCGAGGCCGTACGGCTGGGCATCGCCAGGGCCCTGGTCGAATTCAACCGGGAATTAAGGCCGGTTCTCCGCAACGCCAGCCTGCTGACCAGGGATTCCAGGATCAAGGAACGGAAAAAGTACGGCCTGCTGGCTGCCAGAAAGGCACCGCAGTACCATAAGAGATAAAGTCCGGGAAAGGGAGGAAGTCCTTTGGTTTCAGTAACAATGAAAGAACTCTTGGAAGCTGGCGTTCACTTCGGTCATCAAACCAGACGCTGGAACCCGAAGATGAAAGAATACATCTTCGGTCAGAGAAACGGAATTTACATCATCGACCTGCAGAAGACGATAAAAAGCTTTAAGGAAGCCCTGCAGTTTGTCAAAAGCGTGGCCGAAAGCGGCCGGCAGATTCTGTTTGTTGGCACCAAAAAGCAGGCCCAGGATATCATCCGGGATTACGCCCTGAAGTGCGAATCGAGCTACGTCAACCAGCGCTGGCTGGGCGGCCTGCTGACCAACTTCAAGGTCATCCGCAACAGCGTGGAAACGCTGGTGGAGATGGAAGAGATGCGCGAGGACGGTCGCTGGGAGCTCCTGTCCAAGAAAGAGCAGTCCCGCAAGGAAAAAGTCTTCCGCAAGCTCCAGAAGAACCTGGGCGGGTTGAAAACCCTGACTGAACTGCCCGGGGCCGTTTTCATCATAGATTCTTCCAAGGAAGAGATCGCCATCGCCGAGGCCAGGAAGATGAAGATTCCCATCGTGGCCGTGGTCGACACCAACGGCGATCCCGAGGACATCGATTATCCCATCCCCGGTAACGATGACGCGGTCAGGGCCATTGAACTTTTTGCCTCCAAGGTGGCCGAGGCCATCATTGAAGGCAAGAAAGCCAGGCTGGCCCAGGGGATGATGGAAGAAAAGAAGGAAGAAGCCGCAGCCGAAGCCCAGCCCGCCGAAGCTGAAACTCGAACCGAACCGAGCGGCGAAAACGAATAACCGACTGCTAAAGGAGATAGATATGGCAGAAATAAAAGCTGAACAGGTTAAAGCCCTGAGAGATAGAACCGGCATCGGGATGATGGAATGCAAGGAGGCCCTGCAGGAAGCCGGGGGCGACATGGAAAAGGCCATCGAGATCCTGCGGAAGAAGGGGCACGCCCGGGCCCAGGATAAGGCCGAGCGGACGGCAGCAGACGGAGCCGTGGGGGCTTATGTCCATGCCACCAACCGCCTCGGTGTTCTGATCGAGGTCAACTGCGAGACCGACTTCGTGGCCAGGAACGAGGAGTTCAAGGAGCTGGTCAAGAACCTGGCCATGCAGGTGGCCGCTTCCAATCCACAGTATATTTCGCCTGAGGACGTTCCGGCCGAGATAAAGGAGAGGGAAAAAGAGATAATCAAGGCCCAGATTCAGGATGCCAAGAAACCCCCGCAGATTATCGAAAAAATTATTGAGGGAAAACTGCAGAAATTCTACGAAGAAGTCTGCCTGCTTGACCAGCCCTATATCAGGGATGATAAAATAAAGGTTAGAGATCTGGTCAACAGCCATATCTCCAAGTTTGGCGAGAACATCAGGATCAGGCGTTTTGTCCGCTTTGAGATCGGCAAATATTAAGAAGCGATAAAGAGAATGGACGAGGGCAAGCCAGCTTACAGCCGGGTGCTGCTGAAGCTTTCGGGTGAAGCGCTGCTGGGAGAACTGCCCTACGGAATAGATTTCAAGAGAACCCTGGCCATCGCCCGAGAAATCAAGCAGGTTCACGAACTGGGCGTGGATGTGGCCATCATGATCGGCGGCGGAAACATCTTCCGCGGGGCCCGGGGTGTGGCCGAGGGCATGGACCGGGTGGCGGCCGACCATATCGGGCTGCTGTCCACGGTCATCAACGGCCTGGCCCTCCAGGATGCCCTGGAAAAAGAAGGAATCAACACCCGCCTGATATCGGCCCTTGAAATCAGGGCCGTGGCCGAACCCTTCATCAGGCGCCGGGTGCTCCGGCACCTGGATAAGAGGCGGGTGATTATCTTTACCGCCGGGCTGGGCAGCCCCTATTTCACCACCGATACCGCGGCCGTCCTCAGGGCCCTGGAAATCAAGGCCGAAGTCATATTAAAAGCTACCAAGGTGGACGGCGTTTACAGCGCCGACCCCATGGTCGAGGCTGGAGCCACCAAGTTCGATTCCATCAGGTTCCTGGAGGTCATCCAGCAGGAGCTCAAGGTGATGGACAGCACCGCCATCACCCTCTGCAAGGATAATAACCTGCCGATCATTGTCTTTAACCTGAATGTTCCCGGCAACATCAAGAGAGCCGTTCTGGGCGAGAAAGTCGGGACCAGGGTATCCTGAAACCCGCTCAAGACTCAATCAAGGAGGAGCTTCATGGTGAAAGATGTCCTGAAAGACCTGGAAAAAAAGATGAAAACTTCCATCGAGCATTTCCGGAAGGAAATAAGCAAGCTCCGCACCGGACGGGCCAACATCAGCATCTTCGAGGATATCAAGGTCATGTACTACGGGACCCCGACCCCGGTCAACCAGGTGGCCACCATCGGGGTGCCCGACCCGACCCTGATCACCGTGCAGCCCTGGGACCCGACCCTGATGGAGGCCGTGGAAAAGGCCATCCGCTCCTCAGATTTTGGCTTCAATCCCATCAACGACGGCCGGGTGATCAAGGTCCCGATTCCACCCCTTGACGAAGAAAGACGCCGGGAGCTGGCCAAGAAAGTCAGCAAGATGCTGGAGGAAGAAAAGACCACCCTCCGCAATATGCGCCGCGAGAGCAAGGAATACATAGAGAAGCTGGAGAAGGACAAAAAGATTACCGAGGACGATAAGTTCCAGGGCCTGGAAAAGTTGCAGGAACTGCTGGACCAGTACATCAAGCAGGCCGAGGAAGTGGCCGCGGCCAAGGAAAAGGAAATAATGCAGGCCTGATGGCCTGTGGTGGTTACGAAATTTTTCCCCGCCGGCTGGACCGCTTTATTTCTGGTTGACCATTCCTGACCGAGCAGCCTGTTGATTTATACGATTCTCTTTTGCCTTTTCAGGACCGGTTCCGGGCGAGCCAGTTGTCCATGGTCCCGAACCTGGTTCTGATGGCCACTCCCCAGCCGACCAGGCTGACCACCAGGGAAAAGATGAAGCCCAGAACCGGGATCAGGCCAAGAAAGGTGACGATGACCAGTCCGATGACCGCCGTCCAGATGATATGCGGCATTCTCTTAACTCCCACGGCCTGGAGGAATGATTCGCCGAAGAAATAGGAAAAGACCGTTCCGCCAAAAACTTTGAGTACCAGGCCGGCCAGGAAGGCCATGAACAGAAGCGGGATGCCTATGATCACAAAGAGGAGGAGGACTGACAGCATGATCAGGCCGGCATAGATTATCATGGCCAGAAAACCCGTGCCCAGGGTCGGCCAGAAATCGGTGCGTATCTTGCCGGCGGCAAAGTAAACCTGCCTGGGGAAGATGCCGGCCACGAAAATGGTCAGCAGGATTCCGAAGAACAGGGAAATCAGTTTCAAGGCCAGGAAGATCGTCCCCAGCTGGAAGAAAATTCCCTTGCGGAAAATTTCCGAGGCAAACTTCCCCCCGGTCGGAATGAAGACCGTATCCTGGCCAATAGTACAGCCGGGCTCTTTCGCCATGGTTCCCCCCAGAACCACCAGGTCTTCGCGTATGACTGCCGTGGACCTTATAGTTACTTTGCTCCCGAATCCCACCACCGACCGGCCGACCTCGCCGCTGACCGTAACCTCTCCGCCGAAGACCACGACGCTTTCCTCGACCTTTCCTTCCACCACCACCCGGCTGCCGAAGGCCAGGATATTTTTCTGGGTTTCCCCGGGCGAGATGATGATTTCTTCCTTGAAGGTGGGCTGGGCAGTCCGGTCGAATTTATACCAGGCGGCCGGGGCCGTTCTGGCCAGGATTACGGCCATGGTGGCCAGGAGGGCCAGCTTTAGGGTGAAGGTAATATAATTCTTGCCTATTTTCATTTCTTCTCTCCTGTCGGATAGTTCGTCGGCCTGAGCAGCATCCAGATAAGGGCCAGGCTCATGACTCCCCCCAAGACCAGGGCGACCAGGCCCAGGCTGCCGGACGGAAAAACATCGGCCAGCAACCTGGTCATTACCCCGGCCAGGATGCGCAGGGCCTTGATGAACCCGTAAGCCTGCTGGATGAGCCTGATGATGAGGTTGCTCAGGTCGGCGGCCAGGTTAAATATATTCTTAAATATCTGCAGACAGACCGGGAACAGGGCAGTCCTGGTACCCAGGGCCAGGCCCGCAACCATCAGGCTGAACAGAAGGTAAGCTCCCCCGGCCAGCCATAACCACAGCCTGACCGGAGATTTTAAGGGTGGCAGCCCGGCCATCACCCGCTCGGAAAAGTCGGGGGGCAAGTCCAGTTTGGAGAGGCTGGAACTGGCTTCCAGGAAGAGGCGGCGGTCGGCCACCAACTGCCGGCAGCGGCAGCAGGTTTCCAGATGTTCTTCCAGCCGCAGCCGGTCCTCTGCCGGAAGCTCCCCGTCAAGGTAGGCGTAGATTTGAGTCAGGTCAGGGCAACTCATCTTTCCTCCAGTCTGGATCGAAGCCATTCTCTGGCCTGGAAGACCCGGTTCTTGACCGTGCCCACGGGCAGGTGCTTGATGTCCGCGATCTCTTCATATGAAAAATCGTTCATATGTCTGAGGACAAACAACTCCCGCAGTATTTCCGGCAGCTGAGAGATGGCCTGTTCGACCCGGTCCATCATTTCCTTCTTTTCGTAGCTGTCGGAAACCGGCGGCTCGAGGTCTGGAATTTGCGGCTGCCGGTGTTCATCGTCTTCAGGTTCAGCGTCGATCGACACCAGCGGCAACTTCTTCTTTCGCCAGTGGTCGATGAGCAGGTTGGAGGCAATCCGGAAAAGCCAGGTGGAAAACTGGTATTTTTCCTTGTAGGTATGGAGAGCGGCATAGGCTCTCAGGAAAGTTTCCTGGGTAAAGTCCAGACTCATCTCTCTCTCCTGCACCAGCCGGCAGAAATAGTTGAACAGCGGCTGCTGGTATTTCTTAATCAGAAGCTCGAAGGCCCGCCGGTCACCTTTAAGACTCCGACGCACCAGAATCCTGTCCTCATCTGGCACCATGTTTGGCTTCTGTTTATTCATACGAAAAACCGGCCGACGGGTTTAAGGAAAGTTGCCGGTCACTTAATGGCCCCGGCCTCAATTATTTCACAGTCAGGGGGGAGGCGCAGGTCAAATATTTCGTCGGATATTTTCCGGCCGGCCACCATCCGGCTGAAGTGGTATTCAAGCTTGCCGCCAGCCGGCTCAAAGAACACGGCCTTGGTGATGAGCCAGGTCTGCCGGTCGATTTCCAGGAGTATATAGGAAAACTGGCCTTCCTCCACGGGCTGGAGACGGAGCTGGTAGACATTTTTTCGGTCGCTGGGGAAAGAGTTGAACTCTATCCGGTAGCATTCAGACAGTGAAAAATTCCCCGAGAGAAGCCCCAGGACTTCCGATTCCAGGACCTCGGACTGGGCGGCGTTTTTTATAAGTTGCTTGTCCTCGGGAAAGTAGAGCCAGAAATTGTTATCCTTCAGGAGGAAAATCTGTTTTTCCGGGGTGCTGTATTCCCAGCGCATCCGGTTGGGGCGGCGGATAAAAACCTGTCCCTGTCCTTTCATTGGTTCGGGGGAGCTATTGGAGTAGTAGAACTGCCTGAAGTCAGCCCTGAGGGTGGTAATGGATTTCAGCCTGCTTTCCAGCCGGCGGGCAACCTCGTCGGCGGTCAATTCTGCAGCGGTGGCTATCAAACCCAGAGAACCGAGCCAGGTCAGGAGCAGAAAGAACCGGAGCGCCTTCCCGGCAAACCGGCCGGGCCTTTTCCCGGCCGGGACTGCTTTTCTGCTTGCGGTCATGGGGCCTCGTTTGATCAGGGTATTGCCCATATTTTCCTTGAGCGGGCTCTTGATGTCAACTCGCCGCTTCCCGGAGGATTGGGTTAACAGGCGGGCCTGCTGTGGGAAAATTTCTCCGGTTTGCCTTAAGTAACAGTTTCTCTTCTGGCTTGCTGTGGCCAAGCTGTTAATTTGTCGGTCGGGTACCTTTTCCTGCCCGTGGTGGGCCTCGTTTTTAATGATCCTGATCATGAATTTCTATCCCGGGGTAACGGTTGGGGTTTGGGGTCAGAACCTACTGCCGGAGAACAAGGGCAATGGAAAGCGCCGGGGGCCTGACCGGTGACGCGGGAAGACGGGGGGCCCGGGTCTTGAGCCGGCGGTTTCAGGCAAAGATGAATTTCCCTTGACAAGGAAGGAGAAAGTGGATACAAGATTAAAGCATCTCACACAATATTCAAGGAGGGAATGGATGCAAGCCAGAAATCACGGGTTAATTTTTCTGGTGATTCTGGGGCTCAGCCTCCTGGCTGGACCCGGCCTGAGCCAGACGGCCGAGGGATTCATCAAGAGCGGCGATGAATATTATTCCAAATGGGAAGACCAGAAGGCGCTGGATGAGTACCTGAAAGCGCTTGAAGTTGAACCCAAGAATTATGAAGCTCTCTGGAAGGCAGCCAGGGGTTACGTGGACGTGGCCGACCTGATGACCGGCACGGGAAAGGAAGTGGAAAAGCAGAAGTTTGAGATGTACGCCAAGGCCGAGCGGTATGCCAGGCAGGCCATATCGGTTAACCCCAACGATACCTGGGGGCATTTCTTCCTGTCGGCAGCCCTGGGCAAAAAAGTCCTGATGCTGGGGAAAAAGGAGCAGATCGACGCCTCCAAGCAGGTCAGGGCGGCCGTGGATAAAGCCATTGAGCTCGACCCCAATAACGACCTGGCCTACCATGCTCTCGGCCGCTGGCACCGCCGGATGGCCGAAATTGGCGGGGCCAAGAGGGCCCTGGGCAGCCTGATTTATGGCTCCATACCCAAGGGTTCCATGGAAGAATCAGAGAAATGGCTGAAAAAGGCGGTGGAGCTTAAACCGGATTACATCAACCATCACCTGGAACTGGGGCGGACCTATGTGGCCATGAAGAAGTATGACCTGGCCAGGCAGGAGTTCAACCGGTGCCTGGAACTGCCCGAGTCCTCGGCCAAGGATAAGCAGCTTAAAGAAGAAGCCAAGGAAGAGCTGGCCAACCTCGCCAAGAAAAGCCCGAAGGAAGATTAATCAGGGCTCTATCCTGGAACCGATCCGGGGGCCGGGCTGATTCAGTCCGTTTCTTCTTCCGAAAAAACCTGGGCCTCGAAAACTTCAAGGTTGACACCGCGCCGCCACTCGTCGGCCGGCAGGCCGGCCTTGAGGCAGCCGTGGTTAAGGTAGGTTTCCAGGTCCCAGCCATACTCCAGGGGGACCTGGGGCAGAAGCAAACCCTTGTTAAAACCCTTGCTGACGATGATGCCGTGGCGCCCGACGACCACCTCTTCCGGCTTGTTTACTTTCCGGGGCAGGGTCAGGACCGAGATTTCAATCCTGAGATCATTGAGCTCCTCCTGGCGCAGGGGCGGGAAGCGGTAATCTTCGGTGGCCGCGGCCACGGCCATCTCGATTATCGTCTGGTAAAGGGGTTTATAGGGAAGCGGATAGCCAATGCAGCCCCGCAGCTCACCGTTGACTTTCAGGGTGACAAAAGCCCCCTGCTTATGCCTTAGCCTGGGGTTCTCGACCTCCTCTTCCAGCATCCGGTGATTTTTAAGGAAATGAACTATCGAGCGCCGGGCTAACTGTAGCAGGTATTTCTTCTCCTCTTCCGTCAGGTATTCGGATTTTTCAGCCATCTTCGGCCTCCACTTCCAGGATGATCCGGCTCAGGGGCTGTAAAAAGAATTTTCGGTCAAACTCGATTACCCCGGCCCGGGGTTTGATTTCTCCGCGAGAGTTAACGGTGATGGATAGAAAGACCTTGCCAGCAAAAAGTGGTCGGAGAAGTTTCCTGCGGCTGTCAGGGCGGGCTACCAGGCTGAACACCCCCAGCACCTCCAGGCCCTGATTGCTCTCCACCATTACCAGGGTTTCCGGTTTGAGTAGTTCGTTCCAAGTCAGAGGCATAACTTTTTCCACGAACAGTCCCGGCCCGGTCTGCCGGCCCAGCAGGTAGCCCTGTGCCGGGCGGGCGGAACGGGCCCGCAGCTGCAGCTCTTTCCGGGCTTCCTGGAGAATTACCAATTCCATCGCTCTGGCCAGGATTATAACACAGCTTTTTCCCGGGCTGCAAAAATTAGCTTGACGCCCGTTCCTGGTTGACATAATATTAGCCCATCGGGGTGGCAGCGGAATGAATTATCAGCTGGTGATCGTCGGGCCGCTGGAAACAAATTGCTACATTTATTTTTGCCCCGAGACCAGGGAATGCGCGGTGATCGACCCGGGGGCCGAGGCTGACCAGATCTTTCCCCTGATCACCCACCTTAACCTGAAACCGGTCATCATTCTCAACACCCACGGCCATGTGGACCACACCGGGGCCAACGTTGAAATCAAGGACAGGTACCGGGCCCCGATTGCCATGCACCAGGACGACCTGCCCCTGCTCGAGGAAAGCATCCAGCTGGAGTTCGGGCTGATGCTGGGAGCCAAACCAACCCCGCGGCCGGACCGCTTGCTGATCGATGGGGACGAGGTCAGGGTCGGCCAGACCAGCCTTAAGGTCATTCATACCCCGGGTCACAGCCCGGGAAGCGTCTGTTTTTATGCTCCAGGAATTCTTTTTTCCGGGGACACCCTGTTCTGCGGCGGCGTGGGGCGGACAGACCTGCCGGGGGGGTCCTGGAAGGACCTGATCCGGTCGCTTCGAACCAGGGTTTTGACCTATCCCGAAGAGACTGTGGTCCTGCCCGGGCACGGACCGAGAACCACCATCGGAGAAGAAAAAGAAAATAATCCCTTTCTTGAATAAGAACAAAGCCATTAACCATGCCCAAGTACCAGGGAGAGCTGCTGAAGATTTACTGCGACTACCTGGCCGTGGAAAAGGGGCTGTCGGCCAACAGCCTGAGTTCCTATGCCCTGGACATCAGGAAACTGTTTGACTTCCTGGACCGGGGGAAAAAGAGCCTGCTCAAGCTGAAAGAGCCGGACCTGGTGGAGTTCATACATCTCCAGGCCCAGTCGGGCCTGTCGCCGCGTTCGCTGGCCCGGCTGGTGAGTTCCCTGAAATCTTTCTTTCGTTTCCTGTTGCTGGAAAACCATATCAAAAAGAACCCGGCCGAGGGCCTGACTTCTCCCTCCCTGTGGCTCACTTTGCCCAGGGTTCTGTCGCTGGAAGAGGTGGAAAGCCTGCTGGGAAAACCAGACCTTAAAAAGCCTCAGGGAATAAGGGACCGGGCCGTGCTGGAACTGCTCTACGGCTGCGGCCTTCGGGTTTCCGAGCTGGTCTCGCTGGAACTAAAGGATGTGCGACTGGCCCAGGGGTTCCTGGTCTGCAGGGGGAAAGGCAACAAGGAACGAATAGTCCCGATTGGCCGGGCCGCCGCTCGCTGGTTGAAGACTTACCTGAAAGAGGTCCGTCCGCAGTGGGATAGGCGAGGTTCGTCCGTGATTTTCCTCACCCGCCGCGGGCAGCCCTTCACCAGGCAGGGCATCTGGAAGATTCTCAAGGCCTATGGCCAGGAGGCCGGACTGCGGGACAAGATTCATCCCCACGTCCTGCGCCATTCTTTTGCCACCCACCTTCTGGAGAGGGGAGCCGACCTGAGGTCGGTGCAGATGCTGCTGGGTCACAGCCAGATCACCACCACCCAGATTTACACCCATGTCAGCCGGGACCGGCTCAAGCAGATCTACGACCGGTTCCATCCCCGGGCCTGAGAGCCGCTGGCTGCTGGCACCTGTTCAACTCCAGGATAATTTTTACCCGGCTTCTCTGGAAGACAGCTAACTGGCTGGAACCCTGGAGGCTGGTTTCTTCTATCCAGTTGAATTCTTTCCTTATTTCCTTGCCGGCCAGCTGGCTTCTCTGGAGTTCGATGGTCCTCTGGCCGCTGATGACCCTCCGCTTAAACCAGGGCATCTTTTCCAGGACCCGGGACCAGGGCACGTCCGGCAGAACCAGCTTGATCCGCTGTCCGGCCGGGCCTTCCGGGCCATCTATAACTTCCGGGTCAAAGCTGTAGTAGAAGTTGATTTCCTCTTCCTTCCCTTCCACGTAATCCAGCTTTAATTCGGGTGACGGGATGGGGCCGGGCCAGGGCTGGCCATCAGCGGTGCGGACTTCCCAGCGGAATAACTGAGAACCCAGGTGGTAGATGATAAAGTCCGGGCCGTCCTCTTCCAGGAAACCGGAACAGCCCGCTTCCAGTAAGTAGAGGTCGCTTTTCTCGGTGGCCGGACCGGTCCGGAAATCACCCTGGACCTGCAGCCTTAGGGTCACCTGCCAGAACTGCCCCTGCTCCCGGGCCGGCCGCCCGGTCGAGAAAGAGAGGAGGACGAGCAACATGATGGCAACGGTCGGCAAGCCTGAAGACTTAAAATTCTTGAAACCCAAAGCCCGGGCCTTTCGTATATATTGTAAACACGGTCCGGTCTATTGACAAGCGACTATTCCAGTGGTAAATTATATGAACTATTCAGGCTACAAAATAAACTAATCAGTTTAAGTATTAAACTCAAAAGTAAATCATGGAGGTCAGAATGGCCGAAGGCCGTATAAATAAGAAAGAAATAATCCAGGCCGAATACAAGAAGCTGATGCTCCTGGCCGCGGAAAGGGTTATCCTCCGCCGCGGTTTCAGGTCGGCCACCATGGACGAGATTGCCAGGGAAGCCAATTTTTCCAAGGCCACCCTGTACAAGTACTTCCATAACAAGGGGCAGATTCTCCTGGAAATCATCCTGCAATACATCGACGAGATAAAGGAGCGCCTGAGAGAAATTCAGCAATCCGACCGCTCCCCGGACGAGAAGCTGAAACAGATGATCCTGTCGGTGCTGGATATTCAGACCAGAAAAGAAAACATCTCCCGGCTGTTTGTCCAGGACAAGAGCCTGCGTGATTTCATCCACCGGATTTTTGCCCCCAGCCGCAAGGAAGATAACCGGGAATTCCAGCAGGCCTTGAAGCTTTTCAAGGCCAGGCGGGAAGAGATATCTCAATCGGGTTGCCTGGTGCTGTCCGAAGGCATGGAGCGGGGCCTGTTCGTGGCCACCGACCCCGAAAAACTTCTCCGCTACGTCTGGGCCCTGATAGAAGGGCTGATCCATACCCGGTACTGGCAGGAAGAAAAAGTTTCTCCGGAGGTTGAGACCGAACAGATCTTCGAATTCTTGATGACGGGCATTGCCGGAAAGTCTGTTCAGAAAGGAGCGACCGAATGAAAGCCGCAAGATTCTGGTTTTTGGCGTTGATTGTCTTTCTGGCCGCAGGCTGGATTAACCTGCCGGCCCAGGAAAAAACCGTTAACAAACTGGAACTGACTCTTGATGATTGCCTCAAGCTGGCCCTGGAGCAAAATCCCTTTTACCTGGCCAGCCTGGAAAAAGAGAGCGAAGCCAGGGCCCAGGTCCACCGGGCAGTGGCCGGGTTCCTGCCAACCCTGAATGCCCAGGGCAGCGACATCCTGGACAAGAAAGTCTTCACGGTGGAGATTCCGCCCATGGTTCCCGGGGGTCAGCCCCAGAGAGTCAAGTTTGATTTCACCCGGACCTACCAGATGAGCCTTAATTTTTCCTTTCCACTTTTCACCGGCGGGCGGCTGACCTCGGCCTACCGCCAGGCCAACTATAACTACCAGGCCACCCAGGAGTCCATCAAGCAGTCCCGCCAGGAAACCATCCTGAACGTCAAGCAGGCTTTCTACGGGTACCTTCTGGCCCGCAGGTTCCTGGAGGTGGCCGAGGAATCGGTCAGCCTGGCCGAGAAGCACCTGAAGAACGTCCGGAACCTGGCCGAAGTGGGCATGGCCACCAAGTTTGACCTGCTCCGGGCCGAAGTCCAGCTGGCCAACCTGCAGCCTCAGCTGATCAGGGCCAGGAATGGATTGCAGATGTCAGAGCTGGCTCTCAAGAACCTGCTCGGCCTGGACCTCGGCCAACCCGTAGAAATAAAGGGTGAGCTTGCCTTCCAGGAAGTCCAGATAGACCCGGAGGAATCCATTCAGAAGGCCCTGCTCAACCGGCCCGAAATTCAGCAACTCGGCTACCAGCGTCGGATGGCCGGGGAGATGGTCAAGCTGGCCCGGGCCGCCGACCTGCCGACCGTGGCCATAGGCGGGCAGATCAATTACTGGTCCAACTATCTGAATTTCAAGAAAAACAACTGGGAAAATTATTACACCATCAGCCTGGCCCTGAACATTCCCATTTTCAATGGCTTTGCCGCCCAGGCCCAGGCGGCCCAGGCCAGAGCCCTGGCCCGGCAGCTCGATTATTCGATGAAAGGATTGACCGAGGCTGTCCGGCTGGAAGTGGAACAGGCGATTCTGAATTACCAGCAGGCCCGGGAAGCCCTGCTGTCGCAGCAGAAAAACGTGGAACAGGCGGCCGAGGCCGTGCGCCTGGCCGAGCTTAACTTTGCCGAGGGGCTGGTCACCACCCTGGACGTGACCACGGCCCAGGTGGCCCTGAGCCAGGCCAGGACCAATTACGCCCAGGCCCAGTATGAATGCCTGATGGCTCTGGCCCAGCTGGAGAAGGCTACCGGCGAATCGGTATCCGGATATAAGTCCGACAGGTGAGAATAAATCACTGGCAGTCGAATAGGAGGAAAACATGTTCTTGAGAGGAAAAGGCAAATACGCGGTTTATGGAGCAATTTTCCTTTTTCTGGTTTCCTGTCAGAAACCGGTGGAGAAAAAGGTAGCGGACGACGGCCTCAAGCCGGCACCCGTAAAAGTTTACAAGGTCAAAAAGCAGAGAATATCGGAAAAGTTAACCTATACGGCCACCCTGGAAGCCTGGAAAAGGCAGGCCATAACCCCCGACATTTCAGGGAAGGTGGCCAGGATATACGTCAACGAAGGCGAAAGGGTTAAACAGGGGCAGCTTCTGGCCGAGCTTGACACCCGGTCCATAAGGTTGCAACTGGAACAGGCTGAAGCAGCCCTGGCCATGGCCCGGGCCAATTTTGAGGATGCCAGCCGTAACCTGGAAAGAATGGAGAGGCTTTACAAGGAAAAGGCCGTTTCCGACCAGCAGTACGAGAAAGTCCGGCTGGCCTTTGAAGCGGCCAAGGCCCAGAGAGAGCAGGCCGAAGCCGCAGTCAACCTGGCCAGGCACGCCCTGGACGTTTCCATCATGCGGGCTCCGTTTGATGGAGTGATAGCTGCCAAGAACCTGGAGGAGGGTGACATCATCAACCCGATGATGGGCGGATTTTCCGCCACCTCGGGCGTGCTGACCCTGGTTGATTATTCCAGGATCAGGGTTCGCTTCGATGTCTCCCCGGTTGATGCCTTAAGAATGTCCAGGGGTCAGAAAGTTTACCTGGAAAGCTTTGTCCTGCCCGGGCAACAGTTTGAAGGCCAGGTGACCGTGGTCAACACCAGCGCCGACCCCCAGACCAAGAAATTCCGGGTGGAAGCGGTGGTTAACAATCCTGAGCTGGCCCTCAAGCCCGGGACTTTCGGGCGGGTGATACTCGAAGTCAGCACCCGGGAAAATTCTCTGGCCGTGCCCCAGAAAGCCATCCTGGAAAATTCTTACGTTCTGGTGGTTGAAGGCAATAAGGCGGTGAGGAAGAACGTCACCACCGGCCTGAAGAATACGGATTTGATTGAGATTACTTCCGGCCTGAACGAGGGCGACCTGGTGATTGTCGAGGGAAACTTCGGGCTCATGGACGGCAGCCCGGTTGAGGTGGAAGGCGAGGTGGTAAGATGAAGCTGCCTGAATTTTCGGTCAGAAGAAAAGTTACGGCCTCGATGATCGCCATGATCCTGGTGGTCATCGGGCTGATTGCCTTTTCCCGCCTGGGGCTGGATTTCTTTCCGGACCTGGAATACCCGACCGTTTCGGTCATTACTACCTACCGCGGTGCTTCCTCCGAGGATATTGAAAAAACAATCACCGAGCCCCTGGAACAGGTGGTCAGCTCGGTGAGCGGAGTCAAGAAGGTTACCTCCCAGAGTTCTGAGGGAGTCTCGGTCCTGATGGTGGAGTTTGAATGGGGCACCAACCTGGATTTTGCCGCCCAGGATATCCGCGACCAGATCGGCCTTTACCGCAATTTTCTGCCGACCAACGCTTCCAACCCGCTGGTGGTCAAGTTCAACCTGTCCCAGTTTCCCGTGGTCTTTTACGGTATCACCGCCAATTCCGGCTATTCCACCTATGACCTGAAAAAAATGATAGAAGACGAGGTCAAGCCCAGGCTGGAACGGCTGGACGGAGTGGCTTCGGCCGCGGTCTTTTCCACGGACGAAAGAGAAATCAGGGTTGAAGTCGATAAGAATGCCCTGATTTCCTACAACCTCTCCCTGGACCGGGTGCTGATGGCCCTGGCTGCTGAAAATGTCAACGCCCCGGCTGGCGACGTGGTGGAGCGGCATGAAGACCTGATTGTCAGAACCCTCGGAGAATTCCGGAGCGTGGAAGATGTCAGGAACGTGGTCGTTGGTCTTTCCCAGCGCGGTGAGCCCATTTATGTAAGAGATATAGCCGAGGTCAAGGATACATTCAAGGAAACCCGAAACGTGGCCCGGGTGCAGGAGCAGAAGGGAGTTTACCTGGTAGTGAACAAGCGCTCGGGAGCCAACACTGCCCTGGTTGGTAATGCCGTTAAAAAAGAAATCAGCAAGATTCAGGCCTCCCTTCCGGGGAATGTCGCGTTTCACATGGCCATGGACCAGGCGGAGATGATCAACATGGTGGCCAGCCGGACCTCAAACAACGCCGTGGTTGGAGCCTTCCTGGCCATTGCCCTGATTTTCCTTTTCCTTAGAAACTGGCGGCCGACACTGATTATTGCCATCGCCATTCCCCTATCTGTTATCACCACTTTTGTGGCCCTCTACGCTGCCGGTTACACCCTGAACCTGATGACCCTGGGCGGGTTGGCCCTGGGCGTCGGCATGCTCGTGGATAACGCCATCGTCGTCATAGAAAACACCTTCAGACACATTGAGGAAGGCAAGCACGTGGAAGAGGCCGCGGTCATCGGTGCCAGCGAGGTGGGCATGGCCATCACCGCCTCCACCCTGACCACCATCATCGTTTTCCTGCCAGTGGTTTTTGCCGGCGGCATCACCGGTAAGCTTACCCAGCCCCTGGCCCTGACCATTGTCTTCTCCCTGTTAGCCTCGCTGTTCGTGGCCCTGACCCTGGTTCCGTTGTTTTCATCGCTGCTGTTCAGGTCCAGGAAGAAGAAAAAGAGTGATGAAGAGGAATGCGTGGTCAAGGAGCCCCATTTTGCCGCGGCCAGAGCCTTTTATCGCAGACTGCTTACAGGCGCTTTAAGGAAGAGAAAGACCGTTCTGACCGCGACTGCTGCCCTGTTTGTGATTTCACTGGTGACGGTAGCCTTTCTCGGGACGGAATTCATGCCCCAGTCCGACCGCAATTTCCTGATGGTCCGGGTAAAGCTTCCGGTTGGCACTTCTTTAGAAGAAACTAACCGGGTGGTCAGCCAGATAGAAAGGTTATTCAGCCAGCAACCCGAGGTCACCCTGGTCTCAGCCCAGGCCGGTTCCAGGGCGGAAGAAGACCCGTCGGACATGGCCAGCGGCATGGGCATTACCGGGACCCACGAGGGGCTGCTGATGATCAGGCTGGTAGATAGGTCGGAGAGAAAGTATTCCGATGTAGAAATTCTGGAGAGGGTCAGAAAGATGCTGCCCCGGCTGGAGAATTTTAAGTTCGAGCAGATCAACATGGAGGCGGCCATGATGGGCGGAGCGGCCGCCCCGGTGGAGATAAAGCTATTCGGAAAAGACCTGGAAAAGCTGAGAGAAATTGGAGACACCATAGTCAAGAGAATAAGCGACGTGGAAGGACTGCGTGACCTGACCCACAGCCTGGCCCAGGGCAAGCCGGAATACCAGTTCTCACTCGACCGGGAAAGAGCGGCCAGGCTGGGACTGGCCGTGG
This sequence comes from Candidatus Aminicenantota bacterium, assembly GCA_013178315.1. GTDB lineage: Bacteria > Acidobacteriota > Aminicenantia > Aminicenantales > Saccharicenantaceae > Saccharicenans. The sequence goes on from JABLWX010000022.1 coordinate 25,872, forward strand.
CCCAGGTTTCCAGCACCATTCAAACCGCCACTCAGGGAACTGTGGTCAGCCGCTACCGCGACGGTTCGGACGAGGTCAACATCAGGGTCATACTGGCCAAGCAGTATCGCGATACGCTGGAGGAAATCAGGAAGACCCCGTTGATGTCTGCGGCTGGAAAAATGATTTTCCTGGAACAGATTGCCGACTGGAAACGCGGCGAGGGTCCGATCCAGATAACCAGGGAAAACCAGATGCGAAAGATTTCGATAACAGCCAATATCGCCGGCCGGGACCTTGGAACCATAATGCGCGATATCCGCGGCCGCCTGGGTGATTTTGAAAAGCAATTGCCCCCAGGGTATTTCCTGGAGTATGGCGGCGCCTACGAACAGATGATTGACGCCTTTAAGGTTCTGGCTGCGGCCCTGGCCCTGGCCGTGCTCCTGGTCTACATGGTCATGGCTTCTCAATTCGAGAACTTTCTCCATCCGTTTGTCATCATGTTCACCATTCCCCTGGCCATAATTGGCGTCATTTTCGGCCTGTTTGTATCCGGAAAGCCGGTCAGCCTGCCGGCGCTGATAGGTGTTATCATCCTGGCCGGAATTGCCGTCAATAACGGCATCGTCATGATCGATTACATCAACCAGCTCATCAGGAGAGGACTGGATAAAAGGGAGGCCATTATCAGGGGGTCGGTCACCAGGTTAAGACCGGTCTTGCTGACGGCCCTGACCACCATCCTGGGCATGTTGCCGATGGCCGTGGCCGGAGGTTCGGGTGCCGAATTCCGTTCACCCATGGCCGTGGCCGTGGTCGGAGGACTGACCGCCACCACCCTGCTGACCCTGTTCGTCATTCCTATTGTTTACAGCATTTTGAACCGGATATCCTTTAAGGACTACGTGCCTCAAGCTGAAGAGTTGTCCTCCAAATAAATAAATAATTAGATTCTCTGGTAAGGGGCAGCCGGAAGGCTGCCCCTTTTTTATTGACCCCGGCCAATCTCCTCCCGGGTGCCCCGGCCATACCTGCAGGAAAAATCCTGATTGCCCGAAGCTGCGGAATTTTATATCCTATTATGAAGCCGAAACTCGTTCAAGGAGGCAGGGGTGAAAAGATTTGGCTCATTCACGCTCGCCTTTCTGGCAATAATCATAACCATGGGGCCAGGCCTTCTGGCCGCTCCCAGGAAGTTGATCTATCTTGACGCCTCGGTTCTGCCCGAGGGACGCCTTTCGAGCTGGCGTAACCTGGGAGCGCTGGGTGGAAATTTCATCCCGGTTTTCCGGACACAGCCGACGGTCGAAATCGTCAAGAACCAAAAGGCGGTCAACCTGACGGCCGTGGATGTTTTGTTACGCTCTACTTTTTCCCCGCCGGCCAGCCTGAACGGTCGGCAGCCGTTCACTTTCCTGGTCAGGGTCTTCATTCCCGAGCTGGCCAAGAAAATGACCATCCTGGCCTGGTCACAGCAGCCAGAGGCAGGAGCCATTTTTGGAATTGGCAAAGGACCCGAGGCTGCTTTTTATCATTCGGACCGGGTCAAGCTCGGCTATCGGAATGGTTACCCCGAGCCCGGCATCTGGCATCTCCTGGCTTTTGTCTATGACGGAAAATCGATCCGGGTTTACGTGGATGGCTGGTTGAAGGCCGAAACCCCGGCCACGCTGGCCATTAAACCGGATAAATATTTTTATCTCGGGGGAGAAACCGCTGAGCGCTGGCCACTCCCGGTGGATCCCTTCAACGGCTACCTGGCCACCCTGGAGTTACTGGATGCGGCTTACAGCCCGCTGGAAATCTGGAACCTGGCCGGGAGAAAGGAAGCCATTCCCGTTTATCCCGAGGAAGGAGAAATCGTTACCGCCCTGTCCGTTTCCTTGAAATGGCAGAAAGGAGACGAAAAAGCAAATTCCTATGCCGTCTATTTCTCCAGCCAGAAAGACGAGGTGGAAAAGGCTGGCAAGAAAGCTCTGAAGGGAACCCTGGCTTCGGCCGTTACCAGCTACGAGGTTTCTGACCTGAAGCCGGGCCAGGCCTATTTCTGGCGGGTGGACCAGCTGGACGGCAAGGGACGGTTGCTGCAGGCCGGGATAGTCAGGCGGTTTGTGGTGGATAGCGGACAGGCCAGGAATCCCGTCCCCCACCACCAGCACGGCAGCGTCAGCCGGGAGCTGAATCGCCTGAGCTGGACTCCTGGCCCCTGGGCCACCTCCCAGGACGTTTATTTCAGCCAGGACCCGAAAAAGCTGGAGAAAGCTAAGCCGGTGGTCAGGGACTTGAAGCCCGGGCTAAATTTCTTATTTGTCCCGGAAAAGAACCTTAAGTACGGGCAGAATTATTACTGGCGGGTTGACACCAGGAACGGCTCACTGCCGGCTGCGCCGGGTGAGGTCTGGGCCTTCCGGGTTCAGGACCCGCCCGATGACGGGCTGATAACTTTCCTGGTAGCGGCCGACCTCCACTACGGGGGTTCCATGAATGCCAGGAAGATTAACCGGGAGATGGTCATGGCCATGAATGCCGTGGCCGGCCAGAACCTGCCGGAAGAACTGGGACTTAAAGGAAAGGTGAACACCCCCCGCGGGGTGGTTGTTCTTGGCGATATCGTCGATGACGGAAGTTCTTCGGAAGTTGAGAAATTCTGGCAGGAGTACGTGGGCGATTTCGGGCTGAAGGGCGACCAGCTTCTGGCCTATCCGGTCTATGAGGGCTTCGGCGAGAGCGATGGCTCTTCAGGCGGCCTGGTCAGGGCCAACCTCAGGAGCCGTAACCGTCTCCGGCCGGGGGTAAGAAGCATCTCGGCCGATGGACAGCATTATTCCTGGGATTGGGGCAAGGTACACTTTGTTCATCTCAACCTGTATCCGGGAAGCGTGGGAGAAGAATACCTTAACATCTGGCGCCGGCGGGTCAGCGGCGATGCCCGCTATCCCAAGCACAGCCTGGAGTTCCTGGTTGAAGATTTGAGGAGAAACGTCGGCGGCAGCGGCCGGCCGGTGGTCATTTTTCAGCACTACGGTTTCGATTCCTGGGGCGAAGCCTGGTGGACCCAGAAGGAACGAGCAGCTTTCCTCCAGGCCGTCCAGTCTTATAACGTCATAGCCATATTCTGGGGCCATGCTCATGTGGTCCAGAGCCTGAACTGGAATGATATCCGGACCTGGGGTGTCGGAGCCTTTAACAATGACCCGGAACCCGGGAACTTTCTGGTGGTCAGCTTAAAGATGGGACGAAGGAACGGGCAGATGATAGTCGCCGTGAAGAAAATGAACGACTGGCTCTCGGCAGAAAAGATCACCTTTCCGGTGCGCAAGGTTCCCCGGACCAAATAGCCCGCAGGGTCAATCAAAGCCGGGAAGGATTTCCGGCCGGGCCTCTTTTTCCGTTAATGGTCATCTATCTTGGTGTTTTGAATTTTAGGAAACCTCCAATGTTCCCGTAGTGTTCCAGCCGGGTGGGGGGGTTAATCTGAGTCAGCGGGACATTCTTGTTAAGGGCCATCTCTATGGCTTCATCCACCACGTCGGCCACGGGCTCGGTCTTGACCTTGCAGGTGGGACAGGCCTCCTCATTAAGAAACAGCCCGTGACAGCCTGGGCAGACCCGGCCGGGCTTGGAAAAGTTGTGGGTTATGAGCAGGTGCCTGATTTCGTGTGAATTCAGCTTTCTTAGAGTATCGGCCAGTCCGGCCACCGCCCGTCCGCCCCGCTCCAGCTCGGCCACGAAGGCCTTGACCAGGCCGGCTTCCTCTTCTCTCTTGAGTCGATCTTCCAGGTCCAGGCATTCCTGAAGCACCCGGGAGGCTTCCGTCCCCGGCCTGGCCTTAATCCGGCCTTTGAGTCGGTCTTTAACATAGGTGTGAAACAGGGGTTCAAGCTGGGGGTAGAACTGGTCGTCACAGCCCAGGAACAGCCAGTCGAAATGATTCTGTTTCAGGATTTCAAATGTTCTTTGGGCGGCTTTCTTGAAGTGCTCCAGCAGCAGGGCATCTATATGACGTTCGATCTTTTTGGATTCGTAACCTTCAAATCCGCCTTTCTTGACCTTCTTGGGAACATCGCTGGTCAGGCTATCCAGCAGCCTGATCTCACCCATACGAATTTCGTACCAGAAAGCTTCCCGTCGGTTCACCAGGAAGGCGCACAGTTTCTTGAATTTTTCCAGGATGGCCGACAGGGGCCTGGTGTAGAAATCAAAATCCTGGATGAGCCTGTTTCTCGGTCCGTGGGGAAGTTCCAGCTCCTGCCAGATATTCCTGGCTGAACAGCAAAAAATGGCCAGCCCGGGCGCTTTCCAGGAGTTCAGCCGGTTGGTGCAGAACTGGGAGATCTTTTCCAGGTCCTCCAGCAGGGATTTCTTGACTTCACGGGACAGGTCTCTTGTTTCCAGTGTCAGCCTGGCCTGATTCAGGAGCCCCTTGTGGGCGGCATTGATAGCCTTGAGGGGCTGCCGGCTCTTGTCGGTGTCGAGGTAAAAACTGGTGGCCTGGTAAGGATGGGTTTTCACCTGGGCCAGGGCCTCGGCCTGCGCAGGGCTGGTAAATTTCATTTGACCTCCTTTCAGAAAGTTAGAAGAGAAAAAAAATGGAGAAATATAAAAACCCACGCCGGATTGAAAAATTTTGGTTCCTGGTAACGGCTCTGATAAAAGCCACTGATTAAAAATTAGTCTTCGGGCCGGGCTTTGTCAAGGAAAATCTGGCTCTTCCCGGGAAACCTGGCCGGCCGGAGCATCAAGGTAGACCGATTAAGGTCTCAGTAGATGACAGGAAACAGGCAGCGGCTTAAAAAAACGGGCAGCGGTTTTCCCGGGATTGTTGACCGGCTCCTTTAGCCGGTGGTCCCCAGACTTTCCTGCCAGGAATTCAGGGGGATTGAATTGGCCGGATAGAACTCAGGCCTTTTCTGGCTTTTCTTGAACCCTTTCTTTGGTGGGTTTTCCCTTGCTGGTGCCGGGTGACCCGGGCCAGCGGATAACCGTGGTGTCGGCAATCTTATCATGCATGGTCAGGCCATGCCTGTCCCATAAGACCTGCCAGAAACCGAGCGAAGCAAACAGCCCGGAGCAGACATACCCGTGGGCCCGCTCGAAGCACTGGTACCAGCCCAGGCGTGGTTTTCCTTCCAGGTCGATAACCTTCAAGCCGAAGAGCCTCTTGCCAGGGGTGCGTCCGCCAAACCGGAAAAACAGGACGAAATAAAGCATGGTTATCAGGTATTCCTTGATGATTGTATAAGCTCGGTCTTCTAAACGCTCCCCGCTCGCTCCGGTCAATCTCTCCCCGACCTGTTTGAGCCGGGCCCCGGCCAGGGCGGTTTTATAATTCTTTTCAATTTCCTCCGCGGTCAGGGTCGAGGCCCTCTGGAATTCTTCAGCCGGGAGGCGATCTTTTAAGAGCTCAAGATATTCCTGTTTCTTATCCGGACCGGTCTGCAGGCCCTTCTGCGGCGACCAGGTGGCGCTTTCTCCTTCTCTTATTGCCTGGACAGTCCTGGAGACTGGAGAAGGTTCATGCCGGAGTCTGGCCATCAACTCGGAGTACCCTGAATAGACTATGGAAGACAGGATGGCTATTATCAGGGCATCCAGTCCGAAGGCCAGGCCGCGGCGGATGAAACCAGCTTGCGAGGGATGGGCCTTATTTCTTGGGAAAATGGCGGCCAGTCTTCTTTTCAAATTATTCTCTTTTCAGTCACTTATCTTATATTTTTTACCTGGTGATTTCCACTGTTTTGAATAAGCGGGCTATACCTGACCCGATTAGGTCCCCCGGTGTCTTTCGGTCATAACAGAAAACAGTTCGTGCCAGCTTTGGTAACAATTGTTTAAATCACGCTGCGTCCGGTATTAAGGGATTTGTGTTGAGCAGTCTCTCTTGAGATGCCTGGCCTTTTATTATTATTGAAACCAGAAACGGAGTGAGATTAAAAATGGCTTCTTTTCTTAACCGACACCAATAACAAAAGGGCCCCGCTCGAAGCCTGCCGAGCGGGGCCCTGTTCCTGCTGGCCAAAGCGGAATTAAATCTTGTAGTTAATCCCCACGGCCAGGGTGAAGGTGTTCCGGTCGAAAGTTCTCTGGTAAGTTCCGAGGATGTTATTATAGAAGTCTCTGGTGTATGACTTGTAAAAAACGTAAAGGGCGCCGACATCCAGGCTGGCATTTTCGCTGATTTTTAATCTGGCTCCACCGCCTATGGTATCGCTGCTCAGTTCATGTCCCAGGTCGTCCTGATAATATTCGCTAAGATTGAAGGAGGTCCTGAGATAACCGAGACTCAGGGTAACAGTCTGATTAAGGTCATATTCCGTGCCCAGCCCGAGTTCGAAGGTGTTTTTCTGGACCAGATTCTCTGCTCCTTCCCAGTTGGCATCCCTATCGAAGAAATAGTTGAAAGAGGCGTAGAAGCGGAGGGCAGGCAGGGCAGAGTATCTTATGCCGCCAGAAAGAATGGCCGGAACGTCATAACGGTAGACGAGACCGTCCGGGAACAGGTAGCCAAAATCGTCAACCGTAGTTTTAGTTTCGAGCTCCATCTTGGTTCGAAATTCATACTTGAGCGATAGGGTGAGGGGTTCCCAGGGGTAGACGTTCAAGCTCAGGATGGGAGTCCAGCCCGTTCCGGTTTCCCGGGCTTTAACATCCTTATCGGCAAAGCCGTTGGCCATTTCGGGATAACCCATGCTCATGAATAAATCGTAGGCATAGACCCAACCCATGCCTATTATGTTATATCTGATATCATACATATGTCCTTCGTAATCATTCCTGGCCTGCAGAAAACGAAGACCGGCGCCGACCGATAGCCAGTCAGTGACAGAATAGGCCGCGTTAAACTGATAACCAAGGTAGACCGATTTGCCCTTAAAGAAGATATCCACATCATACCCCGAGGTGGGCAGGTCCCAGGATTCCAGGTTGAGTCTGACTGAAGCTATGGGCTCCTCGAAGCTGGGTAGCCCGGTCCTGTACTTGGCGGAACCACCGCCGGCATTGGGCCCAAATCCAAAGGACAGGGCCAGCCGGTTTTTCTTGTAGACGGCGTATAGATTTGGATAGACAGGAACTCTTATTGTGCCAACGTAATCATGATTGTTTAGAAGAGGAAAGGAACTGTTTATCTTTTTGTCCTGGAAGATCACCTGATTATGAAGAGCAAAATGCCACCCGTCGGAAAGCCTGACCAGTCCGGCCGGGTTATAGTAGACAGCGTCAACATCGAGGGAAGCATTTCTCGATAACATCATGATATAAGCCGCACTTTGATTGGTGTTGGTCAGGATGCTGGCTTCGACCGAAGCAATCATAACCAGGCCCAGCAGACCAACAAGCAGGCCAGCAATAGACAATTTTCTTGTCATATAAATAACCTCCTTAAAAAAAATAGCCGATATTTTATAAAATACAAAAAAAGCAATCAACCTGTTTTTACTTTCACCCCGGGCGGAATTCCTGCCGGTAATATCCCTTATCCCTGGCCTGCTCATAATGGCCAGACCCGGTCTTTACAGAAGGCTCTTAAATATATATAATTATCCTGCTTACCGAGGCTGGTTGCGGAAGTGGCGGAATTGGCAGACGCGTAAGCCTCAGGAGTTTATGGCCGAAAGGCTGTGTGGGTTCGAGTCCCACCTTCCGCACCACCTTTTTTATTTATGCCTCATAAAAAACGCCTCCTTCTCATCAATCCCTGGATATATGATTTCACCGCCTGTGATTTCTGGCTGAGACCACTGGGGTTGCTTTACCTGGCCTCTATCATCAGGGAGCAAACCAACCTTGACATAGATTTCCTGGACCTCCTGGACTGCAGCCGTGTCGGAAGTGGATACGGTTTTCGGAGCAGGGTAAAACCCGACGGCCGGGCCTCCTTTTACAAGGAAGAAGTCCAGAAGCCAGACCTGTTCCGTCATATTCCCCGAAGGTTTTCCAGGTACGGCTGGCCCCTGGCCCCGGCCGAGGATTTCCTGAAAAGGCTGCCGTCACCCGAAGCGGTGCTCCTGACCTGCACCATGACCTACTGGTACCCCGGGGTGCAGACGGCCATCGAGCTGGTCAGAAAGGTCTTCGGCCGGGTCCCGGTAATACTCGGAGGCATTTATCCCACCCTCTGCCCGGAACATGCCCGCAGCCAGTCGGGAGCCGAGGTGGTAGTGACCGGGGCCGGTGAGAACCGGTTACTGCCCCTGCTGGAAGAAGTCTGCGGCCCGGAGGTGCTCAAGCCAGGTTCGGATGAGGTCAGATTTTCCAGGCTTGATTCGCTGCCGTTTCCGGCCTATGACCTCTATCAGGACAGGTCGACTGTCTGCCTGCTTACTTCCAGGGGCTGTCCGCTTAATTGCAGTTACTGCGCCAGTCGCCTTCTGTATCCAGGTTTTGAGCAGAGGCAGCCGGAGCGGGTGGTCTCCGAGATCCTGCATTTTCGCTGCCTGGGAGCCTTGAATATTGCCTTTTATGACGATGCCCTGCTGCTCAACCGGGAGCGGCACCTGTCGAAAATCCTGGAGGTGGTGGCCAGGCTCCAGCCGGGCCTTAATTTTCACACCCCCAATGGTCTTTCTCCCCGGGCAGTCGACCTGGAGCTGGCCGCCCTCATGAAAAAGGCCGGCTTCGCCTCGATTTTTCTCAGCCTGGAAAATTCCGACCCGGACTGGCTCCGGCAGACCGGGCCGAAGGTGGATGCCGCCGACCTGGAAAGAGCCCTGGACTGCCTGGAAAAAGCCGGCTTCAGTCGAGAGGAAATTTCTGTTTACATCCTGGTGGGCCAACCCTTGCAGACCCGCGACCAGGTACTGGACAGCCTGAAGCTGGTCAGGAAGCTCGGAGCCCGGCCTCGCCTGGCATACTACTCTCCTGTTCCCGGAACCCGGGACTGGGAACTGCTGCTGGAAACCGGCAGGCTCAGGCCCGATAGCGATCCCCTTCTTCACAACAAGCTGGTTTTTCCCTATTTTTTGGGAGGCCTTACTCCCGAGGAGCTGGAAGAAATCAAGCAGAACAGCCGCTGAAGCCGGTCCGGGTTGATTTAATCGGAACGGAAGGGTAACTTATTAGGGGAGATAAGTTAAATGCGAAAAAAGCTTTTAATTGTTTTTCTTCTGTCCATTCTGAGTCTTCTCGTCAGTTCCTGCCTGATGAGCCGCCTCGAAAAGAGACTGAAACCGGCCGATCAGGACTGGCTGTCCGAGGTTCGTTACATCATCACCCCCGAGGAGCGCAAGATCTTTCTGGAGCTTCCGGAAGCCGAGCGGGAGAAGTTCAAGGAGGATTTCTGGACCCGGCGTGACCCGGACCCCGACACCGAGAAAAACGAGTATAAAGACGAGTATTATCTACGCCTGAACCGGGCCAACCAGATGTTCCTGGGAGAAGGTCGCCCGGGCTGGCTGACCGATCGGGGCCGGATCTACATCCTCTTCGGGCCGCCCACCGAGCGTCATACCTACCCGATGGAGGCCGCCGGCTACTGCCGGGAAGTCTGGTATTACGGGAGCTTTCCGGTCATCTTCATCGATGAGCACTGTTCTGGCAACTTTATTCTATCGGCCATCAACCTGGAACACCTGCAGGACCTGAACCTGGCCCAGGGGTATTTTCAGAATACCATCACCCAGGAGAGAAGCGTTTTTGATTACGACCTGAAGCTGGCCCGCAGCCAGCGGACCGGGAACAGTTTGAAGGCCAGGTTAGCCTTCAGCATGAAGTATGAACAGATCTGGTTTGAAACCCGAGACGATGCCAGCCTGGAAACCCAGCTTTACCTAACCGTTGAGATCAAAAACCGGGCCGGGGAGACGGTCTGGAGCGGTCAGAAGACTGCCAACCTGACCTTCACCGACGAAGAAGAGTTGAAAAAGATGAGGGGGCTCAAGTTCGCCATGGATATAGAAATAAACCTGCCGGATGAAAAATATCCGCTGCCCCCGCCCGGTAAGTACCTGATGTATTCAACCCTTAAGCAGAGAACCGAGGGCAAAGAGCTCAAGAAGGTAGCCGAAATCAAGCTCTGAAACGGGAACAGGACGGAGAACCCGCTCAGAACTTCAGGCTGAAGATCAGCTGACCCGCCCGCGTGCCGTAAAGGGCCAGGATTTTCTGGTAAGAGGGGCTGTAAATCCTGGTGCCGGCGGAGCTGCCTTCACCCTCCGGGTACCAGTAACCACCATCGTTTAAGTCTTTAAGACCGTACTTTTTCCCCAGGACGTTTAGGACATCAATCGCCACGTTGAGCCGCGTTTTCTGGCCGACCCGGAAACTCCGTTCCAGCCTGAGGTCCAGGCTGTGGAAGTCGGGCCATCTCCTGGACCCGGGTTCTTCCAGGTAGACCGTGGCCGGAATATTCTGGGCCTGGTGGCTTTCCAGCCAGCTGGCCGGGGGCACAATGGTTACGGTCCTGGCCCAGGGAGTTCCGCTCAGGTACTGGAAGAGGGCACTCAGGTAAAAGTCCCGTGGCAGGCGGTAGGTGCCCATGACCTTGATAATCCAGGGGCGGTCCAGGTCCAGGCGGCTGCCGGTGGTGACATTAACCAGGGAATTGGGGGAATTGGCCAGCTGGGTCAGGGTGGTGGCATTCAGGCGACTCAGCCCGGCATTGCCCTCGGCCCGGCTCCAGGTGGCCGAGGCCAGGAGCTGCCAGTTGTCGCTCATTTTCTTTCTGGCCACCAGCTGGAAGGCGGAATATTTTTGCTTCAGGCCTTCGACGTTGCTGAGCCGGGTGAAGAAAGCCGGGGCGCTGGATGAGGGGAAATAAACTGTGACCGGCACCTCTCCATAACCTGACTGGCCGGGGACCACGGTGGAAAAAGGTATCCAGAGTCCGCTGGCCTGGTCAACTGAATACCATTCCCGGTCGGCATCGGGATCGTAGAGCACATCCTCTACTATTCTGGTCCTGGTTCTGGAGATGTAGGACAGCGACAGGGTGAACATTTCGGACAGCTGCTGTTCAAGCGTAGCCGTCCACTCCGTGGTCAGCGGGCTCTTTAATTCAGGGGATACTCTCTTTAGAAAATAATCTTTAAGGTGAATCCTGTAGTCCTCGGGCAGGGGCAGGAAGGTATCATCGATGTCGGCCGCCCCGTCTTCATTTTCATCGTACCAGTAAAAATTATGATAACCGGTGGCCCAGGCCGGCCCGAAAGCCATAAGATAGCTGAGGTTTGTATTATCCGGGTAGCGGCCGAATGACCCCTTGAGCAGGGTCTTCCCGGTTCCCAGCAGGTCAAAGACCAGTCCCAGCCGCGGGGACAGGTTATACCAGATTACCATGTTATCCCAGGAAGGGTAGTTTACCGCGCTGTAGGGGTTGACCCCGTAAACCGGCCGGATGGTAGCCTCGCCGGCATAGAAAGAAAAACTGGTGCCGCTTATGCCTTTATAAACCGCGGCCAGTCCCGATTGAATTCTTTCGAACTTCAGACCCAGGGAAAAATTCAGTCGCCGGCCGAGGTTAAAAGTGTCGTGGAGATAAATGGTCAGGCGGTGCGAGGTGGCTCTCTGTAATAATCCATCCCGGGCCGCGCTGGCCAGGTAGAAACCCACCAGCCCCTTTCCGACCAGGTTCCCGGTCTCGGGAGAAACTCCGGTCCCGTAGTAATATGGATTTCCGTTCAGGTAATAATAAATCAGGTTGCTGGACTTCCAGACCGAATCATCGGCCCGGGTGCTCTGGTATTCAGCCCCGGCCACCAGTTCATGGAAGGTTTTCAGGAAAGTCTGGAACCTGGTGATGGAAGCCCCGGCCCTGAAAACTTCACCGATCTGGTCCCGATTAAAAGGACCGCTGCCCCAGCTGTAACCGCTGCCCAGGTCTACGTAGCGGGGATTATTCTCTGCCTTGGCATCCAGTCGCCTGGGTAGAAAATCGCGTGTATAGAAAAGGAACAGGCTGGCCTGGGTGGCCTGGTTTAACTTGTAACCACCGCTGGCACTCAGCAGGAAGAGATTCTGACCGGCTATGTTCAGGGTGGCTATCTGCGGGTTAAAGGGCGTCAGGAACTCGGGGTCCACGGTCTGCCTGTTCTTGTTGAAGCTCAGCATAATCGAAGCATTGATTTCGGCCGTAACCTGGGAAGTGAAACGGATAACGGAAGTGAAATCGCCAGACTTCCAGCTGTACATCGGGTAGGGCACGTTTTTGGGATCTCGCCAGGGAGCAAAGGGCGTTGACCTGGCCCGGCGGTTGTACCTGAAATTGGTGAAATACCAGACCCGGTCCGGCAGGATTGACCCTTCCAGGCTGAGGTCGAAATCGAGGTTATAACGGTCCTTGACCACCGGCGGCGATCCCATCTGGTTCAGCTCCTCCTGGCTCCAGAGGCTTCCGGTTAAGTTGCCGCCGGTGCCCAGAAATTGAAGCTGACCGGAGGAACGGTTTTGCCCCGGGCGGGGTATAATTTTTATGAAAGCGCCAGAAGTCGAGTAGTTTTCCACCGGGTTTCCGGCGTTAACGATTTCGATTTCCTCAACGGACTCAGGATTTATGTTCCGGGACGGTGTCAGGTTCAGGGGATGGTTGAGGTCATTGCCCGAGAAGGTGACCAGGCTGGAGCCGACCGCAGAGCCGTTGACCGAAAAGTTCAGGTCGCGGGGTGGGGTCTCGGGGTTCAAGCCCGGGGCGAGCTCCAGAAGGCCGGCCAGGTCCTTGGTCCGGGGAATATGATTGATGATGTCTCTGTCCAGGACATATGATATTCCCGGGTTTTCTTTATCCAGGGCGGGCAGCGGATAGAGAAGGACTCTTTCCTCTTCCTGGTCTTCGGCCGCTTCCAGGCTAACCGGCAGGGTGAGGGTCTTCCCGGTCTCTACCCGGATGTCGTTGATGATGGCCGTGTGAAAGCCGGGCGCTTCCACGGCCAGCTTGTAGCTTCCGGAAGGGAGATTCAGAAAATAATAATATCCGTTTTTACCGGTGAGAAAATATCGGAGGCCCACCAGGCTGGGAGAGGACAGGTAAATGTAAGCGCCCTCCACCGGCTGGCCTGATTTGTCCGTAATGCGGCCCTTGACCGACCCGTCGAGTTTAACCGCAGCCTCGAGGCTGACGGCGGCGGTCAGAAGCGTAAATATTAGCAGTAATAAGCTTGCCGTGGTAAAGAAAAGGTTGGTTTTCATCCTGACCACCTGGTCCTCCTTTATCTGCTCAGAAACTGATATCAGTTCACCTTCAGGCTGAATGTTCAAGAAACAGGGCCCTTAAGGCCGGAAACAAGGTAAACATTATAGCTTTTTTTAACCTTATTTGTATCAAATTATTAAAACTTTTTGAAGGGGCAAAAAGTTACCCGGGTACCGGCTGTGGCGGCTTAAGGGGCCGTTTTCCCGGCTTCCATCTGGTGCCGGGCCCAGGCGGCCGCCCCCATCAGGCCGGCATCGTTGCCCAGGCTGGCTTTCCTGATCTCACAGGTGGCAAAGGCCGGGGCGATTGACCTCTTCCTGGCCTCGGCCACGGCCGGTCTGAGCAGCCAGCGGCCGGCCTTCATCACCCCGCCGCCGATTATTATTTTCTCGGGGTTTAAGAAGTTCATAACGATTCCCAGGGCAATCCCAAGGAAATAGCCGCAGCGGTCGAAGCTCTTCCTGGCGGCTTCATCGCCGGCCCTGGCCCGGAGGTAGATGTCCCGGGCTGTGAGCGTTTCTTTATTTCCCGGTTTTCCCGAAAATTCCAGGTAATTTCGCACCAGGGCCGGGGCCGAAACTTCAGTTTCCAGGCAGCCGATATTGCCACAGCCGCACCTGAGTCCTTCAGGGTTAACGGTGATATGACCCAGCTCTCCGGCAAACCCACCCTTTCCCTGCCACAGTTCGCCTTCCAGGATGATTCCCGAGCCCAGCCCGGTGCCAACCGTCAGGAAGACCAGGCTGTGGGCCCGGCGAGCGCTGCCATAGAGATATTCTCCGTAAGCGGCCAGGTTGGCATCATTGTGGACCGCGAAGGGAACGGGAATTATCTTTTTCAGGGCCGGGAAGAGCGGGAAATTGTCCAGGGCCGGGTAGTTCGGCGACTGCATTATTCTCTTACGCTTGAGGCTGAAGAAGCCGGCAAAACCGAAACCGGCGGACTTGATCCGTTTCGGGTACCTTCGGTCAAGCTCAGCCCAGATTCTCTGAATCAGGTCCATTAGGGACTTGATATCCGGAGGGCTGGGGGCCTGGCTCTTGTAGATTATCCGCCCGGAGGAGTTAATCAGGCCGTACTTGAGCTGGGTTCCGCCTAAATCAAACCCGGCATACAGATTTTCGGGCATTGCTCAGGTTTCAGAAATGAGTCTTCAACCGGCGGCCGGCGGCTTGGTCTGATTATCAGAGGGGTGTTCTTCCTTGCCGCTGCTGACGGCTTTCTTAAAGTTCTTGATACCTTCACCCAGGGATTTGCCGAGGTCCGGAAGCTTTCTGGCTCCGAAGATGATGATGACGATAAGCAGGATTAGTAAGAGTTCGGTCGGTCCGATTGAACCTAACATGCAAGCCTCCTTCCGGAGTTTACTCAAACTGGTTGAGGTGTCTCCGATTCCAGGTAAAAAGTTACTCTATGCCCGGGAAAAAGTCAAGGAAAGACTGCTCTGGTTGGCCCGGCGGGCAGTTGTCAGCACCGCCTTTTTCAACTAAAATACCGGTACAGCCTGCCACTTTTCTGGCTGAATGCGGCCGGTCATCCGGATAATTGAGCGGTGGAAATAATGCAGGAAAGAATACGCAATTTCTCGATCATTGCCCACGTCGACCATGGCAAGAGCACCCTGGCCGACCGCTTTATCGAGCTGACCGGGGCCCTGTCGCCCCGCGAGCTCAAGGAACAGGTCCTGGACACCATGGACCTGGAACGGGAAAGGGGCATCACCATCAAGGCCCAGACGGCCAGGCTGACCTACCGCAGCCGGGCGGGCGAAGAATACATCCTGAACCTGATTGATACGCCAGGGCACGTGGATTTCTCCTACGAGGTATCACGCAGCCTGGCCGCCTGCGAGGGGGCGGTCCTGGTCATAGACGCTTCCCAGGGAGTGGAGGCCCAGACCCTGGCCAACGCCTACCTGGCCATCCAGAATGACCTGCTGATCATCCCCGTCATTAACAAGATTGACCTGCCCCAGGCTGACGTGGAAATGACCCTGGAACAGCTGGAGCACATCGTCGGGCTGAAGCGGGAAGAGGCACTCCTGGTCTCGGCCAAGAAAGGAACCGGGGTGGAAGAAGTGCTCGAAGCCGTGGTCCGGAAGATTCCCCCGCCGCGGGGGAGTGGCGCCGCGCCACTCAAGGCCCTGCTCTTTGACTCCTGGTTTGACCCCTACCGCGGGGTGGTGGTCCTGGTCAGGGTGGTTGATGGAACCATTAAGACCGGGGACCGGATTGTATTGATGGCCACCGGCGCCGAGTACCAGGTGGAAGAAATCGGTTACCTGACCCAAAAGCCGGTCCGGGTGGAGTCGCTTTCTACCGGCGAGGTCGGAT
>JABLWX010000023.1 GCA_013178315.1 Candidatus Aminicenantota bacterium
AAAGCGGGTGGTAGGTCTGGCCGTCCTCGGTGTATTTAATCCCGTCAGGGAACCGCTGGACTTTAGTCCTCTCGCGCAGGTCGAGCAGGTAGCCATCTTCCGATATCCGGCAGATGCCCCGGGCTACGTGCCCGTGCTCGGACAGGGTGTTTCCAAGCCGGTAGCCGACCAGGGCGTAGTTATAATGGGTGGGTTCGTCCTCGACCTCAAGCATGTAATCCGCCAGCTTCTTGATGGCGTCAAAACCGTAGAAATCGTCGGCGTTGATGACCAGGAAATTTCCCGGGACCACACGGCGGCAGAGCAGGACAGCATGGCCGGTTCCCCAGGGCTTGACCCGGTCTGGAGGAACACTGAACCCAGGCGGCAGCCCCCGATCCATTTCCTGCAGGACGTAGTCGACGCTGAAGTGCCTTTCAGCCCGGAAGCCGATTTTTTCCTGGAAGACCCGGGCCAGGTCGCGGCGGATAATAAAAACCACGTGTTCGATCCCGGCCCTCCGGGCATCGAACAGGGAGTAATCGATGATGAGTTCGCCATTGGGCCCGACCGGGTCTACCTGCTTGAGACCGCCATAGCGGCTGCCTATGCCCGCGGCCATGATGACCAGCGTTAATTTTTTCATCGGGGCACCTCTTCATTGAATAATTACCACAAAATTGATGGCAGTAAAAGACAATGTGCTTCAGATATAAACGAATCGAATCAACATGTTAATTAGGTAATGACCGAGATAATTAAGGTCGGAACTCAGGGAAGTTCAGCTTTGTAGCCCATGTTTCTTCCCGGGAATTTTACTCTTTAGTAAAGGAAACCCTGAGCCGGACTTGTGGCCGCGCAGGCGCGGTGGCCGCCGACGACCCGGCCGGATAAATCCTTGGAGCTATCGGCAGTTTCTGTGGATTGCGGGCCATGAGAGCAGATTCCAGGATGATTCCGGGGAAGACTCCAGGGTTGTCCCTGTTTCGACCCGCGGTTTTTCATGTGGCCCTGGTCGTGGCCCGGTCTCATTATCAGTAAGAATGTAATTTATTGATAATATCAGATTAAAAGATAGTGCCCCATTACTCCAGGTTAACAACCGAGAGAAGACATGCCGGTCCTGCCCGTTCTTACCAGCAGGGATTTTTTGTTGTATAATCAAAGCAACGAAGGTGAAAATGATGATCAAGTCGACAACAGTTCTCTGCGTAAGGCATAAAGGCCAGGTGGTCATGGCCGGAGACGGCCAGGTGACCATGGGCCAGACGGTGCTCAAGAGCACTGCCCAGAAGGTCCGCCGCCTCTATAAGGGGCAGGTCCTGGCCGGTTTTGCCGGGGCCACCTCCGACGCCTTTGCCCTGTTTTCGCGGTTCGAGGCCAAGCTCGAGGAGTACCGGGGAAACCTGTCCCGGGCGGCCATTGAGCTGGCCAAGGACTGGCGGCTGGATAAGTCACTCCGCCAGCTCGATGCCCTGTTGATCGTGGCCGATGCCAGCAATACCTTTCTAATTTCCGGGACCGGGGACGTGGTCGAACCGGACGACGGGCTGACCGCGGTGGGCTCGGGCGGTCCTTATGCCCTGGCCGCAGCCCGGGCCCTGGTCAAGCACACCGACCTTTCCGCCCGGGAGATAGCCCTGGAAGCCCTGCGCATAGCTTCTGAAATCTGCGTTTACACCAACGATAACTTTACGGTTGAGGAAATCTGATGGCCATAGAACTTGAAGGCAAGATAATATCAGAAAATAAGCTCGTCTTCGGAGAGCAGGAAGGGGAGCTGACCCCCCAGCAGATCGTGGCCGAGCTTGATAAGTACATCATCGGCCAGAAGGCAGCCAAGAAGGCGGTGGCCATCGCCCTGCGCAACCGTTTCCGTCGCCGGAAACTTCCGCCCGAGCTGGGGGATGAAATCGCCCCCAAGAATATCCTCATGATCGGTCCAACCGGTGTCGGCAAGACCGAGATTTCCCGCCGGCTGGCCAAGCTGACCTCCTCTCCCTTCTTAAAGATTGAGGCCAGCCGTTTCACTGAGGTCGGCTACGTCGGCCGCGATGTGGAATCGATGATTCGCGACCTGGTGCGGATTGCGGTCGACATGGTCAAGCAGGAAAAAATAAAAGAAATAGAGGCCAAGGCCATGGCCAACGTTGAGGAGAAACTCCTGGACCTGCTTCTCCCCGGGCGGTCGCTTCCCAACCGCAGAAAAGAACCGGTGGCGGCGGAGGAAGAACAGAAGGAAATGCTCAAAACCAGGGAACGCCTGAGGCGCCAGCTCCGGGCCGGCCAGCTCGATGAACGGATGGTGGAAATCGAGGTCAAGGAAAAACCCGCCCCGCCCTTTGAATTCATAAGCAGCAATGGCTTCGAGGAGATTGGCATACAGATACAGGAAATCCTGCCCGGCATGTTCGGCGGCAAGACCAAGAAGCGCCGGGTCAAGATTAAGGAAGCCAGGGAAATCCTGCTGGAAGACGAGGAAAAAAGGCTGGTGGACATGGACCAGGTCGCCCGCCTGGCCATAGAACGGGTGGAACAATCCGGGATAATTTTCCTGGACGAGCTGGATAAGGTTGCCGGCCGGGAATCGGGAGTCGGTCCCGATGTCAGCCGGGAAGGGGTGCAGAGGGACCTGCTGCCCATCATCGAAGGTACGACCGTCAACACCCGCTTCGGCCTGGTTAAGACCGACCATATCCTGTTCATTGCCGCCGGAGCCTTCCACGTGACCAAGCCCGCGGATTTGATCCCGGAGCTTCAGGGACGTTTCCCGATCAGGGTGGAACTTTCCCCGCTCACCAAAGATGACTTTGTGCGCATTCTGACCGAGACCGAAAATGCCCTGATCAAGCAATACAAGGCTCTTCTGGCCACCGAGGGCGTGGAGGTGGAATTCACCCCCGAAGCCATCGATGAAATCGCGGCCATCGCCGAAAAGGTCAACGAGGAGGCCGAGAACATCGGGGCCAGGAGACTGCACACCGTGATGGAAAAAGTCATGGAGGAAATTTCGTTCGAGGCGCCCAACCTGGCTGACCGGAAGATCCTGATAACCAGAGAATACGTCCAGAAGCAACTCAGCGAAATCCTGAAGGACCAGGACCTAAGAAAATTCATCCTGTGATGAAGAAAAATGCTCTGGTAGTAGCCGCCCTCCTTTTAGCCTTATTCAATTCCGCTTGTGGCCGAAAGGGCCCGCTCCTGGAACCGGTGCCCAGGGTACCCCAGGCTGTCTCGGATTTCAGGGTCGTCCAGCAGGGCGAGAGCCTGATTTTCACCTGGACGGAACCCGCCTCTTACCTGGACGGGACTCCGCTTGGGGAGTCTTCAGCGGAAATAAGAGTTATGAAATTAAAGGATGAAGGTATTTCCGGGAAGAAAGCCCTTGATTCCTTTATGAAATATTCCCGGCCTCTGGCCGGACTGAATCTGGGCAAGCTGGACGTTGGAACGAACCGGGCAGTTTTGCGACTGGACATGGGAAAGGTGGCCGGAAAAAATTACCTGTTCGGCCTGAGGACAAAGGGCAAGAAGGGCGGCTGGTCGGAAATCTCCAACCTGGTCTCTATCCGGCTTGAAATTCTGCCCCTGCCGCCTTCGGGCCTTAGGGCCCAGGTTGAGGAACGCCAGATCAGCCTGAGCTGGGAACCGCCAGAAATCGGTTTGGATGGCCGGCCGCTGACCGAGAAGGTCTTCTATAACCTTTACCGGGAAGAAGCCGGTGGATTCAGGCTTCTCAATGATCAACCCCTGGCCCGGACGCGGTTTGAAGACCTGAACTTTTCTTTTGGCCTTACTTACCGTTACCTGGTCAGGAGCGTGGTGGCCAGGGGTGGTGAATACAGGGAAAGTGCCGATTCTGAAATCCTGGAAGTAACGGCAGCGGACGTTTTCCCACCAGCCACTCCGGCTGAGGTCAGGATCCTGAGCGGAGCGGATGGGGTGACCATTTCCTGGCTGCCCAACCGGGAAAATGACCTGGCCGGGTACCGGGTGTACAGGGCAAGGGAGGTAGCTTCCGGTGAGGAGGCTGCTGTGCTGCTGACCCCGGAGAACCTGGCCGTCCCCGTTTTTCTGGACGGCTCGGTTGAAAAGAATACCAGCTATGTTTATTCTATATGCGCGGTGGATAAATTCGGAAACGAGAGCCTGCCGGCCAGGGTAAAGGTCAAGACCTGAAAAATGAAGATTTACCGTTTTCGCTACCGGAAAAAAATACTGTACGGGTTGCTGAAAGAAGATGTTCTTTTCCCGGTCAGGGGTTCTATTTTCAGAAACTACAAGATTGAGGACAGTCCAATTCCCATCTCGGAGGTGACCCTGCTGCCCCCGGTCATCCCATCCAAGATAGTCTGCGTCGGCCGTAACTACCGGGAACACGCCGAGGAACTGGGGAATCCGGTGCCAGCCGAACCGTTGCTTTTTCTCAAGCCACCCAGTGCCGTCATCGGCCCGCTGCAGGCCATCATCTACCCGGAGGAGTCGCAACGGGTTGACTACGAGGGCGAGCTGGCCGTGATTATCAAGAAAAAGGCCAGCCGGTTGCCGGAGGAAGCTCCCTGGCAGGAATACGTGCTCGGTTATACGTGCTTCAACGATGTAACCGCCAGGGACCTGCAGATGAAAGATGTGCAGTTCACCCGGGCCAAGTCTTTTGATACCTTTGCGGCCCTGGGCCCCTGCCTGGTGACCGACCTCGACCCCGGGGCCGTCCAGTTGAAGACCTTTCTCAACGGGAAGCTGGTGCAGGCGGCCAGTACCAGGAACATGATTTTCCCCGTTCCTGTTCTTATCCGCTACATATCGAGGATAATGACCCTGGAACCGGGAGACATCATCGCCACCGGAACGCCGGCCGGTGTCGGCCCGATGCAGCCGGGTGACCGGGTTGATATTCAGATTGAAGGCATCGGAACTCTATCCAATCATGTTAAAAAAATAGAGGCAAGGAGGTAGGATGAAACTATTTCTGGACACAGCCAACCTGCGGGAAATCGAAGAAGTGGCCAGCTGGGGTATCCTGGATGGCGTTACCACCAACCCCACCCTCTGTTCGAAGGAGAGCGTGCCCTTCGAAACGCTGATCAAAAAAATCTGCAGCCTGGTCTCGGGACCGGTGAGCGTCGAGTGCGTTTCCACCCGGGCCGAGGAGATCGTCCCCGAAGCCCGAAAGCTTAATGGACTGGCCCCGAACATTGCCGTCAAGATTCCGGTCAACCTGGAGGGCCTGAAGGCCACCAGGATTCTCTCGGCCGAGGGCATCAAGGTCAACATGACCCTGGTTTTTTCTCCCTCGCAGGCCCTGCTGGCGGCCAAGGCCGGGGCGGCCTTCGTCAGCCCTTTCATCGGCCGGCTGGATGACATCTCCCATCACGGGATGGAGCTGGTGGAGCAGATCTTGACCATTTATGAAAATTACAACTTCGAGACCGAGGTCATCGTGGCCAGCGTCCGCCATCCCGGGCACGTGGTGGAAGCGGCCCTGCTGGGGGCTCATATCGCCACCGTGCCCTATTCGGTCATGGAAAAGCTGGTCAAACATCCCCTGACCGATATCGGCATCGATAAATTCCTCCAGGACTGGAAGAAGGTTGCGGGCAAGTAGCGGGGAAAAATTATAGTTGAGCTTTAATTCATGGGCTTCTTGAAAAAAAGGAAAGGCCTGGTGGCCATCCTGGTGGTGGTCGCCTTTCTGTACATAGCCCTGTCCTTTGCCAAGAGTCTTTTTCTGAAACAACTCGGGCGCCGGCTGGACCGGAGCTTCGAGGTGGGAGAGTTAAAGCTCAGCTACCTGCCTCCTTCACTGGTCATCAAGAATCTTAAATCAAAGACCGATAGTCCCAGGTTCTCCGTGGAGAGCCTGAAGGTTTCCCTGCCGTTCCTGTCGCTGCTTAAGAAGGAAAAGCCGGTAACGGTGGAAGTCTACCGTCCGGAGCTTTTTTATGACGGCAGGAGCGAGAAAGGAGGTGGAGGCCAGAAGGGCCTGGCCCTGAACCTGCCCCTGGTTATCGAAGGCGGCTACATAAATGAAGGGCACTTTTCTTTCGAGCTAAAGCAGGGAAGTTACGAACTATCCGGGGTTTCAGCCTTTTTCCGGCTGGAAGCCAACCGTTTGACCCTGTTGCTCAGGGCGGGAGCTTCCAGGATCCGGCCCTACGATTCTCCCGAGGTGCTCGAAGGCGAACTGGAGACCCTGGTCACCAGCCGGGGAAAAACAATCAATATCGGCCGGCTCATAGTCCAGGGTGAAAATTCGGCCGTCCGGCTGGAAGGGAAGATCGCTCTCCTGGAAAAAACCAGGGTTGACCTGAGGGCCGTCTATAACCTTGACACCAGCTTCATCATGAGCGCTCTTGACCTTCCTTTTGACTGGAGCGGTAAGACCTCGGGCCAGGCGACCATCTCGAACGAAGGCGGGCCCCTGGTCGTCAAGACCGATTATCTGACCAAGAATTTTCGGCTGAACCAGGTGGACATGGGCTCGGTCGAAGGCCAGGTGGTGGTGGAGAAGGGCAGGGGCGGGCAGGTCCTGGCCGAAATAAAGAAGAACGGGCGGCCGACAGAAAAGGTTATCATCACCTACGGTGGCGGCCGGATTGAAGGAGAGATGTCCGGTTTCCACCTGGACCCCATCATGAAATACGCTTCTGTCCCCTGGCCGGTCGAGTCTCCGGCCTGGGGTAAATTTAGCCTCAGCCGGGGAGAACTGCAGGCCACGGCTGATTTCCGCGACACGATTAACGAAGGCCAGGTCAATGACAGGTACCGGCTGAACGGCCAGGTTGAAGTGAACCTGCATCTAAAGAACAAGGACCTGAAAATCCAGACCAAGGATCTGGAGACCCCTTTTGGCCGTCTTAGCGTGGCCGGCCGGGTGGTCATCGGGCAGCTTCTGGACCTGGGAATTACCGGTCAGTTCAGCGATGTCCGCGGGGCCCGGCAGTTCACCGAAAGGCTGTTAAGGACGAAATTTGACTTCCCCGAAATAAGGGGGGCCGGTCGGGCCGAGATTGGAATCAAGGGAGACTACCGCAGCCCGCGCCTGAATTTTGAATTCTCTCTGTCTCCGGCCGGCTTCGAGCGCTTCCAGGTGACCACGGCCCGCGGCCAGGTGGCGGTTGAGGGTGGAGAGGTTGAGGGAAAAGTCTATGTCCTGGATAAGAACTTTGAGGGGCAGGTAGACCTCCGGACTTTTGAGGGCCGGACCGAGACCAGGCTGGCCCTGGAAAGGGCCCTGGTGGAAACCGTCCTGGACTACCTGAAGGTAACTTTCCCCGTGCGGGGTCCGGTCCGGGGCAATTTTATTTACCTGACCGGGAAAGGGCAGGTTGATTTTCAGGGCGACTTCGCTTCCGAGGAAATGCTTTTCCTGGGCAGCCCGATCAGGACGGTCAGCGGGAAGATTATCTGGAATGACCGCGGGCTGAGCTTCCCTGAACTCCGCTTCAACCTGAATGGCGGAGAGGTGGCCGGTAAGCTGGCCATCGGATATAACCCGGCCACTTATAATTTTGACCTTAAAGCCACCGAGGTTGACCTGAAGCCGTTTTCGGCGGACTTTGCCGGGCGGATAAGCCTGGACCTTAAAGGCCAGGGTGTTTTCGGCCAGGACCGGCCGGCCGGTAAGTTTTCCATCGATAAGTTCGGGGTATTTTTTATCAAGGCCCAGAGAGCCGCCGGCGATTACCGTTTGAATTTTCTTGATAATAATCTCAACGTCGAGCTCAAGGGACAACTCCTTCCGGGTGACAGCAATTTTGAACTTAAGATGGACATACCGTTTGACCGGGATTTTCTCTCGGGGGAAGTCAAGGGCCGCCTGACCAACCTGGACCTGTTGCTTCCCTGGAAGGGAGCCAGCGGTAGTGTTGACTATCTGCTCAGCTTCCAGGGACCGATCGCTGCTATTGACCTGAACGGCGCGGTAGAGCTCAGGGGCGACCTGATCCCGATCCCGGGTTTTGCCCACGCCCTGAATAACTTCTCCGGCCTGGCCTTCGTCAAGAACGGCCGGGTTTCCATCAGGTCCTTCCAGGGCTTTCTGGGGGGCGGTCCGGTCCAGGGTTCCGGCGAACTCTCCTTTGGAGAAAAGGGGCTGGGCGAAGCTGAAATCCAGATGTCCGGCCAGAACATGGAGCTTTCGGTATTCGAGCGTACCCGGTTGCTGGCCGATGGCCAGATGAGGTTCCTTAAGAAGGGTACCAGGTCAACTCTGGAAGGAGAGTTCCTGCTAAGGGAAGCCCTGTGGAAAAAAGAGCTTTATGAAAAACTCTCTTTTTCCTCCCAGGTCTATAATGCCGAGGGGCGGGGAAGCTGGATCGATGACCTTAACCTGAATTTCCGGCTCCGGGCCAGTGACAATGTCTGGATGGAAAACTCCCTGGGTCGGATCAGGGCCAGGCTGGACCTGACCATTTCCGGAACGGTCGGGGCTCCGGTGGTAACCGGGGAGATCGAGGCTCTGTCCGGTACCGTCTATTTCCAGGACCGTGATTTCCGGGTCCTGCGGGGGCGGTTGAGTTTCTTCAACCCGCTGGTGATAGACCCCTACATCGATTTTCAGGGCGAAACTTACGTCAAGGATTACCATGTCATTTTCAGCCTGAGCGGTCTGGCCAGCAGCCTGAAACCGGAATTTTCTTCCTCGCCACCGCTGCCGGCAGAAGAAATCCTGTCGCTCCTGGCCCTGGGCGAGTCCTACCAGAGAAGGTATTCACTCGACCCGACCCAGATGAGCACCGCCTCCATGATTTCCTATCAACTGGCCAGGAAATCGGAAAGCCTGTTCAGCCTGGACCGGTTTCGCCTGGACCCGTTTCTCATGGGTTCAACCTCTGAAATCACGGCCAGGTTGACCGTGGGCAAACGCCTGTCCAGGAACTTTTTCATAGTTTATTCAACCAACCTGGCCACCCAGCGAGAAGAAATAGTCCGGCTGGAGTGGGAACTTTCGGGTGGACTTTCCCTGGTGGCCATCAGGAATGAGCTGGGACGGGTCAGCCTGGACGTCAAGCTGAGGAGAAGGTTTTAGCCTCATGAGAAAGTGTATCTGGCCGGCGATTCTTATCTGGCTTCTGCTGGTGTCTCTTTCTGTTTACCCGGCAGAGAACAACCGGCCGGTTGAAAGAATCAAGATACTGATTGACGGGAAAGAGGCCGAGCCGGCCGTTAATAGCCTTCTGAACCTGAAGCCCGGGCAGGTCTATTCTGATTTCCAGATTGACCAGAGCCTGAAACAATTGATGAGGACCGGCCTTTTTTCCAGGGCCGAAGTCTACTACAGCCCGGCCCCGGCAGGGGAACTGACCCTGGCCCTGGCCAGGAATACTTTTATCCGCAACCTCCGGATTTACGGCCCCCGCAGTCTTAGGAAGCGGATCAACGAGGAGCTGCCCTACTTAAGAAAGGGTGGAATTCTTTCTGAGAACCTGAGGGACAAGGCTGTTCCCGATATCGAAAAAATCCTGGTGGACGAAGGCCTGTTCTCGCCGGAGATTGGACTGGAAATCAATAAGGTCGCGGGAACCAACCTGGCCGATGTATCGGTCAGGCTGCCGGGCTGGAGGCGCCTGTCCCTCCGGCAGATAAATTTCGAAGGCCCCGAGCTTATCTCTCAAACCCGCCTGCAGCGGTTACTGGGTTTGAAGCCGGGAGATTTTTACGTGCCGAGAAAACTGGAAAGTGGCCTGGCCAGAATCAAGAAGGCCTTTAACAAGCTTGGTTATACCTGGGCCGAGGTCAAGCTGGCGCGAGAGGAAGTTGACCAGGAAAGGGGAACGGTCGACCTGGCCATCGGCTTGAACCCTTCTACCCGGATTTCCATCAGGCTCCTCGGGACCAACCTCTCTCCGAAGGTTGTCCAGCCGGTCTGGGAACAGA
>JABLWX010000024.1 GCA_013178315.1 Candidatus Aminicenantota bacterium
CGAAGGCGAAGCCCTGCTCTTGAAACAGCTCAGAAAGCAGGGTTACCTGCTGGCCACGGTCAGGCCACGGCTTCAGAGGCAGGAAAACGAACTCCTGGTCATCTATGAAGTCCACCAGGGCCCGAGGCTGCGGATTCGAGGCCTCGAATTCAGGGGGCTGGAGAGTTTCTCTCCCAAGGAAATTAAAAAGGGCCTGGGTATCGGCGAACGATTTCTGTTCTTTCCTTATCTCGACGGGCAGCAGGTCTATGACCTGCCGGAGAAGATCAGGCTGTTCTATGCCGAGCACGGGTTTGCCCAGGCGCGGGTGACCCTGAATTTCAGCCGCAAGGATAATTCGGCCCGGCCAGTGTACTTCATAGAAGAGGGACCGAGGCAGATAATTCGCAGCCTGGAAATCCAGGGGGCGGTGGCCGTTCCGACAGAGGAGATTTTCAGGCTTCTCGATAGCCGACCCGGCCGGCCCTATTACAAGCCGCAGATGCAGAGGGACCTGGAAAAAATAAACCAGCTCTACCTTAATAAGGGATTCAGGGGGACCCAGCTGGAAGTGGAAGCCTCTCCCGACCGGGACAACAACCTGGACGTGGTCATCCGGGTGAGTGAGGGCCAGCGGGTCAAGATCAATAACATTTTCATCACCGGTAATCACCTGACCCACAGGAACACCATTCTGCGCGAGGTCCGGCTGCGCCCCGGTGACTGGGCTGAATACAACAGGCTGCTCGAGACCAAGCGGGGCCTGGACAGCCTGGGGGTTTTCTCAGAGGTCAAGCTGGAAGAACTTCCGGCACCCGACAATTCCATCAACCTGTCTATCCAGGTCAGGGAAGGTGAGCAGAATTTCGCCGGAGTCGGGCTGGGCATTGAAACCAGGGAAGAAGCCCGCTCCCTGGCCCTCTGGGAAAATGACCTGAGGCCAAGAATCACGGCCGAGTATATCAGGTACAACCTGTTCCAGAACGCCTCCCAGGTCAGCCTGGTTGGCCAGCTCAGCCTGGTGGAAAAAAGATTGGTGGCCACCTGGCAGCAGCCTCATTTCCTGGGACTGCGGATGCGAACCTATTTCAGCGGCTACCTGGAAAAGGAGGACCGGACCAGCTTCAGTTACGAGCGGCGGGGCCTGACCCTGTCCACCATGAGAAACCTGCCGGCCGGGTTTTCGCTGCTCCTGGCGGCCGGGGCTTTGAGGACCAAGCTGACCAATCTCCAGATTGCCGAATCGGAGGTGGAGAGGGAAAGGTTGCCTTACTCCATTGCCTACGGGTCGGCCACCTTCATCCGGGACCGCAGGAATGACACCTTCAATCCGTCCAGCGGTTATTTTTTCAGCCTGGCCCTGGAACGGGCCTACCCCTTGCTGGAAACCGAGTCCAATTTCCTGAAAATGTTTGCCAAGTACCAGTATTTTTATCCGCTGGCCGCCAGCATCAATTTCCACACCACCCTGCGCCTGGGCCTGGCCTCGGGAACGGTGCCCATTCCTGAAAGGTTTTTTGCCGGCGGCAGCAATTCCTTCCGGGGGGAATCCTTTGAAATGCTTGGCCCCAAGGACCCGGAATCGGGCCTGCCGGTGGGTGGCCGGGCCATTTTCCTGCTCAACATGGAAGCCAGGTTCCTGATGCTGAAAAAATTGCCAAACCTTTACGGGGCGGTTTTTTATGATATGGGCCAGGTCTTCCCGGAAGTCCGGGATTTTAACTTCCTGAAGTTCAGCCAGGCGGCGGGGTTAGGTTTGCGTTATCGAACGCCGCTGGGCCCGGTCAGGTTTGACGTCGGCTGGAACTTAAACCCGCCCGACAACAGGTGGAAGCCGCGGTTTTTCTTGACCATCGGCAATATGTTCTAAGGTTTCGGCATGGTTGAGGTGATGGCTAAGATGAATATGAAACGAGCTGACCGGTGGCTACAAGTGCTGGCCCTGCTGTTGCTCCTGCTGGTCAGCCCGGCAGCCGGGCAGGAGCTGTTGAATTGCCTGGTGGCCAGCGTCGACCACATTCCGGTTACCGCTTTTGACCTGGAGGTGCTGAAAAACTTTGAGCTCCTTCCGGGTGGAAACGCTGCGGCCCTGACGGTTGAAGAGAGGTTAAACAGGTACATAGACGTTTTGCTGGTATTAAGACTGACCAGGGAACAGCTTCAGGTCAGCCAGGAAGAGGTCAGGGCGGAGCTGGATAGGCTAAGAGAGCGGCTGGGCCCTGAAGTCCTGGAACAGAGATGCCGGCTCCTGGGCCTCAAGCCGGAAGACCTGGGGAGCTATCTTCAGGACAAGATTCTTTTTGAGAAAGTTATAGGCACCCGGTTCAATCAGAGACTTTATGTTTCACTGAAAGAAATTGAGGATTATTACCAGCAGGTTTACCTGCCCGAGCAGAAAGCTGCCGGGCGGACACCGCCGGAGCTGGTCACGGTCCTGGACGAGATAGAGGCCAGGCTGCAGGCCAGGCGCCGGGAGGAACGGGTCAGGGAATGGACCCGGGAGCTCCGGCAGAGGGCAGAGATTGTTGTTTATGGTGACTGCCTCAATCGTATAAAATAAACTGCGAATTATAGAACAGGAAGAGGAGATCAGATGAAGCGAATTTTCTTGTTTCCCGGTCAGGGCTCCCAGGCAGTGGGCATGGGCAGAAATTTTTATGAACAAAGCCAGGAGGCCCGGGAAATTTTCAGGCTGGCCGACGAGGTCCTGGGGTTCAGCCTGTCCAGGCTATGTTTTGAGGGACCGGAAGAAGAACTCCGGCTGACCTGTTATACCCAGCCGGCACTGTTAACGGTCAGTTACATCGCCTATCGGCTGCTCGGGCTGAAACCCGACCTGGCTGCCGGCCACAGCCTTGGGGAGTATTCGGCCCTGGTGGCCGCAGGCAGCCTGGACCTGGCCGAAGCTCTTAGATTGGTCTACAACCGAGGCCGCTACATGATGGAGGCTGTGCCCCCGGGACAGGGGAGCATGGCTGCCGTTCTCGGACTGAACTTCAACCAGGTAGAGGAAGGAATTAAGTCGGTGGGTTCTGGTCTGGTTCAGGTGGCTAACTGGAACGCCGAGGACCAGGTGGTCATAGCCGGAGAAAAGTCGGCCGTGGAAGAAGCCCTGGCCCGGTTAAAACCTCCGCGCTCGGTCATGCTCCAGGTGAGCGGTCCCTTTCACACCAGCCTGATGAAACCGGCCGCTGAGAGATTGAAGGGTGACCTGGAAAGAGTAGAATTCCGCGACCCTGAATTTCCCATAATTTCCAATGTGACAGCTGGCGAGGTCAGGTCAGGGACCGAAGCCAGGGAGCTGCTTTACCGGCAGATTACCAGTCCCGTCCTCTGGTATCCGTCCATGCAGCGTCTGCCAGAACTTGGAGTCGGGCAGGCGGTGGAACTCGGCCCGGGAAAAGTCCTGACCGGGCTGCTCAAAAGGATTTCTCGACAATGGCCGGAAGCACCGGCTCTATATAACGTGGAGGATCCGGCTTCTCTGGAAAATTGTCGGCGGGCGCTGTCAGCCTGAGGTCTCTTTAATCACCCGGGGACCGAACCGGATAAAATATTCCAGGGCTGAAACCAGGGCAATAATAACCACCAGCCATAGCCCGAAGGTGTGGGTCAGCCGGTAAATAATTCCCAGGTAATGCTCGCCCAGAATCAGTATGGAAATAACCACCGCTTCGAAGATCATCTTGAGCTTTCCCCAGCCGGAAGCGGTGATGTGATAACCCCGTGAAGCAGCGATGGCCCGGAAGCCGGTGACGGCTATCTCCCGGCCGATGATGATAATGGCCATCCAGGGAGCCACCACTCCGCTGGACACCAGGCAGATCAGGGCCGAGGTGATGAGCAATTTATCCGCCAGCGGGTCAAGCAGCGATCCAAGGACGGTTTCCATCTTTTTTTTCCTGGCCCAGAAGCCATCAAGCATGTCGGTCAGGCAGGCCACAACAAAAATGATAAAGGCAATGACCTCGTGTCCCGCGAACGGGGTGAGCATGACCACCACCAGGACGGGTATGGCCAGCAATCTGAATATGGTCAGGATTGTGGGTGTATTCATCTATTAATTCCAGAAAATTATCAGTTTCTTATACTAAAACTATTGAGCTGGATTGTCAAATCTGGCCACAGAAAGCCCGGTCCGGTTGCAAACCCGGGACCGGATATAATATAGTTTATAGGCTGTCGGTTCAGTCCCATGAATAAGAAAGAAGACGCCCTCACTCCGATGATGGAACAGTACCACCGGATTAAGGCCCGGCACCGGGATTGCCTGCTGTTTTTCAGGCTGGGCGATTTCTACGAGATGTTCTTCGAGGACGCCTACCTGGGTTCATCCCTGCTGGGCATTGCCCTGACCTCAAGGCAGAATGTGCCGATGTGCGGCGTTCCCTATCATTCGGTTGACTCCTACCTGGCCCGGCTGCTCAAAGCCGGTAAAAAGGTAGCCATCTGCGAGCAGGTGGAGGACCCGAAACAGGCCCGGGGTGTCGTTAAAAGAGAAGTGATCAAGGTGCTTACCCCCGGAACTGCAGTGGAAATAGAGGGCGAGGTACGGGGGGAGAGCCTGGGGGTCCTGAGCCTGGTCCTGGCCGATGGCCGCTGGGGTGCGGCCTGGGCCGACCTTCTGTCGGGCAGGATTCTGACCCTGGAGGGAGAGGAGAACGAGCGCAAGGCTCTGCTGGACGAGGTTTTCCGGCTTGGCCCGCGGGAGGTCATCTGTCCGGAAGACCAGGAGCCGGCAGTCAGGAATCTGCTGGCTTCGACCGACCTGTCCGGACTGGCCCTCAGCCGGGTGGAGTCGTGGTCTTTTGATTATTCCCAGGCCTCCAGCCTGTTGCTGGAGCATTTCAGGGTAGCTTCTCTTGAAGGGTTTGGCCTCCAGGGCCGGACCCTGGCCGTATCGGCGGCCGGGGCCCTTCTTTATTATTTGAAGAAAAACAGGCAGGAAGCGGCCGGTTATATCAGGAAGATGTCATTCCAGAGCTCGGGCCAGACCATGGTTCTGGATGCCATAGCCGTCCGCAACCTGGAACTGGTCAGGAATCTGAGGACCGGCCAGGTGGCCGAATCACTGCTGGGAGTGATCGACCTGACGCAGACTGCTCCCGGAGCCCGGCTGCTCAGGAACTGGTTGCTTCATCCACTTCTCGATTGCCAGGAAATCCGTCGGCGGCAGGAAGCGGTGGAAGAAGCCCTGAAAAAACCCATCGCCAGGCAGGAAATCCGAAACAGGCTCCGCCAGATCCTGGACCTGGAAAAGCTGACCACCAGGATTTCGGTGGCCGCGGCCACGCCCAGGGACCTGGTCGCCCTTAAAAAGTCGCTGTGGCCTCTGCCTGAAATAGAGGTGCTTCTCAAGGAATTTCAGGCAGCCTATTTTTGCGAGCTGAAGTCGTCCTGGGACAACCTGCAGGATGTGGCCGGGCTGATCGACCGGGCCATTCTGGATGAACCGGCCCACCTGATCCAGGAAGGAGGCCTGATCAAGGAAGGATTCAACCAGGAGCTGGATGAACTGCGGCAGATCAGTCACTCCGGGAAGACCCTGATTGCCCAGATTGAAAAAAGGGAGAGGGAAAGGACGGGTATCTCCTCCCTTAAAGTCCGTTATAATAAAGTCTTTGGCTATTACATCGAGGTAACCAAGCCCAACCTGTCCCTGGTGCCCGGCGATTACCAGCGGAAGCAGACCCTGGTTAACAGCGAAAGGTTTATCACCCCGGAGTTGAAGGAATACGAGGACCGGGTGCTGGGAGCCGAGGCCAGGATCAACGAGCTGGAATACGAGCTCTTTCTTCAGGTCAGGGAAGAAATCGGGAAGCAGGTCCCCCGGCTGCAGCAGATGGCCCAGAACCTGGCCGGGCTTGATGTCCTGCTGTCGCTGGCCGAGCTGGCCCACCAGAGGAATTATGTCAGGCCCGAGGTGGACCGGAGCGACATCCTGTCCATCTCTGATGGCCGGCACCCGGTGGTCGAGGTGGTCCAGAGCGAGCCCTTCATTCCCAACGACACCTACCTCGACCGGAACGAGAACCAGATACTGATCATCACCGGGCCCAACATGGGCGGAAAGTCAACCTACCTGAGGCAGGTGGCCCTGATCTGCCTGCTGGCCCAGATGGGTTCGTTCGTTCCGGCCCGGGCCGCCAGAATTGGAGTGGTGGACCGGATTTTCACCAGGGTCGGGGCCATGGATTTTCTGACGGCCGGGCAGTCCACCTTCATGGTAGAAATGGTGGAAACGGCCAACATCTTAAACAACGCCACCGAGCGCAGCCTGATCCTGCTGGACGAGGTCGGGCGGGGGACCAGTACCTTCGACGGCCTGAGCATCGCCTGGGCGGTGGCCGAGCACCTGCACCAGCTGGAAAGTATCAGGCCCCGGACGCTGTTCGCCACTCACTATCACGAGCTGACCGAGCTGGCCCTGACCTTTCCCCGGATAAAGAATTTTCACGTGGCCGTCCGGGAGTGGCAGGACACGGTCATCTTTCTCCGGAAGATAAAGCCCGGTCCCTCCGACCGGAGCTACGGGTTGCAGGTGGCCCGTCTGGCCGGATTGCCAGAAGAAATAATAAAGCGAGCCAGGGAAATCCTGTTCAACCTGGAAAGGCAGGAGCTGGACGAAGAGGGCCGGCCCCGCCTGGCCTACCATTTAAACAGCCAGAATAAATCGCAGCTGCTGCTATTTCCGGAAGACAGGGAAAGGGCCAGGCTGGAAGAAATCAGGGACAGGATTAAATCACTGGAACCGGAAAAGCTGACCCCGCTTCAAGCCCTGCAGATAATCGCCGAACTCAGGGAAGATATAAAGAAACTGGAAGAAGGTTAGTAATCTTCTGGTTCCTCCTCAAAGTCCAGTTCTTCTTCCAGGTCATCCTCGTCGTCTTCGTAATCCTGGCCGGAGTAAAGCCCCTCCTCGATTTCCTCTTTTCTCTCCTCGATGGCTTCTTCGAATTCCTCGTTGTCCTCGTAACGCCGGAGATAGTTGGTGGTGGAATCGGTGTAGCAGAGTTCCAGGTAGTCGTCTTCGATCACGCAGAAAATGGAGACCTGATGAGCTTCGTGCAGGTCGCCGACGGTATCGATGATATCGGCGGCCTTTTTCAGAGCATCTAAGGTGGCCCAGCTGGAGACTTCGATTTCTTCCATCATTAACTCCTTGAAGAAAAAAATATTTATTTTTGGCCCCTTGTCAAGTGCCTAAAAAAATTATCAATGGGGGGCGGGCGGCAAGGGGGCGGCCCTGGTCTCGGGCCGCCGATGGCTAACTTTTTTAACGGTTAGAAGTGTCCCGATGGCCCGGGCGGCTCTTGGCAAAGCCCGGGGGCTGGAGTATATTAATTAATAAGCTTACCAACCCTGTTCTTCCAGGGTTGTCCGATTTCCTTAGCTTTTTTGTTTGCAAGGTATTCTGGATATAATACCAGGAGGAGTTGACCATGAGATGGGACAGGCTGACCGTCAGGTTGCAGGAAGCATTCCAGCAGGCTCAATCTAAGGCCCTGGAGCTCGGCCACCAGGAACTACGGCCCGAGCACCTGCTGTGGAGTTTTCTGAACCAGGAAGAGAACATCATCGGCAGTCTGCTGGAAAAGATAGAGGTAAACCCGGCCGAGTTGAACCAGGAGCTGGAAAAGGCCCTGGCCCGGCTGCCCAGGATTCAGGGCGGGGGCGAAATTTACCTCTCCGGGCAGCTGCGGGAGGTGATGAACGAGGCCGAGAAAGAGGCCGGGAAACTGAAGGATGAATACCTGTCGACCGAGCACGTTTTCCTGGCAATGCTGCGGCTCAAAAACCTGGACGTAGGCCGCCTGCTGCAGCGGTTCCGGATCCAGGAAGAAGATGTGCTCAAGGCCCTGATGGACATCCGGGGAAACCAGAGGATAACCGACCCCGAGCCCGAGTCCAAGTACCAGGCCCTGGAAAAGTATACCCGGGACCTGACCGCCCTGGCCCGGCAGGGCAAGGTTGACCCGGTTATCGGGCGGGAAGAAGAAATCAGGCGGGTGGTCCAGGTCCTGTCGCGCCGGACCAAGAATAACCCGGTGCTGATAGGGGAGGCCGGAGTTGGCAAGACGGCCATTGTCGAGGGGCTGGCCCAGAGGATTGCCAACGGCGATGTTCCCCAGTCGCTGAAGGACCGGCGGCTGCTGGCCCTGGACATGGGCTCGCTGGTAGCCGGGACCAAGTACCGGGGCGAGTTCGAGGACCGGTTGAAGGCCGTCCTCAAGGAAATAAAAGAATCGGGCAATGTTATCCTGTTCATAGACGAGCTCCACACCATAGTCGGGGCGGGCGCGGCCGAGGGGGCGGTGGATGCGTCCAACATGCTGAAGCCGGCCCTGGCCCGGGGCGAGCTCAGGTGTATCGGAGCCACCACGCTTAACGAATATAAAAAATACATAGAAAAAGACCCGGCCCTGGAGAGGCGTTTCCAGCCCGTCTTCGTGGGCGAGCCGTCGGTTGAGGAGACCATTTCCATACTCCGCGGCCTCAAGGAAAAATACGAAGTTCACCACGGGGTGAAAATAAAAGACTCGGCCCTGGTGGCCGCGGCCGTTCTTTCCAACCGTTACATCAGCAACCGGTTTCTGCCGGACAAAGCCATAGACCTGGTGGATGAAGCGGCCTCCCGGATCCGGGTCCAGCTGGACAGCCTGCCCGAAGAAATAGACGAGCTGGAAAGAAGGATTACCCAGCTGGAGATTGAAAAGCAGGCCCTGAAGAAGGAAAAGGACCCCGCCTCGGCCGAGAGGCTTCAGAAAATAGAAAAGGAACTGGCTGACCTCAAGGAGAAAAGCCAGTCCCTGAAATTACAGTGGAAGAGAGAGAAGGATATAATCGACCAGATCAGCCGGCTCAAGGAACAGAGAGATGCCCTCAAGGTCGAGGAGCAGAACGCCGAAAGGCGGGGCGACCTGGAGCGGGTGGCCGAAATCCGCTACGGGCGGTTGATCGAAATCGACAAGCAGGTCCAGAAACTGTCGACGGAACTGAGCGAGCTCCAGAAGAAAGGCAAGATGCTCAAAGAAGAGGTGGACGAAGAGGACGTGGCCCAGGTGGTCAGCCGCTGGACCGGCATTCCCGTTTCCAAGATGCTGGAAGGCGACCTGGAAAGGCTGCTCCGGATGGAAGAAATTCTCTCCCGCCGGGTTATCGGCCAGGACCAGGCCATCCGGGCCGTGGCCGATACCGTTCGCCGGGCCAGGGCCGGACTGCAGGAGCCGACCCGGCCGATAGGCTCATTCCTGTTTCTGGGCCCGACCGGGGTGGGGAAGACCGAGCTGGCCCGGGCCCTGGCCGAATTCCTGTTCAACGACGAGAAGGCCATGGTCCGGCTGGACATGTCGGAGTACATGGAAAAGCACACCGTGGCCAGGCTGATCGGGGCCCCCCCGGGTTACGTTGGTTATGAGGAGGGCGGGCAGCTGACCGAGGCCGTCAAGAGGCGCCCCTATTCGCTCATCCTGCTGGACGAGGTGGAGAAGGCCCACCCCGACGTTTTTAACATCCTGCTGCAGATTCTCGATGACGGGCGACTGACCGACGGCAAGGGCACCACGGTTGATTTCCGCAATACCCTAATCATTATGACCTCCAACCTCGGAAGCCAGGTCATTAAAGAGTTGAGCCATGATTACGAGGCCATGGAGAGGGAGGTCCGCCAGATCCTGGAAAGCCATTTCAAGCCGGAATTCCTGAACCGGGTGGACGAGGTCATCATCTTCCGCCCGCTGACCAAGGACGTGATTTTCAAGATTGTCGATCTCCAGATAGAATTGCTCCGGAAGAGGATGCAGGAGAAAAAAATAGACCTGGTGCTGACGCCGGCAGCCAGGGAGGTCCTGGCCGAGCGCGGCTACGACCCGGTCTACGGAGCCAGGCCGCTCAAGAGAACCATTCAGAAAGAAGTCCAGAACCCGCTGGCCATGAAGATCCTGGCCGGGGAATTCAAGGAAGGCGACCTGGTGGAAATCGATGCCGACCGGCAGGGTCGGATTGTTTTCCACAGGAAATAGAGAAAGCATAAAAGGAGAAAACTATGATGAAAAACAGAATTTATGGAATCATGGCGGCTGGCTTGCTGGCCCTGGTTCTGCTGACTGGCTCGGGGCTGGCCAACGGCCTTAACCTCAATGGCCTGGGTACCCGGGCTGTCTCCATGGGTGGGGCTTTCATCGGACTGGCCGATGATTTCAGCCTGGTTTACTGGAACCCGGCCGGGGCCGGATTCTTGAAGCAACCGCTTATCGGAGCCTACCTGACCGACCTCATCCCTACCAATAAATACCAGTTGGTCGAGCCCCCGGTTATAGCTATTGACGCCAAGACCAAGCTCTCCCATTACCTGGGCTTCATGGTGGCATATTACCGCCCCCTGTCTGACAACCTGACAGTCGGGGTTGGGGTCTATACGCCGTCTGGACTTGGAGCCAACTGGCGGGGAGAAGATTTTCAGGAGATGACTCTCGGTGTGGCCTACGACTGGACCAGCAAGATCGGCATGTTTACCATTTCCCCGGTCTTAGCCTGGAAGATAAGCGACCGTCTGAGCGTCGGGGCCAACCTGAACATCAATTACGGGATGTTCAGCCTGAAGAGGTGGGCGGGCGAGGCCGATATGGGTGAAGGGCCCATGGACCTCGGCCAGTACGAAGAGAGCCTTCACGGCTGGGGTTTTGGGCTGACCCTGGGAATCCTGGCCCGCCCGGCAGACTGGATAAGCGCCGGGCTGACGGTCAAGACCTCCTCAACAGTTAAATTCAAGGGCACGGCCGAAATGCTTTACCTGGGCTATGCCGGTTATCCCGAAAGTTCCGACCTCAAGAGGAATATCCGCTGGCCCTGGTTTGTCGGTGGCGGGGTGGCCATTAAACCGGTCGAAGACCTGGTGGTTACCGCCGACCTCCAGTGGACGGGCTGGTCGGCCCTGAAAAGCATGGACACCTCTTACCTCGACCCCTTCTGGAACCAGATGATGGCCCTGGCCGGAAACGACAGCATCCTTCTTGACTGGAAAGACCGGATGCAGGTGCGCTTCGGCCTGGAATACCGGCTGACCCCGGAATTCTCCATCAGGGCCGGTTATTATTCTGACCCCTCGCCGGCTCCCGATTACACCATGAACATCCTCCTGCCCAGTTTTGATTTTCAGTCTTTCAACGCCGGAATCGGCTATGAGTGGAAGGGGCTTTCCCTCAACTGGGGAGTGGAATTCCTGTCTGGCAAGAAGCGGGACGTGACGGTTGAAGAACTGCTGGCGGCCGGAACCCTGGGCCAGGCCATGCCCGGAATCTATCGCATGCACCTTATAGTTCCCAGTGTCTCGGTTTCCTACAGGTTCTGAGAAAAATCTGAGAGAAGATCAGGAAAAATCCGAGAGAATATTCGAGAAGATCCGAGAGAAATAAGAAGGATAGCCATCCTGGCCTGTTCTTAAACTGCAGGAAACTACCTAAACTTAGGGAAGAGGAATCTTTTTTGAGAAGGAGAATGGCCAGGGACGGAATCGAACCGCCGACGCAGGGATTTTCAGTCCCTCGCTCTACCGACTGAGCTACCTGGCCATCTTTATGCCAACGTAATTTCTTTTCTTATCAGCAAGTTATTAATCTGGTTCAAAAGAACCTTATTTAATTCTTGCCGGGTCTCCACTGCCTCCCAGTGGAGGTCCAATCTTCAGAGTCAGAATTATATCCATCAGATTCTTTCTTGTCAATCCTGATTTTCTTTCAAGCTTTCACGCTCAGGAAATCCACTTCCCAGTGTATCCGGCTTAGATCATAATCCTGTATTTCATTGTGGTTTTAGCCCGGAAGTGTCCTTAAATCTTCATTCTCTTTATCTTCCAAGACGACACCACATCCGCGTGCTTCTGAAATGAGGCTAATATCTGTTGTGTACCTTAACTTAGGAAGAACAAAATCTTTGGGGTCTGTGAGCCGAGGGATCTGATAGATAAGATGCCGTATACTAGCTGGTAAGATGTCATCATGGCTTACCCTATTATGGGATGCTTTAATCCTCAAGTTGAGGCTACGAATTCCAACGGGTCTCTAAGGCTTTCTATTCTTTGTCCGCCAGACATCGCTTTCAAAGATGACAAATCTTTCTATTGCCTGGCCTAATGTTAGATGCTGAGCGGATTTATTCGGTTTTAGCCCATAATATTCAGCCCGTAACCGCTTCCATTCCTGCTCGAATAGAAACTGCGCCCGGCCGGGCTCCTTGGTATGGATGGAAAAACGGATCCGCTTTCTGTCAGGGCTAAGGCCGATATAGGAGTCAAAGATAAAGTATCCTGTCTATTTATTTTTTAGCGGACCTTCGCGACGACGGGGCATCAGTATATTCTCATAATAATTTTTCTAATTTGCCGTTAGGCCTGATACTATAAGCCCAACACTGCTCTTTATCTGCAGATATCCTTTTCATTTCTTCCCAAGCCAAAACTAGTTGTCTAATGTCTTGCCAACGTGATTGTCGCTTTCCTATTAAAATAAATGCCCGCACTCTATATTTCTGAAAAACTCGCAACTCGTGTCGCCTCTTAGAGATCTTTTTATCTTTTGTTATAAGAATATAATTGTATTGGCCTACGCATTTTAACAGTTCGTCATCTGGCACATTATGAAGGCTACATTCAACACAATGTTTTAATTCTAGGTCTTCATCTAATAGTCTAAACGCCTCGACTATTTTATGAGATATATTGTTATCAAAGAAAAATGTCATGCGGTTATCTTGGATTGGAAATTAATTGCTGCATTCACTTCTTTTTGAGATAAATTATACCACTTGCAAACAACATCTATCTTTTTACCTTCTGATAGATAGAGATCATAAATAATTTCAGTTCGGATCCCCCTATCTTTGATAATTGGCTGTCCAAATGAATATAATGGATCAAGAATTACCAGCCTGTTTCCTTCTGGTGGATACCAGCGACGCGCCTCTTGGGTAACCGTATCAAAATCTATTTGATAGGCAAGTTGTACAATAATATCATGTATTACCCACTGTCCCCCCGATAATAGTTCGAGGATCGCGTCTCCTTTATTTTTTACTTTTAAACAAATATTCTTACCGTCGGTAAAAAAAACTTGGTGAGCTAGATGTGGGATCCCTAAAATTCTTTTTGCTTCGTCAAATGCTTTGCGAAGTTTTTGTAGACTAATTCCATAATCAAGGAACTGCTTTACAAATAATAGTTCAATCAGGTCATAGAAGGATGCATCGTTTTCAGGCTTAGATAATTCTTTCCTTTGAGGAACGACAGGGGGTTTACTTACAATCTGGTCTGAATAAAAATATTTATATCCTTTAAGCCAACGAATGACACGTGCCGGAGTTATCTTAACGAGCCTTGCCACCTCTGTAGAGTAATAAATTGGCTCTTTGAAGGGATCAATCTTGGTTTCAATTTCAGATGTTAATAGATTCATATTAATTCCTAACTCCCCATATATCGGATAATATAATTTACCTTATTGTGTCAACAATTTTTTGAAGTTAAAAAATAATTATTTTTTTATCTTGATATTTTTAGTCCCCAACGCTGTTACATTACATTTCAAACGACCATCTCTTTTATCAACATTGTTTTCCCATTGCAAGGGCCTCAGATTTGATAGGATATCTGGCCCGCCGGGGCTAATATGATCAATTTCCCATCCATATTGAGAGTTTCTGTTCCCGTAATCTTGCCTGCAAATCCAGGCCCCACATTCATCTTTCCTCCATATTGCGGGATTGTTATTTGCAACAACCCTACCTCTTTCCCATACTTTCTGAATCGTTTCTTCATCCCATGACATAATACCCTCCTTATAATTTTAGTCGGCGCTATGGGCCTTAATTAGATTGAATTGCATGTTTTATATTTAGACTTCTCTTTTAAAATAAAAATATCTCTTGTAGCACGCAATTTCTCCTCACAATGACCGCAGCGATAGTTATATTTAGCACCTGAGAAGCTTATGAATTCAATTTGTCGATTTCCACAGATAGGACATAAAGCTTCATCTATCTCAAGCTCCCGATAAGGACATTTCATACAAATCTTCTCATACTCCTCAAGTTCTTGGCCGGTAGGCATTGAGTGATAGAGTTCCCCTAGCTTTGTTTCTCTGGCAGCATACCTTTCTCTTATCATAGGATTGCTGAATTCTTTAAATCGATTCCGACAATAAAGAGCTATTTGCCTGTTCATCTATAATAATCCTCTCGATCTTATTCTTCGTTTTCGTGATTCTCTCGCACCGCTCTATAAAGGACCCCCGCGGCAATTCCGCCGCCTATGATTGGGAACTGAAGAAATAAACTCGTCAGTATCATTTTTATCTGTTCTGAAAAGACAGGGAAAAGACTCTCAATAATAGTTGGCATGTATAATATGCAAATAATAATAGAGGCAATAGTTACAATAATCACCAGGTAAAGCCACAACTCAAGAATGATTTTCATTATATGTCTCCTTCTTAGCTTTCATTCATAGGCACAGCAATATTTGTATTTTTTTATCCTCCTTTGTGAGAATAAATAATTTTTAATTCGTCTATATTAATGAGGCGAGCGACCGCGATGAGAGTCTCTTGCACATCTGGGACCCGATGCTGTGCCAGAGCCTGCCAGCCTCATTATTTTTCTCCACATGGTGGCTTGTGTTCCTCTCTTATTCTTTTTTCTAGATTTAACCTGGCCTGTTCGCTATATTCTTTGGCAAGGTAATAAGCTGTTTGTCCATAACAATTTCTTTTCCAGCAATCTTTACGATCATGATTGACTATTCTCTCGTGAAGATTTTCTGCTTGCCCCACATCTAGCAAATAGTTACCTTTATCAGTAATACACCAGACCGTGTAAACACCGGGATAAGCTGGTATCTTATCCGACGAATAAAACGGGCCCTCAAAATCATAGCCATAAGCCCTCCATGTCAATTTACCCGCCTTTAATAAAATATATTATTTGCATTTAATTCTTATCGCTCGCGTCCGCGTCGAATTCATTTAATGTCCAATTACATTGTTTACATTTAATTATTTGGGCGAATACAGGATTATAACTATAACTTCCATCTGGTTCGGAATCTACATTAACATCAATTAATTCTGTATCTCTTATTAAATCACCACCACATGATGGACAAATCTTATATGAATCAAGTCCCTGTTTGCTGAAGTCTCGCGATTTTATATTTAAAAGTTCATTAAGTTCCTTTATAGATAAATTTGGGCGTACATCATTCTTTAGTTTCTCGATTACGATTTCTGGCAATTTATCTAAGATTTTTCTGTATTCAGCAGATTGATTAGCAGTCTTCCTATAATAGATATGCGATATTATCCAAGTTACCAGGCAGCCCAATAAAAAGATTAATATTTGTGCAAACATATATGGGTCACTGGTCATCTATTTTTTGAGGTAACTCAATCTCTAATTGTTCTCCTTCAGGTAAATGGAATTTAGCTTTTTTAAACGTTTTACCTGTTTGCCTAATTGGTGGCATCTCTATGTTCTTTCCACTCAATAACTCCTTTATTGCCAATAATTGAAATTTTTGATATTTTGCACCCGATATCTTTGACTCATAGAATCCAGCTGATACAGCTTCAGTCTTCATAGGTCTTGCCGGGGTTTCCATTGAAATTAAGATGTCAACATCTGCATTCTCGCGCTGGACAATATCCCCAAGATCGCGGACATGAGCATCAGGAATGTATCCAGCCTTTATCTGAATAAGCACTTCTTTGATTTCACCCGGTTTGTCAGGCTGAAAAAAGATGTTGTAATTCTGGTTGCTCCTGAATGGGGGGTCAAGATAGACCAGGTCAACAGACTCGTCAGGGATATACCGCCTTAATATATCCAGGTTGTCGCCGTAGTAAAGCGTGTTTTCCATATATTTATATTCTTAACTATTTTGAATATTTTCTATTAGTTGTCGTATTTCAGATTCTTTATCTTCCAATATCTTTTTAGTTTCTACGTCATTTATTAACCTCTTTGCATCAAGGATAAATAAAATGGCTTTATCTAATATTGTTATTTTTGAAGATTTTTTTGTTATGGCCTGAGCTTTTTCAATTTCATAGTTTACTTGGTCAATAAGGAATTCTTTTATTTTATTTTCTTTATAATTAACAAAATTATTTTTTAATTCTTGCGGTGGAGGCTCGGTAAGATCTGGATAATTATAATCTTCAGCAATTTTTATAAGTTTATCAGCATTCTCAATAATTGTGTCCAATCTGCTTACGAGAGTAGATAGATTTTTAGTTTTTGAAATTATTTCAAGGCTTTGGTCGATTATTTCTTTATGCCGTTTTGCCAAAAATTGAGCCTGTTTCCTTTTTGCTTCTTCTGCTTGTCTGTCTGCAGATTTGGATATTGCATAAATAATTATGATTATTATGAAGATAATTATTATACCTATAAGCATTTTATTAACTTCGTTAACTGTTTATTTCAATAATTCTGAGGCTTCAGTTGATCCTGTTATCAAGGCATAAATTGCATAAATCGCTACCAAGATAGTAAGGATCGCAAAAAACATGGTTAAGAATCCAGTCTCTTTTCGCTTTTCAATTATCAGGTTAAGCATTCTGGTAATGATATAAAATGCGATCATAATACCAATAGCTGGAATCATCTTTGCCTCCTTTTTTATTTCTTCGGTTCTTCAATAAACCGATTTAGCACCCATATTACAAAGGCCAATATCGGCCATGGATCATAGTTCTCTCCAGGCTATTTGATTTAAGTAATAGTTTGCTAGTTCTCTTATGTATCAGAAGTTTAGCCATCTTTAATTTTAATTGTATTATTTATAATGCATTAATGACTTTTTAAAAGTCAACTGGTTTATCTTAATTGTTATCACAGGGTTACAAAATGATAGCGTATTAGCATTAGATAGGAATATCTTCTCCTGATACGCCAGGGATGGGGGTCTCCTCGGGGGATGTCAAATTGAAAAGAAAAACGGGCTGTGTTATCCTGAAAAAGGAGATTTTTGATGACCGAAGAAAGAATCAAAGAAATTCTCCTTAAAAGCAACGAAACTTTCCGGAAGATTCACCAGGAACACCAGCAGTGCGAGCAGTCGCTGGACCGGCTGCGTTCCAAGTCGTTCCTGACCGAGGAAGAACGCCTCGAGGAGACCAGGCTCAAGAAGAAAAAATTAAGGCTCAAGGATGAAATGTACCGGATGATCCTGGAATACGGAAAGCGGACTGGCAGTAATGAGTAAGAAAGCCGAGCGGCAGCTGAGGGTGGCCCTGATCGGCACCGATTCCCTGCGGGCCCAGGAAATAAAGAACCTGCTGAGCGGCCGGAAACTGCCCATCAAGTCGATGGAGTTCTACGACCCGGATGTAGCCGAAGAGTACAGCAAGCTGACCGAGTTCCGGGACGAACCCAAGGTTATCCATCACCCCTATCCCGAGCTGCTGGAAGGTCTGGACCTGGTTTTCCTGGCGGCCGACCGGGAAACCAATCGCAAGTTCGGAGAACTGGCCCGGGAAAAGGGCATCAAGTCCATTGACCTGGAAGAAAGCTTTGTCGACCGGCCGGAGGTGCCGCTGGTGGTGGCCGGGGTTAACGACCATTTGCTGTCCGATCGGAAACTCAGCCTGGTGACCAATCCCCACCCGGTGACCATTTTTCTGAGCCGGGTGCTGGCCGCCATCAGGACTTCATACCGGATAAAGAAAGTCCTGGCGGTGGTGTTGCAGCCGGTCTCGGCCTATGCCAGCGCCGGCATAGAAGAACTGGCCGAGCAGAGCTATGCCCTGCTTTCCAGCAGCAGCCTGAGCCACAAGGTTTTCGGGGAGCAGATAGCCTTCAATTTCCTCCCGGGGTTGGAGAAGGCCGACCGGGATGGCTTTACGGCCAGCGAAAGCCAGATCATCCAGGAAGTCAAAAAGGTCCTGGAACCGGACTTTGACTTTAGCCTGTCTCTGGTTCAGGCCCCGGTCTTTCACGTCTATTCTCTGGCTGTTTACCTGGAACTGGCTGAAGACGTGGGGCTGGCCGAGCTTCAGAAAACCTTCGGGAACAAGGACATTTTCCACTTTCAACCGGCGGGCTCGGCCCGGCCGTTGTCCAATGTCAGGGTGGCCGGCCAGGAAAAGATCTTTATCGGTCACCTGAAAAAGGACAGGTCCCTTCCAGGGAGTTACTGGCTGTGGGTGGCGGCTGACAACCTGACCGTCGGCTCAGCCCTCAATGCCCTGGAGATTGCTCGAAGACTATTCGAACTGGATTGAATTCACCGACAGGGAGAGTCGTTCATGATACGCAGTATGACCGGTTTTGCCGAGAGGAACTTCACCGGACCCGGGCTCAGGGTCAAGATATTCATCAAGACCCTGAATCACCGGTTTTTCGACTGGGTTTACAAGGGCGATAGCCTCGGCCAGCTG
Source organism: Candidatus Aminicenantota bacterium (assembly GCA_013178315.1). Lineage (GTDB taxonomy): Bacteria > Acidobacteriota > Aminicenantia > Aminicenantales > Saccharicenantaceae > Saccharicenans. The sequence continues at coordinate 18,411 of JABLWX010000024.1, forward strand.
GAAAATCAGCTTAGGGCCGCCTGCCAGAAAAAAATCGTTCGGGGGCGGGTGGAGGTCATGCTGGAACTCAATTATCTCTCGGCCGAGAGCTGGGAGTTCTCGGTCAACCGGCCCCTGCTGGAGAAAATCGTGGCCGAGATGAAGAGCCTGTCCCGGAAGGTAGACCTGCCCATAGACCTGTCCCTGGAGCAGTTGCTCCGGGTGCCGCAGCTGGTCAAGATCAACCAGAAGGAATTGAGCCGGGAAGATAAGCGCTTCATACTTGAAGCCTTCGAAAAGACGGTCGATGATATCGTCAACCAGCGGGAACGGGAGGGCCGGGAGATAGCCCGCCATCTTAACGGGCACCTGGCCAGGATCAAGAAGGCACTGGCCGAGATAGAAAGGATTTTCAGCCGCCAGCCGGACCGGTTGAAGACCAAGCTGGCCAAAAAACTCAAGGACCTCAACCACAATAACCTGTCAGAAGAGAGGCTGTCGGAAGAGGTGGCCTACCTGATGCAGCGCTTCGACCTGGCCGAAGAAATTAACCGGCTGAAGAGCCACCTGGGCGGGTTCTGCCAGCTGATCAGGCCGGAGGTGAACGAGCCGGTGGGCAAGAACCTTGATTTCCTGGCCCAGGAATTGTCGCGCGAGGCCAACACCCTGAACTCCAAGGCCCAGGACCTGGGCATCATCAAGCGCTGCCTGAAAATCAAGAACGAAATCGAGAGCATCCGCCAGCAGGTGCAGAACCTGGAATAGGACCGCGGAAATAGATAAAATCGGCTGAAGAAGGGAGGCCTGAAGGATGATATACGTGATTTCAGGACCGTCGGGTTGCGGCAAATCGACCCTGATCAAGAACCTGATGGCCTGCCTGCCGGGTCTGCAGTTTTCCGTTTCTCACACCACCAGGCCCAGGAGGCCGGACGAGATAGAAGGACGGGACTATTACTTCATCAGCCGGGAAAAGTTTGAGGAAATGAGGGAAGGCGGGGCTTTTTTGGAATGGGCCGAAGTGCACGGTTACCTTTACGGGACCTCCCTCAATGAGGTGAATGAGAAGGGCCGACAGGGGGACCTGATCCTGGACATCGATGTCCAGGGTGCCCACCAGGTCAGGAAAAAGCTGGACGAGGCCAGGTTCGTGTTCGTGGTGCCCCCTTCCTACCCGGAGTTGGAAAAGAGGCTTAAGCAGAGAAAAACCGACACACCCGAGGCCGTGGCCCTCCGCCTGAAGAATGCCCGCCGGGAAATCCTGGAGTCGAGCATCTTCGATTACCTGGTAATAAACGGCGACCTCAGCCAGGCCCTGGAAGAACTGAAGGCCATCGTCCTGGCCGACCGTTGCCTGTTCCAGCGGCGGCAGAAGGAGTTCCGGGAAATTTTGAAGAGTTTTAAGTCCTGGCCCTGACCGGGAAGAGGTGAACCGATGAAAAAAGTAGCCCTTGGCGTTAGTTCCTCTATAAGTATTTACAAGGTCTGCGAGATAATCCGGCTCTTTCAGTCTGAAGGTCTCGAGGTGCGGGTGATCATGACCGAGAAGGCCACCCGCTTCATAAACCCATATTTATTTACCTCCCTGACCGGCGAGCGAACCATCGTTGAACTTTTTGACGACCGGCAGCGACCGATCGAGCACATCTCGCTGGTGGACGAAATCTCGCTGCTGCTCATTGCCCCGGCCACGGCCAACATCATCGGCAAGCTGGCCTCCGGTGTGGCCGACGACTTCCTCTCGACTTTCTACCTGGCGGTCAGGTGCCCGGTGCTGATAGCCCCGGCCATGAATGAAGCCATGTTTCTCCATCCGCAAACGCAGGAGAATATCAAGAAATTGAAGGCTCTCGGAGTGGAATTTGTCGAGCCCGACACCGGCTACCTGGCCTGCGGCAAGAAAGGCCCGGGCCGGCTGGCCCCACCCGAGACCATCGTTCACCACGGCCTCAGGCTTATCAAGAGCCGCGAACCCTTCAGGGACAAAGTCTTCCTGGTAACGGCCGGACCCACCCGGGAATTCCTGGATCTGGTTCGTTTTGTGAGCAATCCCTCCTCGGGCAAAATGGGCTACGAGCTGGCCCGTGAAGCCTGGCAGCTCGGGGCTGAAGTCATCCTGGTTTCCGGTCCAACCGGACTTGAAGCCCCGGCCGGTGTCTACCTGGAAAAGGTGAACACGGCCGAGGAGATGAGGGAGGCTGTGCGCAAGCATTATTCCCGGGCAGACGTGGTGCTTATGGCCGCGGCCGTGGCCGATTTCCGGTTCAAGAAAACCCTGTCCGATAAGGCCAGGAAAGCTGAAATCGGCCAGACCCTGGAGATTGAACCCACCCCCGATATCCTGGAGGAGCTCGGGCAGCAGAAGCAACGGCAGTTGCTGGTGGGATTTGCCGCGGAAACTGGCAGGCTGGGGGAGAGGGCAGCTGAGAAGATGAAGAAGAAAAAGGTTGACCTGATGGTCGGCAACGATGTCTCCGGGCCCGGAGTCGGGTTTGCCAGCGACGAGAATGAGGTGGTGCTGTTCTGGCCGGATGGCCGTTCCAGGAAAATCCCCCGG
>JABLWX010000025.1 GCA_013178315.1 Candidatus Aminicenantota bacterium
GGCCCGGGAACCTGAATTCAAGGTCAGGGAGATTATCTCCTGTCCTCCGGATTCTGTTGCCCTGCCGGAGGTTATAGTCAAATTTGCCCTGGAACTCTCCGAACGAAGCCTGACCGCTCCCGGGCTGTTGCTGGAGATGGCCGAGCCCCCGGCCGCCAGGGAAAAGCCCCGGCTCAGGTTGACCATAACCGAAAAGGGGTTAAAGGAGCTGGTTTCCGGCCGGCTCAAGGGCCGCCGGGGCCAGATATTGAGCCTGCTGGCCGAGCGCCAGTTAAGCCCGGTTTACATCAAAAGAAAGCTCAAGCTTCGGGAGATCAATTCCTACCTGAAAAGCCTGGGGCAGGAGGGCCTGCTGGAAATCAGGGAAAAGGCTACCAGGAAGAAGCCAGCCCGGCCGGTTGGTGCCGATAATTCCCGCCAGCTGGTGCTGCCGGTGCGGCCGGAAGGCCTGCCCGAGGCCGGCCAGCCCCTGCTCGAAGCGCTGGAGGCCGGCCGGGGTGGAACGTTTCTGCTGACCGGAAGCCTGGACAGGAGGCTGCGCTTCCTCGAGAAAATCATGGATTATTCGGCCGGACATTACGGGTTCGCCATTTTCCTTGTACCTGACATCCAGCGGCTGGAAAAATTGAGACCGCTGGAAAAGGCCTTCGGCAGCCGGGCAGCTTTCTGGCACAGCCAGCTTCCGGATAAAGTCAGGAACAATGCCTGGAACCAGTTGGTCTCAGGCCGGTCCAGGATAATCTTCGGGACCAGGTCGGCCCTGTTTCTACCGGTGCAGCCCTTATCATTGGTGGTCGTTGATGAAGAACATGACGACCTTTATTACCAGTCAGATGGACCTTCGTTCGATGCCCGGGAAGCAGCCGAGGTCAGGGCCGGGCTGGAAAAAAGCCTGCTGATTTTCAGTTCAGCCTGCCCGAGGGTCAGCCAGTACCACCGTCACCGCCAGTCGGGGACACTGATCGACCTGGGCGGAGCTGGAGTACAACCCCGGGTCAGTTTTTACCAGAAGGATATAGCCAGGCTGTTGAAAAAGGAACTGCGGGAAGAAATCTCCCCCTGCCTTGAGGCTGGTGGCCGCATTTTTTTCCTGGTCAACCGGAAGGGATATGCCGGGTACCTGTTCTGCCCGGGTTGCGGTTATGTCGCCCGCTGTCCCCGTTGCCGGATTGCCCTTAACCTGCAGAAAAAAGATGGGGAACTGAGCTGTGGCTACTGCGGCCTGGAAACCCAGTCTCCGGAAGAATGCCCGGTTTGCCACCAGAAACTCAGGCCCGGGCGGATCCGCGGCAGCCAGTATTTGAAAGAGCAATTACAGGTTACCTTCCCCGGCCAGCCGGCGGAGGTCCTGGAAGAGGGTGCCGGAGAAAAGGCTGCCGAAAAAAGCCTGAAGAGAATAGTTTCCGGGAAAAGCCGGCTGGTGGTCGGCACCGAGTATGCCCTGCGCCGGCTGCCGTCGAATCATTTCTCGTTTCTGGTTCTGGTCAACCCGGAGACCAGCCTGAACCGGCCTGATTTCACGGCAGCAGAAAAGACGGTGGCCCTGGCCCGGGCCAGCCTGGAGTTGCTCAGGGCTGGAGAAGGCTCCACGGTGGCAGCGGTAACTGCCGGGCCCCCGCCCGAAACGATTGTCCAGGCCCTGTCCGGGGATTATCCTGGTTTCTTCGAGCGGGAAATTGATTACCGCCGACTGCTGAACTACCCGCCGTTCAGTTTCCTGGTCGAGGTTGGACTGGACAGCCGGTCGCTGCGGGGGGCTGGACGTTCCTCCCGGCTGCTTCTGGAACAGCTTGGCAGAGATTTCCCCGGCCTGGAACTCCTGGGACCTAAAGTCTCGAGGAAAGCCTGGCGGAAGGAGCAGCGAGAAGTGAGGTTGATGGTCAGACTGTCTGCGGAAACCGAGATCGAAGAACTTCTCTCTTACCTGAAGAAATTCCGGATGGAAAAACCCTCCACCCGGCTCTGGGTTCGAGTCTGGCGATAAGCTCGGCCGAGCCCGCTCCCGATTAAACCCTTCTACTGCTGGTCAACATAATCGGCGAAGCGAACAGTTATCTGGCCGGTCTGCTTTACCTGCCGGTTTCTCAGGTCATGACCGATTAACTCAATCCTGGCGGTGCATTCGAGCACACCCGTTCCCAGAGTGCTCAGGGGCGGCTGGGTCTTGGCCACGTCACGGACGATCAGCAAGGGAATGCTGACCGAGGAACCCACGGGTACCAGGGTGGACATGGTGCCCTCAAAATGGTAGGGGACATCCGTTCCTTCGCCGGTGGCTCCGTCGCTTCTGATGTAGGTCACTATGTAGTTCGTAATCATGACATCGCTGTACTGAGAAACGCCCATTATCGGGTTGGGGTCCAGGGTGGCCGCCCGCACGGTCAGGTTCACAAAATCGGAATAGACCATGCCGTTGGTGATGATATCCGAGAAGACCACGGTGGAATCATTGCCCTGGGTGTCCTTGCCGATTATGCTTTCTATGATCAGAAAGCTCCCGGAGTTGGTTGCCCTTTCCACCGGGTTGCAGGAAAAAAGAATCAGGGCCAGCACCAGGACCGATATTATCTTAAGGCCGGAGATGATTTTCTTCATGGCTTCCTTCTCCTCTCGCTTATTTGATTATCCTTGGAGTTATAAATATCAGCAGTTCCCTGTTCTGCTTGGTCCGGGCAAAGGACCTGAACAGAGTTCCCAGGACAGGGATACTGTGCAGGTAAGGAACGCGTTCTCTGGTGATTGAATCTTCCGTCCGGTAGATTCCACCAATGACCGTGGTGCCACCGTCGGGGACCATGACCGTGGTCTTGGCGCTCTGGGTGGTGATGGGCGGGATGCCGTTGACCAGGTTGGCGAAATCGGCCGCGTTGTTCTGAATTTCAATGTTCATTATGATGGTGCCCTCGGCCGTGATCTGGGGAGTGGCCCGCAGTTCCAGGGCGGCATTGACGTACCTGGTGGTAACGGTGAAGTTGGCCACGGTCTGGACGGGAATCTGGCGGCCCTGAACGATTTCGGCAGCCTGGTTGTTCTGGGTGGTTACCTTGGGAGAAGATATGATGCGGCCGTTACCTGAGGTCTCCAGGGCGGACAGGGCCACGTCCAGCCTGAAGGTATCGAGCACGTTGGCAAAGGAGAAGCCCACGGCGGTGTTAAAGGCCGGGGCCGGCAGGTTGATGGCATAACCACCCAGCGGACCGCCGATGCCCTTGGTCACTATACCCTGAGGGATCATGGCTCCATCGGCCAGGATCTTGTTGGGGAAGGAAATGGCGGTCTGGTTGCCGTAGAAGGGATCGATCACACCCTTGTAGCCCCACTGGATGCCCAGGTTCCGGATGAAGGTGGAGGTGGCCTCGACGATTCTGGCTTCTATTGAAACCTGGGGAGTGGGTGTATCCAGGACAGAGATTAACTTGTCCAGCAGCTCCATCCTGTCCCTGACCTCGCTGATGATCAGGGTGTTGGTCCTTTCGTCGATGACTATTTCCCCGCTCTTGGACAACCGGCTCTTGAGCAGGCTCTGAACGTCCCTGGCCTTGGAATAGGACAGGGTTACGGTCTTAACCTGGACGGGGCCGGCCAGTTCCTTGCTTTCTTTAAGCCTCCTTAAATCCTCGTCTTCCCGGGACAGGGTGCTCATGGGGGCGATGCGCAGCACGTTGCCTTCAATGACCTTGCCCATCCTGTTCTGGCGCAGGACGATTTCCAGGGCCTGGTCCCAGGGAACTTCCTGCAGGTTGCAGGTCACGTTGCCCCGGACCTCGGGGTCGAAAATCACGTTCAGGCCGGCAAAGTCGGCCAGGAAGAGCACCACGTCGCGCAGGTCGGCGTCCTTGAACTTCAGGCTGATCAGCTCTCCCGAATATTTATCTTCAGCGGCCTGGAGGACCCGGGGTTTGAACTGGTCTTTTTCCTGGGCCTGGGGTTTGGCCGCCTTGGGCTCTGGTTCTGGCTTGCTTTCAGCAGGTGCCGGCTCGGTTTTTACCGGCTGCATTTCGGTCTTTTCCTCAACTTTTATGGCCGGCTTCTTGTTGCTCTGGTCTTCCGAAGCGGGCATGGCGTTGGCCAGGGCTGTCTTGACCGGCTCGGTCTTTCTGACCGGTTCGGCCGGCTTCTCAGCCACTACCACCGCCTCGGGCGAATAGAAGGAAATCTGGAGACCTCGGGGCGTGGAATCGAGAGAATACCAGCCGGCATCCTTCAGGTCAAAAACCAGCCTGGTGATGGGACAGGGGTCGCCAGCCTTGAACTGGGCCACCCTGACCTTTTCCACGTTGGCCCGGCCCACCTGGTAGGACTGGCTGGACCTGGGGAAGTTGGTGTTGAGCAGGTCCACCACCAGCCGGCTGGGGTTTTCGAGGGCAAAGGTCTGCAGGGGGGCTTCACCGGTCAGGTTGATCAAGAAGCTGACCTTGTCGGCTTCGCTCTTCACATTAAGGTCGGCGAAACTGACCTGGTTTTCTGGCCGGATCAGGGCAGTCATGGCCGGGTCGATCTGGTAGGAGGAGGCCCTCAGGAATTCGTTAAATTCCAGGATGGTCTGGCCGTCTTCAACCAGCAGGCGGAAGGGGACTTTATCCTTTAACTGGATCTGGATTCTGAGGTTTTCTCCGAGCGGTTCCACCTTGATGTTCCTGACCAGGCGGCTGGCCGGTTCCATGGTGGCCGGCAGCTCAACCGGCCTGGCCTTGGCCAGTTCCATCGACAGCACCGGGGGAGTTTCAGAAACGTAGCTCAGCCCCTTAACCTGGATTGGGCTATCGGCTTTAAGGATGACCCTGGTTGAGAGCAAGCCTGGCTTGACCTCAATCTTGCTCAGCTCGGCAGCCTGGACCAGGAAAGCCGAGACCAGGATTAAATTTATCGCTGCCAGAATAAGCCAACAAACTTTCCTTTTCATGTTAACGCTCCTCCGGATTGATTTCTTTAACAACGTCCCTGGGCCTCATCAGTGGTATGCCCCTTTCGTGGGTCTTGCGGAAGACCACCTGCGATTCGCTGATGGAGTAGACATAACCGTCGGCCAGTCTATCTCCGATTTTCAGGAAGTAGGGGAATTCCTGAGGTCCAGAAACTATGGCCACGAAGCTCTTGGCTGTCTTGACGATGCCGACCAGGGTGGCATTTTCTATGGTCAATTGCCCTTCGGCCACCGTGGCTTTACCTCCGCTCTTGCCCTTGCCTATCAGGTCCTTGAACGGGTCCCGACGCCCGCCCGGGTTATAGGAGGCACGGGGCGGAAGGGTGCTCAGGGCCTGCTGCGGGGAAATTATGGTTTCCTGTTGCTGTTCCTGTTGTTGCCCGGTTTGCTGAACTTCCTGGCCAAAAGCCGGAGTCAGCCAACCGGGTATTCCTGACATCAGTAAAACCAGGGCCAGAATGCTTATCTTTCTCATGTTATTTCCTCGGCTGTTGCTGGCCGGCCGGAGTCTTGGCCGGTTGAGGCTGTTCTTCCAGAAAATAGTAGGTGGTGGTGACGAACTTGGCGCCTATGGTCAGTGCGTCTGTCTGGTTACTCAGGGCGCTGATGCTGAAGTTGTTGACGTTGAACAGCCTGGCGAAATTGCTCAGTTTATCGAAGAAAATCCCCAGGTTGTGGTAGGTGCCGGAGATCTCGATGTTGATCGGCCACTCGGCGTAAAATTCTTTTTTGATCTCACCCCTGGGCTGAAACTTCAGGACATTGAGCCGGGAATCGTAGGCCAGCTGCTGGATGCGCCTCAGGATTTCGGCTATTTCTTTCTGCTGGGGGATGATCTGCTCCAGGTCTTTGAGGGTGGCATTCAGCACCACCAGTTCCGCCTCGATCTTGTCCAGTTCTTTCTTTTTTTCCTTCAAGACCTGGACTTCTTTTTCCAGCTTTTCCCGCTGCTGCCGCAGGTCCTGGATCTGTTCGTTGCGGGGTTTGAAGTAGAAAAAGAAGGCCAGGGCGAAGATAACTACGGCCAGTATTAGGTATCCATACCAGGGCCAGTTTCTCATGGCTATCTCCTTCTCGTGGTCTGGGGAGTGGGTTTGGGCTTGGCCGGCTGCAGTTGCTCAACCTGGGGCTTCTTCACCGGGACGGTCATATCAAATTCCAGGTAGACCACCCCTCCCTGGGTTTTCTGGGTTGAGACGATCAGGTTGACCTGCCCGAAGGTCTCGCTGCGTTGCAGGTTGGTGATGAAATCGGCAATCAGGTTGTTAGAAATGGCTTCGCCCTTGATCTTCAGGGTTTGCCCGTCGAAGCTGGCATCTTTCAGCCAGACATAGTCAGGTATCCGGCGGTTGATTTCATCCATTATCCTGACGGCAATGTCCTGGTTGGCTTTCAGCTGTCTGATCAGGTTGATCTTCATCTCCAGGTTGGCCTTCTGCAGCTTGACCTCTTCCAGCTTGGCCACCACGTACTGCAGCTGGTTCTTTTCCTGCTGGGCCTGGGCAATCAGCTGCTTCTCCTTCTGGATCTGCCAGTGCTGGTAAAAGTAGTAGCCGGCCAGGCTGACGAGCAGCAGCAGAAAGATGATGGTGCCGAGGCTGGCTCTTTTCCTTTCCTTCGCAACCTTAGGTAAACCTGGCTTTTCAGGTTCCCTGGCTTCCTTGGCTTCCGGTTTTAATAAGTTAATCCTGATCATGGCTCATTTCTCTGCCTTTCTCGTTGAAAGTCCGACGGCCACCCCGAAGACAGGGGCCATTTCATTAAAATAGATGGATTCGAACTTCTTTTCGTCAAATTTTATCGACCTGAAGGGGTTGAGCAACTCGGTCTTGATCCGGAACTTCAGCTCGAAGGCGCTGACCATGTTGGGGATCAGGGCCAGGCCACCGCTCAGGAAAATCTGTTCGATGCGGCGTTCCCTCTTTTCCCCGGCCTCATAGAAGGAAAAGGTCTTTTCCATTTCATCCAGCAGGTCCCGGATGTTCATGGTCAGGACGGAGGCGAACTGGTCGGCATTGATGTTCTTACCCGGTATCCCTTTCAAGGCGGCCTCGGCCTCTTCGAAGGAGACGTTCAGTTCCTTGCGGATGTTCTCGGTGAAGAAGTATCCGCCCAGCGACAGGTCCCGGAACAGCTGGGGCACGCCGTGCTCCACGATCCCGACGTTGGTGATGTTGGCCCCCATGTTGATCAGGGCCACGGTTTTATCCTTGAAGATTTCCGGGTAGTTGACTTCGAAGGCGTTGATCAGGGAGAAGATGTCCACCTCGATGGCCACCAGGTTCTTCCTGGCCACGCTGACGGCGTTGCTGTAGTTGGCGATTTTGTCCTTCTTGGCTGCCACCAGCAGGATGTCCACCGTACCCTCGGCGCCGCGGGGAGACCTGACCACGTGGTAATCAACGTTGGTTTCCTCGTAGTTGTAGGGGATGTTGTGCTTGGCCTCCCAGATGATGGACTCGGCCAGTTCCTGCTGGTCCATGGCCGGCAGGGAGATTTTCTTGATGATGACCGAGTTGCCGGAGATGGAGATGGCCACGTCGCGGGTGGCAATCTTGGCGTTCTCGAATAGCAGCTTGATGGTTTCGCTGACCGCGGTGGAATCGATGATGGTGCCTTCCACTATGGCGTCGTGGGGGAGTGGCTCGTAACCTATCTTCTGAACTTCGTAATGGGTGGTATCTCCCTTTTCCTTGATTTTTAATTCGACTGCCTTGACGGAATAGGACCCGATATCGAGTCCGACCACGCTCTTTTCCTTGGATAAACCCAACATTTTTACCGCCTTTATTTATTGAGATTCTTAAATTTATTCTTAAGGGCCTCTTCCACCACCGGCGGAACCAGGTCCTTAACGCAGCCTCCCAGTTGAAAGACTTCCTTGACCAGGTTGGAACTGAGGAATGAGTACTTCAGGCTGGGCATCATGAACAGGGTCTCAATTTCACTCCACAGCTTGCGGTTCATCAGGGCCATCTGGAACTCGTACTCAAAGTCGGATATGGCTCTCAGCCCCCTGATGACGGCGTCAGCCTGGTTCTGGCGGGCGAATTCCACCAGCAGGCCGCCAAAGGTCTTGACCTCGACGGCACTGTCACCGGCAAACGTCTGCCTTATCAGTTCCACCCGTTCCTCCGCTGAAAACAGGGGCATTTTTTTGGGGTTGTCGAGCACACCCACAATAATTTTGTCGAAAATCTTCTTCCCCCTTTGAATAATATCGACGTGTCCGTTGGTGATAGGGTCAAATGACCCTGGATAGATTGCCTTCTTCCCATTAAGGAGTTCAGTTCCTTGCATGCTTGATTATCAATTATCAAAAATGTTTCTCCGTGTCAAATATTTTTTTCTCACAGTTAGTTTTGCCCTCTTCTATCCTATCCCAGAGCTTAAAATAATGCCGGAACCGGTCAATCACCGCTTCTGGCTAATCCGGAGGTGATTTTTTAGTGGGTCGCTTACCCTTCAGGGGTGATATCATTTTCTGGCTCTTAAGCTCGGCCTGCTGTAAAATACAAAATGTGCTGAGGCAAAACTTATTCCCGGGACTGCTTCTGCTGGTAATTTTTGCCCTGCCTTGGCCCGGCCCACAGGGTAAGCAAGATAGGGATGAAGCCTTTTTCCAGAGGAAAAGGGAACAGATGGTCAGGTACCAGGTCGAGAGCCGTGGCCTGAAGGACGAAAGGCTGCTCCAGGCCCTGCTGGCCGTGCCTCGCCACCTTTTCGTTCCCGAGCAATACCGCCGGGAAGCCTATGAGGACTATCCGCTGCCCATAGGCGAAGGCCAGACCATTTCCCAGCCTTACATCGTGGCCCTGATGACGGCCGCCGCCGAGGTCAAGCCCGGTGACAAGGTGCTGGAAATCGGCACGGGTTCCGGCTACCAGGCGGCCGTTCTGAATCAACTGACCGACCAGGTTTTTTCAATAGAAATCCGGGAGACCCTGGCCGGGCGCGCCGCCAGCGTTCTTCAATCATTAAATTATGCCGGGGTCAAGGTGCGCTGGGCGGATGGCTATTTCGGCTGGCCGGAAGAGGCTCCCTTTGATGCCATTCTGGTGACCTGTGCTGCCAATCATATTCCGCCCCCGCTTTTTCAACAGCTGAAGGAAGGGGGCAGGCTGGTCATACCGGTCGGCAGCACCGTCTTTTTCCAGACACTGACCCTGGTGAGGAAAAAGGGTGGCAGGCCGGTGGTCAAGCAGCTACTCGACGTCCGCTTTGTCCCGATGGTAGGCGAGATAGAAAAAGAGAAACGCTAACAGGTAGCAACCGGCCGAAGCGACAAATACCGACCTGTATCCTAAGAGCTGGGCCTGGACCAGGCCCCAGACCGAGGCCAGCAGGCTGAAGAAAGCATTGGCCGCAAAGGCAAAGGGTATCATCAACGGCGACCGGGACTGGAAATGGCCGAGTCCGGCCGGGAAAGGAATCCCCAGGCAGAAACCGAGCGGAAATACCAGCAGGAAGCAGAGAAGCAGGCGCCAGGCCAGGCCGAGCCCGAGAAAAAAATCTGCTGAAAGTTGCAGGAGGACAGTAACCAGCATGATGACCAGGAGGCAGAGAAGCGGCCAGTAAACCAACCTGGCCTGGCCGATTTTCCGGCGCAGGCTGGCCAGGCTCAGGCTCCCGGCTCCCGAAGCTCCTAACAGGAAAAACAGGACCGCGCTGAGAGAATAGGTTGGGTGTCCGATTAGCAGTATGAATTTATGGAAAAGGGTGATTTCCACCAGCATGTAACCGGCCCCGAGGCTGGCGAAATAGAAAGAGGCCAGCCCCTTGCCGGCGACCTGAGGCAGCAGGTGGCGGGCCGACACCAGAAGCGGAAGGACAATGATGAGCAGGCCTATGGCCAGCGATTGGATCAGGAGAAAGACCAGCAGGTACTTGCCGAGAAACAGGGGATAGGCTTTCCGGTTGAAAAATTTCCTGATCTCCGGCCAGCGCTTCCACTCCATAAAATCGCGGAAGAAAGGCCGGTTGTCATCCGGCGGTCTGACGTCGAAAATATAGTTGCTGTACAGGGCCTGTCGTTTTTCCCGGTCAAAAAGCCACCCGGCCAGTTCTTCCCAGGCGCGACGGTCAGTCTGAACAGAAGGCCTCGAATCCACCCTGATTTCCTGGCCGGGACTGATCAGGTCGTATAGGCGGTCGTCGGCAAATTTCTTCAGCCGGCAGATTTCTTCCTGTGTAAACTCCTGCTTTTTAATAAGGTAGGTTATGGTTTCGGCAGTTCTCAGAAAGACGATATGTCTTTCGGGCCTGAGGCCGCGCCTTTCCAGTCCTTCCACCCACAGGGCCAGGAATCGCAGTTCCTGGCGGGGCGGCGGCAAAAAGTAGAAAAGAGCCGTGACCAGGCCACGCGGGCTCAGGAGCTCGTAGATCAGGTCGACGGCTTCGGCCGTCATCAAGTAATCTTCTCCGGGCCCGAAAAATCCCGTGCTGTAACTTCCGGGAAGGTCCGGCAGGGGATAAACTAACAGGTCAAATTCTTCCTGCCTTTTTCTTTCGTAGCTCAACCCGGCCCGGGGCTCAATGGTTCTGAGGTGGATGGCGGTCTTGGCTTGCCCGGTACCGAGCAGCTGTCCAATCCGGCTTTTATGCACCTCGCTGAGCAGGTGGTTCTCCATAAAGATGGTAATGAGCGAGGCTTCCGCTTTCAGGCTTAAGAGCAGTTCCAGGTCGCCGGCAGGATTAAGTAACAGGAACCGGCCACCCCGGTTGAGGTCAAAAACCGGCCAGAGCGGCAGGTAATCCAGGAAAGCCGGTTGACCTTCGGGCTCAGCCTTATCATTCAGGGCATAAATTCTTTCAGCGTCCAGGGAAAGCCCGGTCTGCTCCGGAAGCGGGCCGTTGTAATTCAGGCTGAGGCCCGGTGCATAGCGGACGGCCGGCGACTCGAACAGGTCCAGCCGCGTTTTTTCGTCCCAGCGCGTGGCGGTCAGGGCGGCCCCCTTTTGCTTCAGGAAAAAAGAAAGTGATTTGTAGTCAGAAATACGGAAACAGAGCCCTTTTCCGGACAGAAGCACCGCGGATATGATCAGCGCGGTTCCCAGGATCTGCCTGACCTTTCCGGAACGGGCGAGGCCGGACCAGGGTATAAAAAACCAGGAGGCTGCCAGCGGCAGAAGAATCAGCAGCCAGATGGCCCCGCGGTCTCCGGCCAGCCTGAAACTCAAGGAAGATAAAACTATCCCGGTAGCGGCACCGGTCAGGTCGGCAAAATAAACTCTGTGGACGACCTCGGCCAGCCTGGTCAGAGCCAGGGAAATGGTCAACCCACCCAGCAGAAAGGGTACACTCAGGATCAGGTAGTGAAGGGGCAGGATAAACAGCCTGGCCCGGTCCCAGAGGAGTTCTAAGGGATTGAAGGGCAGCCGGTTCACCAGGAAAAATACCAGCGGAACCACCAGGCTCGAACCGAGGGTCAGGAAGGCCAGGGCTTCCGCTCTCCCCAGGAACTTTCTGAGATGTCCGGAAAATAGAAACAGGGAGCCGGCACCAAACCCCAGAAAGGCAAGGCTGACTACCAGGAAAGCATAATGGTAGCCCTGGGAGATGGAAAAGAACCTGGTCAGGATGAGCTCCAGGGCGAGAATCTGGGCAGAAACCAGAGCCACACCCGCGAGGATTCTTGGTCTTTCCGGCATGATTTAATTCAAGGTTATGATATTCAAAAAGTCCAGTCAATGAAATCGATGCCGGCCTGGGCCTGTTGTGGCCCGGGATTCTTACCAATAAACAGTGAATAAGTTTGGGTCTCTGTCCTGAAGCCTGCCGTGCGGTTAAGAGTCTGGAAATGAGCAGGGGGGCCCGGTCGCCATCACCGGAAATTCCGCCGAGCCAGGCGGGGGGCGGGTTCTGCGAAGGATGGGTGGCGGGAGAGCGATTAATTGAAATAAGTTCTTTCTTGTGATAATTTCTTTTTAATAATTGGTAGAAAAAGCGTCGATGATCAGGTTTGGTACTTCTGGCTGGCGGGCGGTGATGGGAGAAGAATTTACCTTCTCCAATGTCCGCCGGGTGGTTCAGGCCATCGTGAACTTCCTCCGGGCGCAGTACCCGGAGAAGGAACTGTCGCTGGCCATCGGTTATGATACCCGCTTCTTGTCAGAAAGGTTCGCCGAAGAGGCGGCTGCGCTTCTTTCCAAAAACAGGTTCCAGGTCTACCTGGCCGACCGCGATTGCCCGTCGCAGGCCCTGGCCTACCAGATCATCCGCGGTGGACATGCCGGGGGGATAAATTTCACCGCCTCCTTCAATCCGCCTGAGTTCAATGGCTTGAAGTTTAACGTGGCCAGCGGGGCCCCGGCCCTTCCGGAGATAACCGACCAGATTGAGAAGGAAGTGGAGAAGATCAGCCCGGACACGGTGGCTCCTCATTATTACCCGGACCGTTCCTTTATCCACAGGGTGGACCTGCAAAAAGATTACCTGGAGTTCCTGCAGAACAAGATTGACTTCGAGGCCATCAAGAAATCGGAAATCAGGATCGGCATCGACCTGCTGTTCGGCACCAGCCGGGAATACCTGGATGAAATCCTGGAAGAAAATGGCGTTCCGATCGAGGTCATTCACGGCTACATAGATCCGTACTTCGGGGGCATTTCCCCTTCCTGCACCGAGACCAACCTGGCCGAGCTGAAGCGGCTGGTCAGGGAAAGGGATTGCGCCCTCGGCCTGGCCACCGATGCCGACGGAGACCGCTTCGGCGTGGTGAACGAGAAAGGTCAGGTGGTCATCCCGAATTATATCCTGGCCCTGATCCTGGAGTACCTGCTGGCGGTGAAGGGCTGGCGCGGGGGAGTGGCCAGGTCGGTGACCACCACCCACCTGATCGACCGGATTGCCAGGCATTACGACGTGCCGCTTTACCGCACCCCGGTCGGTTTCAAGTACATGGCCGACCTGTTTCTCCAGAACAAGATCATCTTCGGCGGAGAGGAGAGTGCCTGCCTGGCTGTCCGCGACCACCTGCCCGAAAAGGATGGAATTTTCGCCGGCCTGCTGGTGGCCGAGATGGTGGCCGTCTGCGGTTTGAGCCTGTCCCAGCTTCTGCAGCAGCTATTCAAGAAATACGGCCTGATGGTCGGGGTCCAGCAGAACATTAAACTGACCCCGGACAAGGCGAGGAAACTCGAAGCGCTGATAAAAAATCCGCCCGGCCGCCTGGGAAAAAGGGTGGTTCAATCGGTGGAAACCATGGATGGTCTGAAGCTTGATTTTGATGACGACCGCTGGTTGATTCTCAGGTTTTCCGGAACCGAGCCGCTCATCAGGTGCTACGCCGAGGCCGGAGACGAGAAAGAAGCCCGGGCCCTGCTGCGGGCCGGGCTGGAGCTTCTGTGATGGAAAGGACAAGGACGGGTCGACAGCCGTCGGCCAGGAAAAAGTTTTTCTACCTGCTGGTTACCATATTCCTCCTGGCCACCCTGTTTACCACCTTTTTCGGGAAAAAGGGTTTTCTCGACATCCAGAAGTCCAAGAAAAGATACCAGGAACTCCAGGCCCAGATTCAGGACCTGACGGCCCGCAAGGAAAAACTTGAGGCCGAAATCCGGGAACTGGAAAAGAACCCGGCCGCCCTGGAGAAAGAAGCCCGGGAAAAACTCTGGCTGATCAAGCCGGACGAGAAAGTCATCGTCAGGGAAAAAAAGTAATCAGCTACCTTTTTTCGCCTGTCGACCCCAGGTTATTTTCAGTACACCCAGAAAGGCATCAGGGCCCAGACTCTGGCCCGGGAAAAAACCTCAATGGTTTTCCGGGCCCGGGACAGCAGCTCTATTGTTGAGCGAGCCTGGACCAGTTCCGTTTTTCTGCCCAGGATGAGATCCCACAGGCTGCGCTTGACCGGCCAGACCACGAGGCGCAGTTCTGTTTCCGGTGGAATTCCGGCCAGCTCCCGGGCCGCCTCCATGGCCTGGAACAGGCCGCCCAGGTCGTCAACCAGTTTTAGGTCCCTGGCCTGGCGCCCGGTCCAGACCCGGCCCCGGCCCAGGCGTTCCACTTCTTCCAGGGGCAGGTTGCGGGCGGTGGCCACCCGCTCCAGGAACTGTTCGTAGATGTAACCGATTTCTTCCCTCAGGATTTTTCTTTCTTCGGGAGTAAAGTCCCGGTAGGGGGAAAAGGCGTCGGCATTTTTCCCTATAACCAGCCTGTCGGCAGTAAGGCCCAGTTTTTCCATCAGGCCCGCAAAACTGAACTTGCCGGCTATTACCCCGATGGACCCGGTCAGGGTCTGGGGCTGGGCGATAATCCGATGTCCGCCGAGAGATAGCCAGTATCCCCCTGAACCGGCCAGTCCGGACATGGAGATAATAACCGGCTTTTCAGACCGGGCCTTGACCAGCTCGTGCCAGATGATGTCGGAACCGACGGCCGAGCCGCCCGGACTGTCCACCCTGACAATGATGGCCTCGATGGATTTGTCCTTGACCGCGGCCCGCAACCAGCGACTGAAGGTCTCGCTGCCCAGGGCCACCTGTTCGGCCGAGCCGCTGAGAATTGTCCCCCCGGCAAAGATCAGGGCAACTTTCTTCCCCAGGTTCAACCCCAGCCCCTCGGGCCTGACGCTGGCGTATTTTTCGTTGGTGATGCGGGTAAGTTCCCTGTATTTTTCCAGGCTGCTTTTCTGGAAAAGCTGGTCCTCGTAGGCCAGCTCGTCCACCAGGCCGCTGGCCACGGCCTCTTTTCCCTTGAAGTAGCCCTTATCAATCAGCTGTCGCATCTCCTCTGGAGTCTTGTGCCTGGCCGCGGAGATTTCTTTCAGGTAATGGTTGAAAATATCCTCATATATCGATTGCAGCATTTCCCGGTGAGCCGGGGTGAAACCAGATTCCGTAAACTGGTTGTAGGCGGTCTTGTATTCTTCGATGTGTTCGAACTCGGCCTTTATGCCCAGGCGGTCCAGCGTTCCCTTGAAGAAGGGAACATAGGCCGCCAGGCCATTTATTCCCAGCCAGCCCAGGGGGTGCAGCACGATGCGGTCGCAGGCGGTGGCCAGGTAGTATTCCTTGTCGGCTTCCGGTGATTCCTCGAAGTAAGCAATGACCGGTTTGCCCGATTCCCGGAAAGCCAGGACCGACTGCCGCAGTTCTTCCATCTTGGCCCAGTCGGCTTCCAGCATTCCGAACTTTATGACCACGGCCTTGATCCTGGAATCCCTGGCCGCCTTGCGCAGGTTCATCCAGGTGTCATAAAGAGAAACAGTTGTTTCCGGAAAGAATTCCAGGAAGGGGATGGAAGGTGAATAATCTTCGAGCCGGCCTTCCAGCTTTATTTCCAGGTAAGAATTGCCGGCCACGGCTGCTTCTTTCGGGCCGATTTTATAAAAGAAATAGGACAGGCCGAGGGCGATAAACAACATAAAAAAGAAGACAATCAGCAATATCCAGAGCACTCGTCTTTTCATTTGGCCTCCTGCCCATTTATTTTACTTCAGGAGCACCCGGAAATAAAAGCTGGCCAATTTGACAAAGCGACCGGGTTGAATCAAAATAGCCTGAAATTTGATTACCCCGATGAAAGAGAAGGCGCCAATTTTTTGGGTGAGCTGCTGCCTGTTGTGGGCAGTGGTCAGCCAGCTCTCAGGAGCTTCCGACCCCAGGCTATCCGTTTTGATTTCTCCGGCCCGGCTTAGGCCGGAGTCCGATTTCCGGCTGCTGGCCGTGGCCGAGGAAGAACCGGTTGCTGGCCGGCTGGAAATTGTCTTCCGCCGGGAAGGCGGGGAGAAACTGAAGCTTCGACTTAAAAAAAAGGGAGGAGGTCCGCCCTTCTGGTCCTGGTGGGAGGGCCGGATTGGGGAACCAGGGCTTTACCGGCTTGAAGTGATTCTGGGCAGGAAAATGGTCGAATCGAAGTTGTTGACGGTGGACTCCGGTCGGCCAGTTCTCCCGGAAACGAACGTTTTCTGGAAAGCTGAAAAGGACTGGGACCGGGCCCAGGAGAATCTATTTTCCGCCTGGCTGGAGGCCCTGTTCCTGGAGGCCGGCGAAAAGGATTCCTGGCCCGACCTGAATTCCGTTCTCAACCGACCGGACCATAACTTTCTGCATGATCATCTCGGCCAGAACGAGGACGACCTTCTGAGACTGAAGCCGGACTGCGCCGATAATCCGTTTTTTCTCCGGGCTTACTTTGCCTGGAAGATCCGGCTTCCCTTTGGCTTCCATGAGTGTTCGCGCGGCTCGCTGGCCTCGCCTCCTGCCCCCGGCCGCTGGTTTCATAACGAGCTCCCGGCGGGCGCCGGGAATGAGATTCAAAAATTTGCCCGCATGATGCGGCAGGTGATGAACGCGGTTCACTCCGGAACGGGCCGGGTGGCTCTCTCTGAAGAAAACTCCGATTATTATCCCCTGCCACTTCGGCGGGAAGCCCTCAGACCGGGAACGGTTTATGCCGATCCCTATGGCCACACCCTGGTTGTGGTCCGCTGGGAACCGCAGACGGAAGCCAGGCCGGGAGTCCTGCTGGCGGTTGACGCCCAGCCCGACGGAACGGTCGGGTTAAAACGGTTCTGGAGAGGAAATTTTATCTTTGTCTCTTCCGAAGTTGTGGGAGAGCCCGGCTTCAAGGCCTTCAGGCCGATAGCCAGGTCCTCGGGTCGCCTGAGGTTGCTGAGCAACCGGGAAATCCAGCAAAGCCCGGATTATGGGCACTACTCTCTCGAACAGCGGGGGCTTCGGCCGGAGCTTTTTTATAATAAGATGGAAAGGCTCATCAACCCCCGCCCCCTGGACCCGGAAACGGCCCTGAGAGAATTATTCCAGGCTCTTTACGAGCAGCTCCTGGTCAGGGTAGAATCGGTGGAAAACGGTGAAAAGTACATGAGGGCTCATCCGGGGCAGGTGATACCGATGCCCTCCGGGGCGGCGGTTTTCCTGGCTGCCGGGCCCTGGGAAGATTTCTCGACTCCCAACCGTGATTTGCGGCTGTTGATGGCCATGGATACCATCGATGAATTTCCGGACAAAGTTATCACCCACCCGGAAATGTACCGATTGAAACCGTCGGAGAAACCCGAAGAGATCCGGGCCAGGCTGCAGAAGCGGTCAGCCGAACTGGCCCGCAGCCTGAATATCTCCTACCCCAGGTCCGACGGCCGGCCACAGGTCCTGACCCTGGAAGAAATTCTGAAAAGGAAAGAAGCCTTCGAAATGGGATATAACCCCAACGATTGTCCCGAAATCCGCTGGGGCGCACCGCCGGGTTCCGAGGAAATGGCGACCTGTCGCCGCCGGGCCCCGGCCGGCCAGCGGGCCAAAATGGAGCAGCTCCGGGTCTGGTTCAAGAAGCGGCTCCACCCGCCCACCTGACATGCGAAAAATTCTTGTTGATTTTGGTTTTTTGCTGTGGCATCATTAATTCTGCCTTTTCAGTCGAGTTGTTCCTTCCTTAACGGGGGCATCCGATATGGAGAGGTCGAGGAGGTTTTTTTTATGTCTTTAAAGCTTTATGTGGGTAACTTAAACTACAAGACCACCGAGGACAGACTGAAGGAATTATTTTCTCAGTACGGAGAAGTTACCTCAGTTAACATCCTGCAGGGTCGGGGCTTTGGCTTTGTAGAAATGTCAACCGAAGAGGGCGCCCAGGAAGCCAAGGACAAGCTCAACGGGACCGAGTTCGACGGCCGCAAGATCATTGTCAATGATGCCAGGCCGAAGGGCGAGAAAAAAAGCGGCGGCGAACGCCGGTTTGGTTCCGGGCCACAGCAGAGAAGAAATTTCCGCAAATTCTGATAGATTTCCTGGCCGGAGCGGACTTCAATTACCCCTATACCCTATGGAGGGGAGAAGTCCGTTCTCAAAGGTTGAGAATCTTCTGACAGGTAAACCTCAGGGTCTTGCTCTCCGTAGTTTCTGGTGTAAGCCAGAAATGAGGAGAACAAGATGCTACCTGGACTGAAAGCCCTGCTGATAACAGTTGCCGTCCTTCTGACTCTGTCTTCCTGCCTGGTGGTGGCGGTGGAAAAAACAGAAAGGGAAGCGGAGGCCGAACTCCAGGGAACCAGGCAGCGGGTTCTTAAATTATCCACCAATTCTTATTCATCTTCATCCCAGCCACACCGTCTGAAAATGCTGGTCTACGACCCTGAAGAAGGACAGCTTCTCAGGATTTCCCTGCCTCTCTGGCTGGTCAATAAAGGATTGAATCATGAGGCCGAAAGCCAGGCTCGTTCTCATGGGCCAGACTTCGAGTTTGATATGAAAGGCTTCAGCCGGGCGGTCCGGGAAATGCCGCCCGGGTTGCTGGCCGAGGTTCTGACTGACCGGGAAAAGGTGCTTTTATGGCTGGAATAGGAATATACTATGGGCAAAACGACACAGGCTGGGACAGAGTCAGAGGATGGAACAGAAAAATGAACGGACGGTTGAAACGCAGGTCGAATTTCTGGTTGACCGGGTTAAAAATGGAGACAGGGAAGCTTTCATGAAACTTGTGGCTGCCTATCAGCAGAAGGTATTCATCCTGGCCTACTCCATGGTCCGGGACAGGGAAGATGCCCTGGACCTGGTCCAGGAAGTTTTCCTCCGGCTGTATGAAAAAATTCAGAGCTACCGGGCTGGTGAAAGCTTCCAGGCCTGGTTGATGCAGATAGCCAGGAACCTGAGCATAGATTTTCTCCGGCGCAAGAAGACCAGGAAAAAGGACAGCCTGGACGGACTGGACCTGGACCGGGCCGACCTGGCTACTGAGCCGGAAGACCCGGACCGGTTTCAGACCGGGGAGTTGATTCACCGGGCGGTCCAGGCCCTGCCGGAAAAACAGCGGCTGGTGTTCATCCTTCATCATTTTGATGACCTGAAGTACGAGGAAATTGCCGATCGACTGGGGATAGCCGTGGGCACGGTCAAGTCCCTTCATTTCAAGGCCATCCAGAACCTGAGGAAGACCCTGGCCCCCAGCCTGGGAGGTGAGCGATGAAGGCCTGCAAGAGATATAAGAAGGAATGGCCGGCTTTCATCGGCGGCCAGCTTTCTCAGGGTAGAATCGAGGAAATGGCTGCCCATTTAAAAATTTGCGCGGCCTGCCGGGCCGAGCTGGAAGAAACCGGGAAATTGATCTCGCTGGCCGCGGGCTTCAAAGAAGAGCTGAAAGAAGTCATGGCCACGGTGGACTGGGAAGCGCTCCCCGTAGAAATAACAGATAAAGTCTGGGAACGAAAGGAGCGGACAGCTCCGGCATCTGTTCCCTCAGGCTGGCGGCTCTGGAAATGGCAGCCGGTGGTGGCCGGTTTATTCCTGGGGTTGCTTTTGGGCGGGGCCCTGACTTTCCTGGTCTTGAAGCCGCAGAAACCCGGTACTCTGGCGGCCCGCCAGGAAGCAGGTATTTCCCTGCCGGCGGACCTGGTGGAGCGGGTCGACCTGGCCCTGGCCCGTAGGGAGACCATAGATTACCTGGAACGCAGCCAGTATCTACTGCTCGACCTTCTTCAAAACGGCCAGCCCGGGGAATCGGGCCTTGTCCGCCAGGACAGGATCCAGCAGCTCCTGACCGAGAAGAAATACCTCAACAACCAGCTCGACGACTGGCGGCTG
Organism: Candidatus Aminicenantota bacterium; assembly: GCA_013178315.1. Classification (GTDB taxonomy): domain Bacteria; phylum Acidobacteriota; class Aminicenantia; order Aminicenantales; family Saccharicenantaceae; genus Saccharicenans. Next base: position 19,465 of record JABLWX010000025.1, read on the forward strand.
ATGAAGGCCCGGGCCATCTGCGACCAGATTGAGCTTCTTTTCCTCGAGCTCAGCCAGCTGAGCCCCGAGCTGTCGGCCCGGGAACTCGAGAAGGTCCGGGAGATGGTCGAAGAAAAACAGCTACTGCTGAAAATAAACCTGGTCAAGAAAGAACTCCAGCAAGGAGAGGTCTGAGGTGAAGAGAAATATGACGGCGATTCTGATCATAGCACTGCTCCTGTCCCTTGGAGCCGGCGGGTCGGTCTCCGGCCAGGCGCGGGGGGGTGAGGACGAAAGACTTCTGCAGGAAGCCAAGCTCCTGATCTTTGACAAGAACTGGGTCGAGGCCGAAAAGAAATTGTCAGGCCTCATCAATAACCACCCGCAGAGCAGTTATTATTCCCAGGCCCTCTTTTATCTCGGCAAGTGCCAGTCCGAACAGGCCGGGAAAGAGAAGGCGGCCCTTGATTCCTTCCAGGCTTTTCTGAAAAGGCCGGACCGGCCCCAGGGCCTGGTGGAAGAGGCCGAGATAGCCATCATCGACCTGGCCTTCAGGCTTTTCAGCCAGGGACAGAAAGAGTACAGCCGCTTGCTCCTGGACCGGCTGTCCAGTCCCAACCGGGTGGTCAGGTACTACGCGGCCATGAAGATGAGTTACCTGAAGGATAAGGACCTGGCCGGCCAGGCCCTGCCGGTGCTGCTCAGGTTAATAGAAACGGAAAAAGACCAGGAGCTGGTGGACCGGGCTAGGATTGCCGTCCTCAGAATTTCTCCCGAGGCCCTGAAAGATGTTCCCGACCGGCCGGGAAGGGAAGGGCTGCGTCTTCTCAAAATCAGGGTCTATGAAAAGGGGAAGAAGGTCCCCAGTCTGTCAATAAATCTGCCGCTGGCTCTGGCTGACCTGGCCATTCAGGCCATGCCTGAAGAAGAAAAAGCCAGGATGAAGGAAAAAGGTTACGACCTCAACCGTATCATTTCCGACCTGGCCAGGGCCAAAGAGAAACTGGTCCGGATAGAAGAAGATGGTAACATCATCGAAATCTGGATTGAATAAATAATAATCAGAGAAAGGAGAAAAGATATGAAAAAAGTAATCATGATCACGGTAATGCTTCTTGGCCTGTTGTTCCTGACCTCCAGCCTGCTGCCGGCCGGTGACCGGGACGATTACCAGGTTATCAAGAAGGCTGTCCAGGAGACCTCGAAGGTCGAGCCAGCCCAGGAAGTTAAATGGTTCAAGGTGCTGGTTACGGACACCAAGACCGGGAAAGAGAGAGTCAAGATTACCATGCCCATCGCCCTGGTGGAGATCTTCGCCCGTTGTGCCGATAGCAAAGAGGTTAAGCTGGGGCGTGATGGCTGCAGCCTGAACCTGCCGGAATTGCTGGCCGAGCTCAAGAAGGTCGGGCCGCTGGCCATCATTGAAGTCAACGAGGAAGACGAGACGGTCAAGGTCTGGCTGGAATAGTTGATTCGGAAGAGATAACCGGAAAGGGCTTCCTGCGGGGAGCCCTTTTTTTATGGCCTTCGGGTTTCTGAGGAAAAGAGGGCTGGAGGGAATCGGGCCACCGGAAACCGCTCCGAACTTAATTGACAGAAAAGTCAAATTTCGGGCATAATAGCAACCTCAACTATCATAAATTCCAGGAGGAGAACCATAATGGCAAAATATCGGCTGGCAATTTTGCCCGGAGACGGGATTGGTAAAGAAGTCGTCGAGGCGGCCATGATCGTCCTCGAGCGGATGAATCTGGACGCAGAGTACATTTATGGCGATATTGGTTGGGAGTTCTGGTGCAAGGAGGGGAATGCCCTTCCCGACCGGACCATCAAGCTCTTGAAGGAAACCGACGCCTGCCTGTTCGGGGCCATAACTTCCAAGCCCAAGGAAGATGCGGCCAGGGAACTGGCCCCGGAACTGCAGGGAAAAGGCCTGTCCTATGTCAGCCCGATCGTCAAGCTGCGGCAGCTATTTGACCTTTACATCAACCTCAGGCCCTGCAAGGCTTACCCGGGCAACCCGCTAAATTACAAGGAAGGTATAGACCTGGTGATTTTCAGGGAAAATACCGAGGGCAGCTATGCCGGGGTGGAGTTCTATCCGCTGCCGGACAAGGTCAGGGAAGCTCTTATGCTTCATCCCAAGATGAAAGATTTTAAGGATGTGCCGGCCGAGGAAATAGCCGTCTCCACCAGGATCATGACCAGGAAGGGTTGCGAACGCATCGTCCGGGCTGCCTTTGAGTATGCCCGCAAGTACAAGCGGAAATCGGTCACCCTGGTGGAAAAGCCCAATGTCCTGCGGGAAACGGGCGGGCTGATGCTGAGGGTAGCTCGCCAGGTGGCGACCGAGTTTCCGGACATTAAGTTCTACGAAGCCAACGTCGATGCCATGTGCATGTGGTTGCTGAAGAACCCGTACGATTATGACGTCCTGGTGGCCGAAAACCTGTTTGGCGATATCATCTCGGACCTGGCGGCCCAGCTGGTCGGTGGACTGGGTTTTGCCTGTGCCGGCAATATCGGCGATAAGTACGCGGTCTTTGAACCCACCCATGGTTCGGCTCCCAAGTACACCGGGATGTACAAGGTCAACCCCATAGCCACCCTCCTGGCGGCCAAGATGATGCTGGACTGGCTGGGGGAAACGGATAAGGCTGCCGTTCTGGAACAGGCCATTGCCGAGGTGATTAAAGAAGGCAAGGTCAGGACCTACGACCTCGGCGGTTCGGCCAAGACCCTGGACGTGGCCCGGGCCGTGGCCGAAAAGCTCTGAGGGGCAGATTACCCAAAATATAAAATTCTTGAGCAAGAAACAGGAACAAGATGCTGCTGCTGGCCGTTGATACCACCACCCGCTTCGGCTCGGTGGCTGTGGTTGGAAATGGCGAAGTCCTGTCTGAGGTGAACTATGTTTCACCTTCCTCTCATTCGCGCCAGGTCTTCCGGGCAGTGGATGAAGCGCTCCGGGTGGCCGGCCTGAAATTCGATGGCCTGGAAGGATTGGCCGTGGCGGCCGGACCCGGTTCTTTTACGGGGATCAGGATAGGGCTGAGCCTGGTTAAGGCCCTGGCCCTGGCCTCGGGCCGCCCGCTGGCGGCCGTTTCGGCCCTGGAATCCCTGGCCCTGAAGCTGCTGGCTCCCGGGGTCGGATTAATGGTGCCGATGATCGATGCCCGCAAGGGAGAGGTTTTTGCCGGCGCTTATCGGCCTGACGGAGTGGGGTTTAAAGAGCTGGTTCCGGCCGGTGCCTATCTCCCCGCGGATTTTCTGGACCGGTTGCCTTCGGCCGGCCCGGCAACTTTTATCGGAACCGGGGCCAGGCTTTACCGCTCCATGATTGAAGACAGGCTTGGAACGCGGGCCATTTTTTCCAGCCGAAGTCTTCACATCGCGGCTGAAGTTGGTCTGATCGGCGAAAAGCTTCTGGCCGGTGGGCGGGGGCTCAGCCCGGCCGCGCTTCAACCGATTTATTATCGTCAATCCCAGGCCGAGGAGAAAAAAACTGCCAGAGAATAATGACGCTCCTGTGCTCATCAGGAGAATGAGAGAGGAAGACCTGCCGGAGGTCCTGGCCATAGAGAATCTCTGCTTTCCCAATCCCTGGAGCCGAGAGACTTTTCTGGGTGAGATTCAGAACCGGGCCATCTCCTTTCCCCTGGTGGTGGTTCACCGCGAGCAGAAAAGGATAGCCGGCTACGTGATTTTCTGGCAGATAGGCGACGAGGCCCAGGTCAACAACGTGGCCATCCATCCTGATTTCCAGGGCCAGGGCCTGGGGGAACTGGCCATGCGCCATGTGCTCGGCCGGCTCAAAGAAAACGGCGTTCATTTTGTCTCGCTCGAGGTCCGGGTCAGTAACCACCGTGCGCTGTCTCTTTACCGGAAACTCGGCTTTTCCATTCTCGGGGTGCGGAAGGATTATTACAGCCGGCCGGTGGAGGATGCCTACGTCATGGGCCTGGTCCTGGGCTGACCGGTCAGTAGTTGACCCGCACCAGGCATAGTCCACGGGCCGGGGCGCTGGGGCTGGACAGTGTCCTCTTTCTTTGCTCAAAAAGAAGGTCGATGTCTTCTGGCTTGAGTCGTCCGCGCCCGGCCATGATCAGTGTCCCGACGATGGTGCGGACCATGTACCGCAGGAAACCGTTGGCCTCGACCGTGTAAACCAGTTCATCTCCGCAGGACTCCAGCCTGGAACTGAAGACCTGCCTGACCGGGTTGGGATAGTCGCCTGAAGAAAAGGCAGAAAAGTCCGCTTCCCGCTCAAAGCGCCGGGCGGCTTCGACCATGGCCGGAATGTCCAGGGGATAGGGGTAATGCAGAACATACCGGTAATCGAAAGGACTGATGATGGGTGAAATCTTTATCCGGTAGCGGTAGACCTTGGAGCGGGCCGACTTCCGGGCATGAAAACCAGGGGAGACTTTTTCCACGTTCAGGATGCGGATGTCGAAGGGAAGCATGGCATTCAGGGCCCGGAGGAGTTCGGCCTCGCCCAGACGGCAGTTGGCCCGGAAGCTGGCCACCTGGCCCAGGGCATGGACCCCGGCATCGGTGCGCCCCGCGGCCTGCAGGTTGACCTTCTCGCCCAGGATTCTCATCAGGACGTCTTCCAGTTTGCCCTGGATGGTTACCCGGTTCGGCTGTCTCTGCCAGCCGTGGTAATCGGTGCCGTCATAGGAAATGGTCAGCTTGAAATTTTCGAGGAGCGGGAGGTCCAGCAGTTGACCTTCCCCGGCCTTTTCAGGCAGGTCCGGTTCATCGTCGGGGAGAGCGGTTTCTTGCGGTTTGATATCGGCTTTCATCTGATTCCTTCCAGGGCCAGGTCTACCGCTTCTTCCGGAGAGCCGGCCGGGATGACCCCCGGAATTGACCAGGTATTGAGGCCGATGATTTTTCGGCCAAAAATCCTGGCAAAGGCAATTTCGCTGAGAGTGCCATATTCGCCGTCTATGGCTATGACCGCCTGGGCATTCAGCACAACCATGGAGTTCCGGTTATAGCCGATGCCGGTAGCTACCGGAATATCTATGAAATCGTTGGCTTCTTCCACCCGCTGCCCGGGAAGGATACCAAGGCTGAAGCCGCCGGCTTCCCGGCAGCCACGGGCTGCTGCCTCCATGACGCCGCCCAGGCCGCCGCAGACCAGGATGGCACCCTTTTCAGCCAGCAGCCGCCCCACCCGGAAAGCTATTTTCAGGGATTCGGGGTCGGGTTTGTTTCCGCCTATCACCGCCACTCTTGGCCTGGAACGGAAAACCTGTTCTGACAATTTGTTCTCCTTCGTAATCCTGGGATTTCAGGCGGCTTGAATCCTGGCCTCCGGCCGCCTTTTGAAAAAATAGCACAGGCCCGTGGGGTTTGCAATTTGTTGCCCTATTTTTCAACCACCGGTTCCGTCGGTTGACTAAATTCTTGTGGTATGCTAACAATAGCCCTGATGGGGAGACTGAAATAGATGGCCTATGTCAATTTCGTCACCAAGAATATAGCAATCAAAATCGTCTATTACGGACCTGGTCTTAGCGGCAAAACCACCAACCTAAGGTACATCTATTTCAAGCTGGAACCGGCCTACCGGGGTGAGCTGGTCTGCCTGGAAACCGAAACCGAGAGGACTTTTTTCTTCGACCTGCTGCCCATCAGGGCCGGCCTCATCAGGGATTTCAAGGTCCATTTCCAGCTCCTGACCGTTCCCGGCCAGGTCTTCTACGAGGCCTCGCGCAAGAGTGTTCTGAAGGGAGCTGACGGAATCGTCTTCGTGGCCGATTCCCAGATGCCGCTGCTCGAGGCCAACCAGGAGAGCTTTGACGGGCTGAGAAGAAATTGCCTGGAGCACAACATAGACCTTAACCGCATTCCCCTGGTGTTCCAGTACAACAAGAGGGACCTGCCCAACCTCATTCCGGTCGAGACTCTTAACCGCTTGCTGAACCACCGGAATGCGCCCTACATCGAGGCCGAAGCTATCAACGGCCGAGGAGTCCTGGAGACCCTGAAGGAGATTGCCCGACTGACCGTGCCCGTCGTCCGGGAACGGGTGCTGGGAGAAAAGAGACCGAAGGAAACCGAGTCGGAAGAAGCCGAAAGCCGGGAATTCGCCCCGGCTGAAATAGTGACCTCACCGGCCCAGATTGAAACCGCGGCTCCGGCCCCTGCCCGAAAAAGGGCAGGCAGGAAGCAGCCCGAGGTAAGGATTGATTTTGTCCGCCCCGGCGATGAAACTCCATTTCCCACCACCAAGATAAAGGTGCAGTCGATCGAAGATATTGAGCAGGAAATAGAACGGCTGTCAAAAGAGTTCGGCCTGACCGCCAAGAAATAAGCCGCTGAGAATTTTACCGGCCCCTCTTCGTCTTTCTTTCTGGCATCATGCTCATCAGAATCATCAGTGCTTCCCTGTACGGAATAGAGGCTTACCAGGTTGAAGTGGAAGTGGACATCTCGCCCGGCCTTCCGGCCTTTATCATCGTCGGCCTGCCCGATGCCGCGGTCAGGGAGAGCAAGGAACGGGTGCGCGCCGCCCTGCGAAACTGCGGCTTTGACTTTCCAGCCAAAAAAATCATAATCAACCTGGCCCCGGCCAGCCGCAAGAAGGAAGGTTCGGCCTTTGACCTGCCGATTTCCCTGGGCCTGCTGGCCTACCTGGGAATGATTCCGGCTGAGAAACTGTCCAGGTTCATTTTTGTGGGGGAGTTAACCCTCGAGGGGAGCCTCAAGGCAGTCCGTGGAGGGTTGCCCTTTTCCCTGCTGGCCAGCCGTAAGAAGCTGGACGGACTGGTCCTGCCGGGGAGAAACGTCAGGGAAGCCTGCCTGGTCCGGGAAACGAGGGTCTTCGGCGTTAACCACCTCTTGGAAGTGATTCAGCTTCTCGACGGTCGCAACGAACCAAAACCCTCCAGCTACAGCCTGGAAGAGCTCATCGGTGAGACGGGTAGCGAGCTGGATTTTTCCGAGGTTCGCGGCCAGCAGCAGGCCAAGCGGGCGCTGGAAGTGGCCGCGGCCGGAGGCCATAACCTGCTGATGATCGGGCCGCCGGGTTCAGGCAAGACCATGCTGGCCCGGAGGCTGCCGACCATTCTGCCGGAGATGACCTTTGAAGAAATAATCGAGGTAACTCAGATTTACAGCGCCGCCGGCCTGCTGGGAGAAAGGGCGGCCATCAGCCAGCGTCCGTTCCGCTCGCCGCATCATACCATCACCGACACCGGGCTGGTCGGAGGCGGCAACTACCCCAGGCCGGGAGAAGTCAGCCTGGCCCACCGGGGAGTGCTGTTCATGGACGAGTTCCCGGAGTTCAGTCGCCAGGCCCTGGAGAGCCTGCGCCAGCCGCTGGAGGACGGCTGGGTGACCATTTCCCGGGTGGCCGGGAGCCTGTCCTATCCCTGCGCCTTCATGCTGGTGGCGGCCATGAATCCCTGTGCCGACGTTTTCCTGGGTTCCGGGCCGGAGGTCAACTGCACCGAGCAGGAACGAAGAAAGTATTATTCACGGCTGTCGAAGCCGCTGCTGGACAGAATAGATATTCAAATCGAGGTGCCCTCGGTCAGGTACCAGGACGTCATCGGCCGGCCGCCCGGGGAGTCTTCAGCTGATATCAGGAAAAGAGTGTCAGCCGCACGGAAAATCCAGCTGGAGAGATTCAGGGGAAGGAAAATATTTTCCAACTCCGGCCTGACCGCCCGCGACCTCAGGCAGTTCTGTTCTCTGGACCAGGAAGCGTCCAGGCTGATGGAAACGGCCATGAAGCGCTTTCGTTTCAGCGCCCGGGCCTACGACCGCATCCTGAAGGTGGCCAGGACGGTGGCCGACCTGGGTGGAGAGGAGCGAATTTCAGCCGCGGCCGTGGCCGAAGCCATCCAGTACCGGATGCTGGACAGGTTCTGAGGGTCGGGGAGTCCGGCTGTGGCCGGGGTGACTCGGAAGGGAAGCCCCTCCGGTTAATTAGAGGAGTAAGAAAGGAAATAATTTTTTCGACATTTTGACCCGGGTTAACCGGGCCCGGCAGCGGCCTGCTTATACGTTGTGCTTCATGGATGATAAGCGGGATATAAAACAGGAAACCTTATTACACAAGAAGTAAAAAAGTCTTTGCTCTTCCAACCGGCGGTTGATACAATTAGGGAAAAATTGTCGAGGATGAGCCTTTAATGAGCAACATTACGGCCGGCAACCTCCAGGCGGAAAGAAAGCTACCCCGGGTCCTGACCCGGCTGGACGTGGTCTCCATAGTGATCGGCGGGGTCATTGGCTCTGGAATTTTCCTGGTACCGGCCAAGATTGCCCTGGAAGTCAAATCGCCAACGGTGATGCTCCTGGTCTGGGTGGTCGGCGGTTTCCTGAGTTTCTTAGGGGCCCTGGCCTTCGCCGAGCTGGGCGCGGCCATGCCCGAAGCCGGGGGGATGTATGTCTACCTGCGGGAAGCCTACGGACCGCTGCTGTCTTTCCTGTTTGGCTGGACTCTTTTCCTGGTGATTGACTCCGGGGCCATTGCCACCCTGGCCGTGGCCTTTTCGGCCAATTACCTGCCTTATTTTTTCAAGATGTCACCCCTGGCTTCCAAGCTGGTAGCCGTGCTGTTCGTCGGCTTCCTGGCTGCCGTGAACTACGTTGGCGTTCGCTGGGGAGCCAACCTGCAGAACCTGCTGACCTTTATCAAGACGGCGGCCATCGTCGGCATCTGCGCGGCCATTTTTCTTTTCGGAAAAGGGAATCCGGAAAACCTGGTTGAGCCCCAGCCGGGGAAATTTTCGATGGACCTGCTGAGCGCCTTCGGGGTGGCCCTGGTGGCCACCTTCTGGGCTTACAAGGGCTGGGAATCGGCTACCTACAGTGCCGGGGAGGTCAGGCATCCGGAACGAAACATACCCCTGGGAATCCTGATCGGTCTGACCGCGGTCATTGCCCTCTATCTCCTGGCCAACCTGGCCTACCTGTATGTTCTGCCGGCTTCGGTTATTGCCCAGACCCCGCGGGTGGCGGCCGAGGCCATGAGGGTGGCGGTGGGCCCGGTGGGGGCCTCCCTCATTTCCTTTATAATCCTGTTCTCGATCATGGGCGCGGCCAACCAGAACCTGCTCTGCTCGCCCCGGGTGTATTTTGCCATGTCGCGGGACGGGCTATTTTTCAGGAACATAGCCCGGGTCCATCCCCGCTACCTGACCCCGCATGTTTCCATAATTGCCATCAGCCTGTGGAGTGTTGTGCTCAGCCTGTCCGGGACGTTCGAACAGCTATTCACCTATGTCGTCTTCGGGCAATGGCTGTTTTTCGGGCTGACCGGGGCGGCCGTTTTTGTCCTGAGAAAAAAGCGCCCGGAACTGCCGAGGCCTTATAAGACCTGGGGTTATCCGCTGACCCCGGCTCTCTTTGTCCTGGCCGCCTTCCTGATTTCCCTGAATTCACTTATAAAAGAATTCTGGAACTCACTGGCCGGCCTGGCCATAATTGCCCTGGGGATCCCGGCTTACTTTTACTGGAAGAGAAAAGAAGCTGCCGGCCCATCAGGTATGGCTGCCGAGAACATGGATACCCGCGCCGGACGGTAGCCAGGGTTTTCGGGCGGATTTCCGAGCGATGAAGCGAATCCTTCTAATCCAGCCGCCTCTACAGGATTTTTACACCACGCCCATCCGTCTTTATCCCCTGGGCCTTCTGTCAGTGGCCTCGGTGCTGAGGGCCTCAGGGTTCGAGGTGGAAATCCTGGACTGTTTGACCCCGCTCCGTCGGAAGTTCCTGCCACTGCCCGAAAAGTTCTCTTACTTGAAGCCATACCTGGAGTACCCTTATTTTTTCAAGCGCTTTCAGCACTTTGGATTGACAATGGAACAGGTCGTGGCCAGGGTGGGGGAACTTCGGCCCGATCTCATGGCCATCAACAGTTCCTTTGCCGCCTATTTCAGCACGGTGGCAGAGCTGGTTCGGGCCCTGAAGCGTAAATATAAAATACCGGTCCTGGTGGGCGGCAACCAGGCCACCTGCTGCCGGGAGGAAATCAAAGCCAGGGTGCCGGAGATTGACCGGGTGCTGGGCGGTCCGGCCGAAAGCTGCCTTCCATCCTTCTTAAAAAATGAAGGCCTTCTACCCGTGGCAAGCGGACCGGGGGAAGACCAGCCGCTGGACTGGAAAAAGCTGCGACCGTCCCACGAGCTGCTGGCGCCGGGGCTTTACCGCATCGGTAAGAAAAATTACCTGTCGCTCCAGGCCAGCCGGGGCTGCCCGCAGAACTGTTCGTTCTGCAACGTCCACCTGGTTTTTGGAAGGCGGACGGAATACCGCCCGGTTTCTTCTGTGCTGGAAGAGATGCGCTGGAATTACAGTTATCGCAACGTCCGGCTGTTTAACTTTGAAGACGATAACCTGAGCTTCGACCGTAACTGGCTGGTCGAGTTCCTGGAAGCGGTGGCCGCCGACCCGGAGCTTCAGGGCAGCGAGCTGACCTTCATGAATGGCCTGGGTTATGAAAATTTGGATGAAAACCTGCTGGAATTGATGAAGCGGGCCGGGGTCAGGAAGCTCGACCTGTCCTGGGTATCCGGTAACCCGGCCGTAAGGCAGCAGCATCACCGGCCGCAGAAAAAGGATGAAGCTGAATTTTTCGAGCTGGTCAAGATAGCCCGGCGGCTGGGATTTTTCGTCACCGTTTACCTGATCCTGGGGCTTCCCGGCCAGACCAGGGAAGAGATAGTGACCACAACCGAGAAACTGCTGGAGGCCGGGGTGCTGGTCGGTCCCTCGGTCTTTTACCTGACGCCCGGGAGCGAGTTGCAGCGGAGCCTGGAGCTTCCGCCTGAGATTGCCGGAGATTGGGACATGTACCGGGCCACGGCCTTTGCCGTGGAGACGAAAGAGCTTAGGCGCAGCGACCTGGTTGAGCTTTTCCTCTACATCAGGAAACGCAACCTGGAAAGAAAGACCCGGGCTTTCAGAATTTCAACTTCCTGATTTTTTGGTGGGCTGTTTCCTGCTCTTCGGCCGGTAGATACTTTTTGGGAATGCGGGCCACGACCGTGTAGTTCGGGTCGACCACCTGGGCGATCCGGGCCTCCCCGACCTGGGAGAGAAGCTGGTAGGCATCCATCGTTTCCAGGTGGTAATCGCTCACCAGCCAGTCGACAAGGTCCCGGTGGGCTATCCTGAAAGCGTCTTCCAGTGGCCGGTAACTGCCGAGGCTCATGAGAAATTCGTCGCTCTCGATTCTCGGCCAATCGATCTTCCTGTTCTTGACAAGGTCCACGTAAAGAACGGCTTTCATGGCCGCCTCCACTGCCGTTCCGATTATTTCTCCTTCACCCTGTACCAGGTGACCATCGCCGAGAAAGAGAAGGGCCCCCTTCACGTTAACCGGGAGATAGATGGTATGACCGGGCCGGACCTCGGGTGAATCCAGGTTGCCGCCGAAGGCCTCGGGCACCACCGTGGTCCTGACTTCATTATCGGCCGGGGCCACGCCCAGGCAGCCCAGAAACGGCTTGACCGGCAGTTCGCAGGAAAAGTTCCCCTGTCGGGCCCGGAACCGGACGGTTCCTTTCTTTTTATCAACCTGGTACCACCAGACTGTCTCCGGGAGGGGAGGGTTGAGCAGGGCGGTGTACCGGGTTGAGGTCAGTATTCCGAATCCCGGGAAATAGCTGCTGATGGCGTAATCGCGGACCGGTTCCAGGGAAATAAGATGGACGACCAGGGTATCGCCGGGCTCGGCGCCCTCGATGTAAAAAGGTCCGGTCTGAGGGTTGTCGTGGCCGGGCGGGATGACCGCGGTCGGTAAGTCACCGGGTTTTTTGACCCGGCCGTCGTAGCAGTCTTCGGTATAGGTTTCTATGACGGTGCCGGGCCTGACCTTCATCACCGGGCGGCTCTGGCCGAAGGTATACTTGAAATCATCAGGACCCGGCCGGTAGGTTACCCTCTTGACCTGGGAATAAAGGGCCGTGGATGATATGGCCCAGGTTGTTAGAGCCAGGATTAAGAAGAAAACCAGCGGGCCGGGTCTTTGAGTTCTGATATTATTCATGTTGCCATCTCCTTGCTCTTCTGAATTTACAATATTTGGCTGAAGAAATCATCTGGCTTTCCGAACGGCCGGGCTTAACCCGGTTCGCCCCGGCTCCGGAGACTGGGGCCCGGGCCAGCCGCAAACCGGGAATATATGAATGGCCATTCATATATCGGCGGTTAAAAGTCAGGTTGGGCAGATTCCAGATGGAAACAATTTATGGAATAAAGAAGAGATTGAGGAAAGGACAGGAATTGACCCGGCTGCGATTCACCCGGTGAGGCGGCCGTCTTCGACCGCCACCCGGCCGGCCTTGATGACCGTTTTGACCGGGTTGCGGCCCAGCTCATAGGCCAGGGAAAGGTAGGAAGGAAGGTCGCAGAGAATGAGGTCAAAATCCTTTCCGGGCTCAAGCGAGCCGCAACGGTCCTGGCGGTCTATGGCGTAGGCGGCATTGATGGTGCAGGCATTGATGGCTTCCTCCACCGTCAGCCGCAGGGTGAAGACGCCGAGCTGAAGCACGAAAAGCATCGACAGAAGGTGAGAGCTGCCCGGGTTGAAATCACTGGCCAGGGCCACGATGGCTCCCCGGTCGAGGAGTTCCCGGGCCGGAGCCCTTTTTTCCATCATCAGGAAGAAAGATACTCCGGGGAGTAGCACGGCCGCGGTCCGGCTGCGGCTAAGTTTTTCCACTCCCGCGGATGTAATGTTTATGAGATGCTCGACCGAGCGGGCGCCAAGCTCGACCGCCAGCTCGGTGCCGCCGATGGGCACGAACTCGTCGGAATGAATCTTGAGCTTGAAGCCGAGCCTCAGGGCCGCTTCGGCCAGCTCCCTGGTTTCTTCCAGGGTGAAGACCGTCGGCTCGCAGAAGATGTCGAAGAATTCAGCCAGCCGGCGGCGCCTCACCTCCGGCATGACCCTGTTTATTAATAATTCAATATAGGCCCTTCGTTCTGCTCTGTATTCCGGTGGAATTTCATGGGCACCCATGAAGGTCGGCACCAGGCTGACCGGCTGCTCGGCCTCCAGCTCCCTAACCACCTCCAGCTGCTTGATTTCATCTTCGAAGTTCAGCCCGTACCCGCTCTTGGCTTCGACCGTGGTTGTCCCGTTGAGCAACATGGTCTGGAGCCGCTTCCGGCAGAGGTCCTTGAGTTCCTCCCGGCTGGCTTCCCTGGTGGCGCGGACCGTGGTCTGGATGCCCAGGCCCATGGCCGCCAGCTGCTGATAGGTGTATCCCTGGAGACGCAGTGAGAATTCCTTCTCCCGGTTGCCGGCAAACGGCAGGTGAGTATGGCAGTCGACCAGGCCGGGCAGCCCGACCAGGCCCCGGCCGTCTATAACCCTGGCTCCCTCCACAAGTTTGACCTTCTCCCGGAATTCTTTTTCCGGGCCGATAAAGACAATTTTGCCCTGGCAGCCGGCAATCCAGGCCTTTTCCAGCAGGCCGACCTCCCGCATGGCCGGTCCGGTCCTGGGGACCGGTCCACCGCAGGTCAGGAGCTGGTCGAGGCCAGCCACCACCAGGTCAGCGCAGGTCATTGGGCGTTTTCCTCATCGGGCTCTGCTTGGTTTTCCTGATGAAGGCCGGGGTATTGAGCTCGTTCCAGTCGATTTCGGAAGGAGCGGGGTCCATGATAGCCGGAGCAGCCTGCCCGCCCTTGGGTTCAAACAGGTAGGGCGGGGTATCGCCCTTGACCATAACGGAGGTTTGAGTCGGTGGGTTGCTGGCCGGCCTTCTGATGATTTCCGGAGTGGCGGTCCGGGGTTTTTTACGGTCGAAGCCGGTGGCAATCACCGTGACCTTGATGGTCTCCCGGACTTCTTCATCCAGAACTGTTCCGAATATTATGTTGGCTTCCGGGTCGGCCAGGCTGGTAATCAGGTCGGAGGCCTTGGACACTTCGTGCAGGGTCAGGTCCTTGCCTCCGGTGATGTTGATGAGCACACCCCGGGCTCCCTCTATTGAAGTATCTATGAGCAGCGGGCTGCTGATGGCTTTCTGGGCTGCCTCCACCGCCCGGTTTTCCCCGCTGGCGATGCCGGTGCCCATGAAGGCCATGCCCATGCCCTTCATGATGGACTTGACGTCGGCAAAATCAAGGTTGATCAGGCCGGGCCTGGTGATCAGGTCGGAGATACCCTGGGCCGCCTGGCGCAGGACATCGTCGGCCATGCGAAAGGCTTCGGGGATGGTGGTATCCAGGTTGACGGTGTCAATCAGCCTCTGGTTGGGAATGGCGATGACCGTATCCACCACCGCCTTGAGCTCCTGCAGGCCCTCTTCGGCCTTCTTGGCCCTGATCCTGCCCTCGAAGGCAAAGGGCATGGTGACGATGGCGATGACCAGCAGGCCCATCCCGGAGGCCAGGTTGGCGATGACCGGGGTAGCCCCGGTCCCCGTGCCGCCACCCAGGCCGGCGGTCAGGAAGACCATGTCGGCGCCTTCCAGGATCTCGGCCAGGTGCTCGGTGTCCTCTTCCGCCGCCTGGCGGCCGACCTCGGGGTCGCCGCCCGAGCCGAGGCCCTTGGTCAACTTGGTTCCGATCTGGATCTTGAGGTGGGCCCGGTTGTTGTTCAGGGCCTGGCGGTCGGTGTTGATGGCGATGAATTCCACTCCCTCGATTCCGCTCTCGATCATCCGGTTGACGGCGTTACCGCCGCCGCCGCCGATGCCTATCACCTTGATCTTTGCTCCCGGGTTTTCTTCAGCCAGGTGAAACTTGATTTTGTTGCCGAAGTCATCGCGCATGTTTGCCTCCTTATTCATTGAACCAGTCTTTAATCCTGGTCCAGAAGCCTTTCTTTTTGTCCTTGATAAAACCGCGTTCCTTGATCTGGTTGTATCCGTAAAGGATGAGCCCGACAGCCGTGGCGTAATCGGGCGTGCTGACGCGGTCGATCAGCCCGCCTATGTAGTTGGGGTCGCCCCGCCTCACCGGCAGGTCGAAGATTTCCTCGGCCACCTCTTCCAGGCCGTCCAGCAGGGCGGTGCCCCCGGTCAGGACCAGCCCGGAGTTGAGCGACTTTTCGTAGCCCATCCTCTTGATGTCGGAGTCCACCAGGCGGAAGATTTCCTCGGCCCGGGGCTGGATGATGTCGGCCAGTATCTGCCGGGACATCACCCGCGATTTCCGGCCCTTGCCGACAGTCGGAACTTCAATGGTGTCCTGTTCCTCGGTTACCGGCAGGGCCACGCAGCCGTATTTCTTCTTGATCTTCTCGGCGTCGGGAATGGGGGTGCGCAGCCCGACGGCTATATCGTTGGTGAAGTTATCGCCACCCAGCGGGATGGTCGAGGTGTACCAGAGGGCACCGCGCTCGAAGATGGCCACCTCGGTGGTGCCGGCCCCGATGTCGATCAGGCCGACGCCCAGCTCCCGCTCGTCGTGGGTCAGCACCGAGTGGCTGGTGGCGATCTGGTTGAGGACTATTTCCTGGATGCCGATTCCGGCCCGGTCCAGGCAGTTCTTCAGGTTCTGGATGGAGGTGATGGCCGAGGTGACGATATGGACGTTGACCTCGAGCTTTATTCCGCTCATGCCCAGCGGGTCCTTTATTCCGTCCTGTTCGTCCACGATGAATTCCTGGGGGATGATGTGGATTATTTCCCGGTCGGGTGGAATGGACAGGGCCCGGGCCTGGTCGATCACCCGTCGGATGTCCTCGCGGGAAATCTCCCGGTTCTTGCCGGACACGGCCACCACCCCGCGGCTGTTGAAGCTCTTGATGTGCGAGCCGGATATGCCCACGTAAGCCGATTCTATCTCCACGCCGGCCATCAGCTCGGCTTCTTCCTGGGCCCTTTTTATGGCCGAGATGGTCAGGTCCAGGTTGACCACCACTCCCTTCCTGATGCCCTTTGATTCGGCCACCCCGATACCGATGATTTCAACCTTCTGTTCTTCGGTGATTTCTCCGATGATGGCCACCGTCTTCTTGGTGCCGATATCCAGACCTACCAGATAGTTGTTTCTGGCCATTAACTTACCTCCTTTTTCTGCCCCCTGGACTCGCTGGCCGAAAGTTCCAGGGGCTTGACGTAGGCCCGTCCCTGGATCCTCAGGTCAACATACTCCAGCGGGCCGAACAGCCGGGCCCAGGCTTCTCTGTTTGCCAGGTAGAAGGGCAACTGTTCCTGGAAATTTTCGGCGTTGATGATGACCCGGACCGGGTCCTCGGCCAGCTCCACTTCCAGCTGTCCATCAGCCTTAAAAATCAGGCGGCGGATGAGCTGCCTGGCTTCGGGAGACAGACCGCTGAGGGCCTGGCCGGCCAGCCTGACCTTGTCCTGGTAGGCCAGGTTGAAACCGGCATCATCTTCCAGGACCGGATAGGCCGGGTCAGAAGGTTCAGCTTCGCTTCTGATGACCTTGCCTTCTTCATCCACCAGGAAGAACAGACCCCGGTGGACATAGAACCTCGGTGTCCTGGGATAGACTTCAACCCGAAGGGTAGAGGGCAGAATCTTTTCCGCCCGGACTTCCTTGACCCCGGGCAACGAGGTCAGGTTCAGCCGGAGATAGTCCAGGTTGCAGATCAGGATGTTGCCGGGGTTCCGGCTCAACAGGAAATTTTCCACCCGCTGCTTGAGCTCCGGGCTGGATGATATGACTTCAACCTTCTTGATTCTGAGTTCATCACAGGTAATAAGGTAATAATACAGCTGGGCCACACCCAGAAACAGAACGATCACAGCGAAGAAGAGACCGAGGAGATGAGTCCAGCGCAGCGGCTTTTTGCCGCTCTTGCTCCTGGGCCCGACGGCCCGGGCCGAACGGTGGAAAACCACGGCCCCGGCAGCGTTCAGGGGATATCCATTTTCAACGGCCATGGTCTTTTTCTCCCTGCAACAGTCTTATCGTTTCCGGAATGATCCGGCTGATATTTCCAGCTCCCAGGACGAGGAGCATATCGTTCGGGGCGAGAATTTCCGCCAGCCTCTCGGGGATCCGGTTCAGGACTGGCTCAAAGAGGACATTCTTGTGACCGAATTGCCTGATGGCCTCGAACAGGGCCTGGCCGCTGACTCCCTCGATGGGGTCTTCGCCGGCGGCATAGATTTCGGTCACCAGGAGGATGTCAGCCTGGTTGAAGGCGGTGGCAAAATCGGGGAGCAGCCTGGCCAGCCGGCTATAGCGGTGGGGCTGGAATACGGCCACCAGCCTTCTGTCCCAGCCGGTTCGAGCCGCCTCCAGGGTGGCCCGGATTTCGGTCGGGTGGTGGGCATAATCCTCGATGACCATGATGTCCCCGACCAGGCCCTTCAGCTCAAACCGGCGGCCGGTTCCGGAGTATTCCTCCAGGGCCTTGAGAATGGTCCGGGCCGGGATGTCCAGGTCCAGGCCCACGGCCGTGGCCGCCATGGCGTTCAGGATATTGTGCTTTCCAGGAACGTTGAGCTTCAGGCGTCCCAGCCGCTGTCCAGAGGCATACAGCGTTGACTGGCTGGAGAACTCCGAGAAGGTAAAATCCCTGGCCTGGATGTCGGCCTGTGTACTGAAGCCGTAGGTGATGATCTTCCTTTCCAGGTCGGGAATGATCGACTGCAGGTTGGGGTCATCCAGGCAGAGGATGACCGGGCAGTAAAAGGGAACCTTGTTGGCGAAGCTGACAAAGGTCTTCTTGATTTCGTCCAGGGTGCCGTAGTGGTCCAGGTGCTCGGCGTCGATGTTGGTCAGGACCGCGATGAAGGGGGAAAGGTAAAGGAAAGAGCGGTCGCTTTCGTCGGCCTCGGCCACGATGAAATCACCCTCGCCCAGGCGGGCGTTAGCTCCCAGGGTATTTAGCCGGCCTCCGACTATCACCGTCGGGTCGAACCCGGCCACTTCCAGCACCATGGCCGTCATGGAAGTGGTGGTGGTCTTGCCATGGGCCCCGGCCACTGCAATACCGTATTTCATCCGCATCAGCTCGGCCAGCATCTCGGCCCTGGGTATGACCGGGATCTTGCGGGCCCGGGCCTCGAGCACCTCAACGTTGTCCTCGCGCACCGCGGAGGAGATAACCACGACATCAGCCTGGCCGACATTTTCGGCGGCATGGCCACGGTGAATTACGGCTCCGAGCCTGGTCAGCCTCAGGGTGGCTTCATTTTCCTGCAGGTCCGAGCCGGAGACCTGGTAACCGAGATTGAGCAGGACCTCGGCGATGCCGCACATGCCGGTGCCGCCAATGCCAACCATGTGAATGCGGTTCAACTTACGGTAACCTTTCTTAACCACGATCGCCTCCTGCGCGGGTCTTCATCCTCTCCAGACAGAGACCGGCAATTTTTTCGGCCACGCCCTCCGGCCGCAATTTTTCCAGGTTCTCTTCCATCCGGTCGAGAACTTCTTTATGGCCCAGGTAGTATTTTATTTTTTCGGCCAGCAGCCCGGGCTCGAAATCCTTTTCCAGGATGACCTCGGCCCCGCCGGCCTTTTCCAGCTCGCGGGCGTTGAATTCCTGGTGGTTGTCGGCGGCGGCAGCAAAAGGCACCAGCAGGGCTGGCTTCCGGCCGGCCACCAGCTCGGCGCAGGTGGTGGCTCCGGCCCGGCAGATGACCAGGTCGGCTCTGGCCAGGTAGTCGGCCATGGGTGAGAAAAAGGCAGCCACCACCGCCCGGGAAAAGCCGTGCTCCCGGTAGGCCCGGCTAACCCGGTCGAAGTCTCTTTCACCTGTCTGGTGGTAAATGACCAGGGAATCCCTGAGTTCCTCAAGCTCATCGAGAGACTCAATCAGCCGGTCGTTCAGGAATTTCGAGCCCTGGCTACCGCCGAAAATCAGCAGGGTCAGGGCCTGCTCTCTCCGCTTTCTTGGAATTTCATAGAATTCCGGACGGACCGGGTTGCCCACCAGCACTGCCTTGTCCCCGAAATAGGTGAGCGAGCTGGCGAAGGAAACCACCACCAGGTCGACAAAGCGACCGAGCTTGCGGTTGGTGAAGCCGGGCAGGGCATTCTGTTCCAGGATGACCGTTGGCTTTTTCATCAGGGCGGCCAGCAGCACAATCGGCCCGGAGCTGAAGCCGCCCACCCCGATTACCAGGGCGGGACGGAACCGCAACAGTACGTAGAATGACTTAAGAAAAGCCAGCGGGAGAAGGACCAGGCCCCGCAGCTTCTTCAGTCCCCGGCCCTTGAGTCCTTCCACGGGCAGGGTCAGGAAGCGGTTGACCTCGGCCGACATGATCTTTTTTTCCACGGCCCTGGAACTGCCGACGTAGACCAGCCGGAGGTCGGGTCGCAGGCGGAGCAGGGTGCGGCCCAGGACCAGGGCCGGGTAGAGGTGCCCGCCCGTGCCACCACCGCTGATGATCACCGTCTCCTGTTTCATGGGGTCGAGCTAACCTCCAGCTTTCTTTGAGAAATATTCAGCAACAGGCCCACGGCCAGCAGGTTGCAGACCAGGGCCGAACGGCCGAAGGAAATGAAGGGCAGGGGAATGCCGGTAACCGGTCCCAGCCCCAGGACGACGCTGATGTTGAGAAGGGCCTGGATGATTATGCTCATGGTCAGCCCGTAAGCGATCAGCCTGTAATTGGCATTGAGGGTCTGGCCAGCTATTTTCAGGCCGCGGAACAGGAAGAGCAGGAACAGGCCCACCGTGCCCATGGTGCCCAGCAACCCGACCTCCTCGCCGATGATGGCGAAGATAAAATCGGTGTGGGCGCAGGGCAGGAAGTAGAGTTTCTGAGTGGAAGAGCCGATGCTCACTCCCAGCAGGCCGCCGGCCCCGACCGCCAGCCGGGATTGCCTGACCTGGAAGGCCTTGCCCAGCGGGTCCTGCTCGGGCGATAAAAATCCGTGCAGCCGGTTTACCCGGTAATCGGCGGAGAACAGGAAGATGATGAATATGACCAGCAGGACCAGGGCTGCCGGAGCAAAGTACTTGAACTTGACTCCTCCCAGGTAGAGCATCAGGGCCGAAATCAGGAAGATAAAAACGGCCGTGCTGGAATCGGGCTCCAGCAGGATGACCAGGACGAAGGCCAGCACCACGCCCACCGGGACCATCAGGGTTTTCCAGTGGTTGATGGTGTCGGCTTTCCGGTAGCAGAAGTTGGCCAGGAACAGGATCAGGACGACCTTGGCCAGCTCCGAGGGCTGGAAACGCACCCCCATGAACTGGACCCAGCGGTGAGCGTTGGCCGAGGGGGGCATGACCAGGCAGAGCACCAGGAGCAGGAAGGTAAAGGCGGTGGCCAGGTAGATCAACCTGGTCATGGTGAAAAACGGTTCCCGGATTGAAGCCACGATGACCATCAGGATCAGGCCGAAGACCGCGGCCATGATCTGGTTGGTCAGGAAGTAGAAGCTCTGCCGGTATTTTTCACCGGCCAGGATGGCCGAGGAGCTGAAGACCATGATGATGCCAAGGATGAGCAGCAGCAGGGTGTTGACCAGCAGGACCTTGTCGAAGGCGAATCTCTTGAAGACTTCCATCAGCTCTTCTTCCTCCTGTCCAGCTTCCTGGCCAGGTAATTGACTTCTTTCTTGAACAGCCGGCCCCGTTCCTCGAAGTTCCGGAACATGTCCCAGGAGGTGCAGGCCGGCGCCAGCAGCACCACGTCTCCCGGCCTGGCTGCCTGGTAGGCCCTGGCCACCAGCTCCCGGAAGGTGCTGACCTCTTCCAGCGGGAAGGCACCTTCCAGGGCTTTCCTTATTTTCTCTTTGGCTTCTCCAATCAGCAGGATTTTTCTGACCCTGTTTTTTAGCGCGCGACGCAGGGGGGAGAAGTCTCCCCCCTTGTCGCGCCCCCCGAGGATTAGCACGATTGGGCGTGAGTAGGACTGAACAGCTTTAACAGTAGCGGCAACGGTAGTGGCTTTGGAGTCGTTCACGAACAGGACCCGGTTTATGGTGCGCACTTCTTCCAGTCGGTGTTCTAACCCCCTGAAGTCTCTGGCGGTCTGCCGGATGGCCGGCAGACTCGCCCCGGCCAGGCGGGAGGTGACCACAGCAGCCATGATGTTTTCCAGGTTGTGAACCCCTCTCAGCTTGATGTCCCTGGTTTTTATTACCGGAAGTTCTTCCTCAAGCTTCAACCAGATCGTTGAGTCCTTGAGGTAGCAACCCCGGGGTACCTTATGCTTTCGGCTGAAAGCATAGAGATCTGATTTTTTATCGCGGCGCCAGCTCCGAAGGATGGCGTCGTCGCGGTTGAGAACGGCCAGGTCTCCGGGCCGCTGGTGGTCGAAAAGTTTCTTCTTGGCCCGGATATAGTTTTCATAGGTCTTATGCCAGTCCAGGTGATTGGGTGAAATATTCAAGAATACCGCGATATCGGTGCGGAATTTTTCGGTGAACTCCAGCTGGAAGCTGGAAATTTCGGTTACGATGATGTGGTCCGGGCGGCTCTTTTTCACGAAGGAGATCAGCGGGGTCCCGATGTTTCCGGTCAGGTGGACCTTGAGGCCACTGTTCTTTAACATCCGGTAAATCAGGGTGGTGGTGGTCGACTTGCCGTTGGAGCCGGTGATGCCGACCAGCCGGCAATTCAGGAAGTGATAGGCCAGTTCTATCTCGGAAATTACCTTTACACCCTTCTCCCGGGCCTCCAGAATTTCCGGGAGCGGTGGTACGCCCGGGCTGACCACGATCAGGTCGGCCGCCAGGAAGAGTTCCAGCCGATGGCGGCCGCAGTCGAATTCCACGCCCCGTGCCCGGTATTCGGCGACCCGCTCCAGTTCGCCTTCGGGCTTGCGGTCGCTGACCGTCAGCTGCCCGACTTCTTGCTCCAGCAGAAAATCGCAGACGGCCTGGCCGGTCCGGGCGAAACCCACGACCACGACCTTTTTTCCTCTGAGTTCCATCTTTACCTCAACTTCAACGTGGTTAAGCTGAACAGGGCGAAGATTATGCCTATGATCCAGAAACGGATGACCACCTTTTCTTCCGGCCAGCCGGCCAGCTCAAAATGATGGTGCAGGGGAGCCATCCTGAAGATCCTCTTGCCGCCCGAGAGTTTGAAGTATGAAACCTGGAGCATGACCGACAGGGCTTCCAGGATGAAGACCCCGGCCACCGCAAACAGCAGGAATTCCTGCTTGATCAGGATGGCAATCAGCCCCAGCGTACCTCCCAGTGACAGGGCCCCCACGTCGCCCATGAATATTTCCGCCGGATGGCAATTAAACCATAGAAAGCCCAGGCAGGCGCCGGACAGGGCTCCCACGAACACGGTCAGCTCGGCGGCCAGGGGAACGCGCAGTATGTTGAGATACTGGGACCAGACGGCGTGACCGGCGACATAGGTCAGGGCCGTCAGGGCCACGGAAGCAATCAGGGTTAAACCTATGGCCAGCCCATCCAGACCGTCGGCCAGGTTGACCGAGTTGGAAGAACCCACCAGTATGAACAGGATCCAGGGCAGGTAAAACCAGCCCAGGTAAGGTGTCCATTCCTTGAAGAACGGGAAGGTCAGGTTCAGACTGAACTGGCCCCTCAATCCGATCAGGACCAGGGTCAGGGCCAGCGCCCCCGACACCAGAAATTGCAGGATAAGTTTCTGCCGGGGAGTCAGGCCCAGGGAGCGCCGCCAGCGGTATTTTATGAAATCATCGGCAAAGCCAACCCCGCCGAAGAACAGCATCCCACCCATGGCCAGCCAGACGTAGATGTTTTCCAGGTTGCCCCAGAGCAGGGTGGAAACCAGGGTGGCCCCGATGATCATCAAACCGCCCATGGAAGGGGTACCCTTCTTGTTGAGATGGCTGGACGGCCCTTCCTGCCTTATTTCCTGCCCGATTTGATGTTTTTTAAGGAGCCTGATGAATATGGGTGTCAGGATGAACATCAACAGAAGGGCGGTGATTCCACTCAGGGCGGTCCTGACGGTGATGTAACGGAAGACGTTGAAAAAGAAGTAATACTCCCTGAGCGGAACAAGCAACCAGTACAGCACTTCAGGCCTCCATCTCTTTTTTTAGAAAAGTAACGATGCGGTCCAGGGCCAGGCCGTGGGATCCCTTGACCAGGACCAGGTCCCCGGCCTTTAAAAAATGGCGCAGCCACTCGGCTGCTTCCAGGGCTTCATCGAAAGAATGGACAGACCCGGCGTCGAATCCGCGCTCGACCGCTCCTGCGGCCAGGTGCCTGGCTCTCGGCCCGACCGTAACCAGGACGTTCCAGCCGTTTTCCGGAACCCTGCGCCCGGCCTCCCGGTGGAAATCAATTTCCTGCGGCCCGAGTTCCAGCATGTCACCCAGGACCGCAATTTTCCTGGGAGCTGCAATTCGCCCCAGGCTTTCCAGAACAGATTTCAGGGCCACGGGGTTGGAATTGTAAGAATCATCGTAGACTCGTATTCCGTTCTTTAATTCCAGGAGCTGGCCCCGGTGTTCAACCGCCGGCAGGTCGCGCAGGGCCGGGAGGAGCTCTCCGGACTTGAGTCCGAAGTAATGGGCTACGGTGCAGGCGGCCAGGAGGTTTGAGACCAGGGCCCGGTTTAGGAAAGGCAGCCTGATTGAAGACCGCTCTTGGCCCAGGACCAGGTCAAAGCGAATACCTTCCAGTCCGAGGTGTTCAATGTTTTCAGCCCTGACCGGGGAATCATGTCCTGAGCCATAATATAGCACCCGGCCACCGCTCCAGGTTCCACCGATTTTTCTGAGAAGCGGGTCATCGCCGTTCAGAACGGCCAGGGCCCCGGGCCTGGCCCCGTCCAGGATTTCTTTCTTGGCCAGGGCGATGTCTTCCAGGTCCCGGAAGAATTCCAGGTGAACCGGGGCGATAGCGGTAATAACCGCCACGTCGGGCGGAGCTATCTCGGTGAGCTTTCGGATTTCTCCCCGCTGGCTCATCCCCATTTCCAGGACGGCGATGTCCTGCGAGCCATCCATGGAAAGTATGGAGATGGGAACGCCGATCTGGTTGTTGAAATTGCCGGGCGATTTCAGCACCCGGAATTTTTCCTGGAGCAGGCGGGCGGTAAATTCCTTGGTTGAGGTCTTGCCCACGCTACCGGTGATGCCCACGACTTTTACCGGGTGAAGGTCAAGCCAGCGGGCGGCCAGGGTCTGGAGGGCCTTCAGGGTATCGTCGACTCTTATCAGGCCGAAGTCCGGTGGCAGGCCGCTCACTTCCTCGGAGATGCAGGCAGCCGCGGCCCCTTTCTCGTAGGCGTCGCGGACAAACTGGTGACCATCTCTCTTGTCTTTGAGAGCAAAGAACAGGGCTCCCGGGGCAGCCTGCCGCGAGTCAAAAGTATAGGACAGGATTAGAGTTTCGGGTCGGCCCTGAAGCAGTCGGCCTCCGGCCAGCCTCGCTACCTGTCCCAGAAACAAACCGGCCATCCTATTTCTTCTCCAGACTGTCAATTATTTCCCGGGCGGTTTCCACGTCGCTAAAGGGAACCGTCCTATCCTTGAATACCTGGTAGTTTTCATGGCCCTTACCGGCCACCACCACCCAGTCGCCCTTCCTGGCCATGACCAGGGCAGTCTCGATGGCCCGGCGCCGGTCGACTATTTTTTCGTAGTTATGGTTGCCCAGCCGGCGGAATCCTTCTTCAATTTCCGAGATTATCTGTTCCGGCTCCTCGGACCGGGGGTTGTCAGAAGTGATGATGGTCCAGTCAGCCAGCCTGGCAGCCACCTCTCCCATCCGGGGACGTTTCAGGCGGTCGCGGTCGCCGCCGCAGCCAAAGACCAGGATGACTTTTTTGGGATTTAGGCTCCGGACGGCCTGCAGCAGGTTTTCCAGGGCTCCGTCGGTATGCGCGTAGTCGACGATAACCTTGATTCCCAGGCCGTTGGGAACGTTTTCGAAGCGGCCGGGAATCCTCTTGACCGAGGAAATTCCCTTCAGGATATCCGGAACCGGAATCGAGAGGACCAGGGCGGCCGAAATGGCTGCCAGGAAATTATAAAGATTGTGTTTGCCGATCAGGCTGGAGGTGAAGGTCAGCTGACCGAGGGGCGAGGAGACGGTGGCCGTCATTCCTTCCTGGTTGATGGTGAACTTCTCGGCCCTGACCACGGCTTCGGGCTTGAAGCCGAAGCTTATCGTCTGCATCGGCAGTTCTGACAGCAACCTTTCTCCCCAGGGGTCGTCGATGTTGACGACGGAAGCCTGGCGCTTATGGTTCAAGAAGAATAGTTTTTTCTTGGCCTCGAAGTAATTTTCCATGGTCTGGTGGTAATCGAGATGTTCGCCGCTGAGGTTGGTAAAAACGGCCACGTCGAAACCGATTCCCCAGACCCGCTTGAGTTCAAGGGAATGAGAAGAGACTTCCATCAGGCAATGGCTGACGCCCTCTTCCACCATCTGCCGCAGGAACTTCTGGATGTCCGGTGCTTCGGGCGTGGTTCTCTCGGCTGAGTACTGACGGCCGGCCCAGCGGTATTCCACGGTGCCGACCACTCCGGGCCTGAAGCCGGCGGTATTAAGAATTTCTTCCAGGATGTAGGTAATGGTGGTCTTTCCCTTGGTGCCGGTGATGCCCACCACCTTCAGCCGGGAAGAGGGATGATCGTAGAAATTGGCGGCCAGCAGGGCCATGGCCTCGCGGGCATCCAGCACCTGGACCCAGGCCCGGTCAATTTCAGCCGGGCGTGGCCTCTCGGAAACTATGACCGCGGCCCCGCGTTCCAGGGCTTCCGGCAGGAAATCATGGCCGTCGGCCCTCTGTCCTTTCAGGGCAATGAAGATGTTCCCGGGTTCAACCCCTTTAGAAGAATAGGCTATGCCTGTGATCTCCGGGTCTGCGGCCGCCGCCAGGCTGACCACCCGGACATCTTTCAGCAGTTCCGATAACTTCATCTCAGTCGGTCACTCCTGCTGTGGAGTTTTCTTTCCTGGCCAGGATCAGGCCATCTGGTAATTTCTGCGGGGGTTGATTGAGGTAGAGCAGAACTTTTCTGGCCACTTCCCTGAAGACCGGAGCGGCCACCTGCCCTCCATAGTGAAACTGGCCCCGCGGTTCGTCAATAACCACGACCATGGAAATCAGGGGCTGGTCGGCCGGAACGAAACCGGCAAAGGAAGCCACGTGCCTTTTGCTGGAATAAGCCCTGAGCTCCGGGTCATATTTCTGGGCGGTTCCAGTTTTGCCGGCCATCAGGTAACCGGGAAGGCCAGCCTCCCGGCCGGTGCCGGTTTCAACCACCGGCTCCAGGACCAGGTCGACCAGTTGCCGCACGGTTTCAGGCCTTAGGACGGACTGGCTGCCGGCCGGTGGTTCCAGGGCGGCGGTGATTATTCCAGACAGGGGAGAGGGCTGTTCCAGCCGGACCCTGGGTTTTACCAGGTAACCGCCGGTGGCAAAGACATTAAGTGTTCTCAACACCTGGATGGGCGTGGCCGAAATCTCGTAGCCGATGGCCACCCGCAGGGATGATTTCCGCCATTTTTCCAGCGGGTGAAAGATGCCGGACTCTTCACCGGGCAGGTCGATGCCGGTCTTTTCGCCGAAGCGGAAGGCCCTGAACATCCGGTAGATATTTTCAGCGCCGATGCGTTCGGCGATCTTTATGGTTCCCACGTTTGAGGACTGGATGAAGACTTCGGGAAAGCTCAGCACGCCCATCCGGACGTGGTCCCGGACTATGGTTCCACCGAAAACCAGGTAACCCTGGCTGCAGTCATAATGGGTGTTCCAGTCAATCCCGGCCAGTTCCCGGGCGGCCGCGGCCGTGACCATCTTGACCGTCGAGCCGGGTTCGTAGGTATGCTGGATGGCCCGGTTGGGCATGACGTTTTCCGGCGGCGGGAAGTAGTTCGGGTCGTAGGAGGGATAGCTGGCCATGGCCAGGATTTCACCGGTCTGGGGGACCGAGACGATGATGGTTCCCCAGTTGGCCTGGTGCTTTTCCACCGCCTGCTGCAGTTCCTTTTCCGCTATGTACTGGATGGTGGAATCTATCGTCAGGTAGAGGTCCTGGCCGGGCCTGGTTTCCTTGATGGTCTCGATGAAAAATTCCCTCTCGCGGGCATCCTTCATGATCAGCTGCTGGCCCTCTTCTCCCCTCAGCAGGGAGTTGTAATAGTACTCAACCCCGGCCAGCCCGAAGTCGTCCACGTTGACCCCGCCCAAGACATGGGCGGCCAGCGGGCCCTGCGGGTAGAACCTTCGGTTCTCTTCCAGCAGGTAGATACCGGGCAACTTGAGGCTCCGGATCTTTTCCGCCAGTTCGGGTGATATTTTTCTTTTGATCCAGGTAAAACGTTTTCGCTTTTCTATGGAACTGACTATTTTTCTTAGTTCCTGGTCCTTTAAGTCCAGCAGATTTTTCAACCGGTGGACGCTCTGGAGCTGCTGTTCCAGGCTTTCGCCTTTAACCGGCGAGAAGAACACCGAGGCTGCCGGCAGGCTGCGGGCCAGGATTTTCCCGTTCCGGTCGAATATCGTGCCCCTGGTGGGCAGGACGGTGATCAGGTCCTGGCTCTGTTCCAGCACCTCGGCCTTTAATTTCTTGTGTTCCAGGACCTGGAGTTCCAGCAGCCGGACGCCGATGACCGCAAACCAGAAGAGGACGGCCACCAGTACAAACTTTACCTTCTGGCGGTGGCTGGTGGAAAAGGGCGACCTGTCCTGGAGAATAAGCCTCATTTCACCACCTGCTTTTCGAAGATGACCTGGTCGGGCTTGGGGTCCTGGAGCTGGAGCTCGTTCCGGGCCACCCGGTCAATCCTTTCCAGGGACAGCAGGGCCTCCTTCCGGGTCTCCAGTTTCTTGATTTCCTCTTTCAGCTTTTCAACTTTCATTTCCAGTTCATGAATCCGGTAGCCCAGCCGGACCGATTCACTCTGGTACCAGATGTAAAAGGTCAGGTTGCCCAGGAACAGCACCGCCAGCCCGACCCCCAGGGCCAGCTGTTTCCAGCTATATTTTTTCCTGACCATGCTCATATTCGCTCCGCGGCCCGCAGCTTGGCCGAATGGCTGCGGGAATTGGTTTCTATTTCTTCCTGGGAAGGCCGGACCGGCTTGCGGGTCAGAATCTTGACCAGCGGCTGGCCCTTCTCCCCCGAAGCCAGTGACTGGAAAGCCTTTTTGACCAGGCGGTCCTCAAGGGAATGGAAGGAAATTACCACCAGCCTGGTGCCGGGCAGGCACTTCCTGGCCAGCCGGTCGAGGAAAACATCCAGGTTCTTAAGCTCCTGGTTGACCTCTATCCGCAGGGCCTGGAAGACCCTGGCCGCCGGATGCAGATGGTTCTTCTGCGGAACCCAGCGGTAGACTTCTTCCACCAGCCTCTTCAGGTCGGTGGTATTTTTTAGGAGCCCCAGCTTGCGCTGGCTGGCAATCTTGCGGGCCAGCAGCCGGGTGTGGTGCAGTTCTCCATACTTCTTGAAGATCTCGGCCAGGCGGGACTCGGGATAGGTCATCAGGACCTTTTCGGCCGTGGTCTTCTGTCTCGTGTCCATTCTCATATCAAGCGGACCTTCCAGGTTGAAGCTGAAACCGCGCTCCGGGTTGTCGAGCTGAAAGGAAGAAATTCCCAGGTCGGCCAGAACGCCCTTAACTTCCTCAAAGGGAACGAGCTCCTGGAATTCCAGCATCTCCCTGAAATCCAGCTGAAACAGCTTGACCCGGTCCTTGTATTCGGCCAGCCTTTTGGCCGCAGCCTTGAGCGACAGTTCATCCAGGTCAAACCCGATTATTCTGGCTCCGGGATTTCTCCTCAAAATCTCCAGAGCATGTCCCCCCAGGCCTATGGTGCAATCTATATAGAGCCCCGGCCGCGAGGCCTGCAAATAGGCCAGGGTTTCCTCAACCAGGACTGGCCTGTGCCCGCAATCTTTCATTCAGTCTTTCCTCGGGGGACAAGACGGGCAATATTTTCGAAATCCTCCTCGCTCAGGGGCCGTTTTTCGATTATCGATTCCAGGACTTCCTTGTTCCAGATTTCCAGGTGGTTGTTAAGTCCGATCACCTCCACTTCGGTGTTGAGCCTGGCCTTTTCGCGGAGCGTCTGGCTGATCAACACCCTTCCCTTGGCATCGATCTGATGATGACTGCCTTTCAGGTTAACCCGCAGCAGGAAGCGCCTGACGTCGGGACGGAGGGCCAGGGCCCCCTCGTTGGCGATGCTGGTCATCTGTTCCCAGACCGCCAGCGGATAGAGCTGCACCGCTTCGTCGGTGAGAGAAGTTATGAAGACATCCTTACCGAAAGACTGTTCGATGATGTCGCGGAATTTTTCGGGAATTTTCAGCCGGCCGCTGCGGTCGAGGCGAGCCGAGTAGCTTCCGATCAGCAAGTTGTTGGCGGCTTCTTTTCCCATTTTATCCCGTTTTATCCCATTTTGAGTTAAATATAAGAAAGAAAATTGCAAAAGTCAAGAAAAAAATCCCATCAGAATAAAATATTTTTAGGCGGTGATAACAGAGAGAAAAAGGGAGGGGAGGGACCGGTTAGTCTTCGGTCCGCGAAGGGGCGTATTCTTCCAGCAAATGCCGGGCCTTTTCCAGGTCCTTCTGGAGGACCATGATTATGGTTTCGCCGAGCCCGTCCATGGTGAAAGGATAGATGGAGTGGACGATCTGGCCCTTGAGAAGGCAGTAGATGCCGTTGGTGCCAAGAAAGCTCTTGATGACTTCGGCCTCGGCCAGGCTCCAGACCCGGGTCAGCTCGACCAGCGTTTCTTCCTGTTCGGGTCCCGTTTCGGAGGAAGGTGTAATCTGGCCAGGTTCAACCCGGTCCTGCTCGGCGGGATGTTTTTCCCGCCAGGCGAAATAATCATCAAGTATCTGTCTGTGGTCAAAGGCTAGCGGAAAATTAATTTCTTCGCGGGTGAAGACCCCGGCTTTCCCGGCGTCGTCGGCGGCCTCCGGCGTTCCTTCCGCCCGGGCGATGAACACGGTTGATATGGTGTGGCGTCTCGGGTCTCGTCCCGGGTCCGAGTAGGTATGGAACTGCCTGATGAGTTCAACCTGGAGCGAGGTTTCTTCCCTGGCCTCGCGGATGGCAGCCTGTTCCAGGGTCTCTCCGTAATCCACGAAGCCACCGGGAAGGGCCCAGCCATGGGGTGGATTCTTTCTTTCGATCAGCACTATACCGGTTCGCCCATCGGGCAGCCTGATTTCTATGATCAGATCTACAGCCGGGACAGGATGCTTTCTTTCGCTCATGGTGAATGCTTCCCGGCTAAAATACTGCCGGCAGTCGAAAAAGTCAATCCGAGAGCTTAAACTTCTTTTCCAGCTGCTTCAGCTTTTCCACCACCCCGCCATACTCCAGCTCGGAGTAAGGCAGCATGGACGGCCCGCAGAATCCCTGGCGCCTGATTTCCGAGGCCTTCAGGGCAATTTGAGTCCTTATGGCTTCCCAGTA
Organism: Candidatus Aminicenantota bacterium; assembly: GCA_013178315.1. Lineage (GTDB taxonomy): Bacteria > Acidobacteriota > Aminicenantia > Aminicenantales > Saccharicenantaceae > Saccharicenans. Next base: position 49,705 of record JABLWX010000025.1, read on the forward strand.
TGGGTGGTCGAAAACGTCGGCCGGTTCCGACAGACGGCCCTCTTTCATGGAGAAGGCTGCCCCGGTCACCACCGGCGGGCCGTCGAAATAGGAAACAGTGGCATTCAGCCGGCAGGGCATCAGCGGCCCGATGTGGCTGCCACGCATGAATCCGGCCACGTAATGTCCGATGTTAAACGGGGCCAGGACTTCGCCCGTGGCCGGGAATTCTCCCTGGACCCGGACCAGGGCCACCGGGTCGTCCTTTCCGGTGTACTTGCCGGCGATGTTATGCAGGCGCTGGGTGGAGATGGCCACGGCCTGGTTCCCGGTGCTGCGGGACCAGATGCTCTCGATGACATATTTTTCGGTGTCCCGGAGCAGGGCGGCAATATCGTAAAGTTCTTCCGGGGCCACCAGCTCAATTACCTTATTTTTTTCGGTGTAGCTGACGTCGATGATTCGGAACCTGTAACCCTGGCTCATCTTCGGACTGAGGATCAGGCCGGAACAGTACATCGGGTCGGCGAAGGCCAGGTAAAAGGGCAGATTGTAAGCACCGGGGTCGGTCTTGTCGGCGGCAAAAAAGATGAAAGGCTCGTTTTCCCTTTCCTCGATCTCCATTTCGGCCACGGCCGGCCCCAGTCCCTTGACGTTCCCGGAAAAAGCGTCTTTTAGCAGGTCCTGACCTGCTCCATACAGCCCGGTCTTTTTGGCCACGGCCGTGCCGGCCAGGAAAGCTTCCCAGGCCAGCTGGTGTATCTTTTCGTTGCCGGTTCCACCGGTGTGGGTGCAGAGGATGGCGATGTCATCCCCGGTGGAACTGATGTAGTAATCAATCAACAGGTCCTTGCTCCTGGCGGCCACGAAATTCCTGACCTCCTGGAGAAGAGCCAGGCTGGGCTTGATATGGCCGCCGATGCTGCCGATATCGGCTTTTAAGACACTGATTGTGATTTTCATACCTGCCTCCCGAAAATGATTCCCGTCTATAAATTTAAGCAGGCTGATGTTGGAAGTCAAACACCAATCTTGTAGAGAGAGGCGGGTGGGGAGTCGACCAGGAGTGATCGGAGTTGCGAGCGGGCAATCACTTGGGATGGGTTCCGCCCGGCTCGGGATAACTTCTACCAGAGAAGCTCCGTTGTGCCAGGTTGGTCATTATCTGGCCGAGCGGGTGAAAGAGTATTTTTGCGGAGCCCTGTGCCCGGGAAAATTTTTCCAGCCAGCCTAAAAGTAGGTCGCCGGGAAAAAAAGGAGTATCTGCAGAGCCCGGACCTTCTGCTCGAAATCTGGCTGGTAGCGCGAGGGCAGAGGTTCGGCCGGCTGGAATTTCCAGCTCAGGGGGTTGACGTACTTGCCATGGTAGAGGAGCCGGTAATCAAGATGGGGACCGGTTGACTCGCCGCTCGAGCCGACGTAACCGATAACCTGCCCACCCTCCACCCGGGCTCCGGTTTTAATCCCCGCGGCCAGTGATTTTAAGTGCAGGTACATGGTTTCGTAGGCATTCTTGTGGCGGATCCTGACCATGCGGCCGGCGGCTCCATTCCAGCCGGCAAAGGTTACCACTCCGTCAGCCGTGGACTGGACGGGAGTGCCGATGGGAGCGGCATAGTCTATACCATAATGCGGCCTGTAAATCTTGCGGATGGGGTGGAGGCGGCTGGAACTGAAGCGCGAGGTGATCCGGGCGTAACGCAGGGGCGATTTCAGGAATTCCTTCCTGAGCGAACCGCCGCCGGCTTCAAAATAATCGGCCTTTCCGCTGTCCGGAAAAACATAGCGGTAGGCTTCGAACACCTGGTTCTTGTTCACGAAGCGGGCGGCCAGGATCGGGCCGTAACCGCTGAACTGGCCGTTGATGTATTTTTTTTCGACCAGCAGCCGGAAGCTGTCGTCCTGCCGCAGGTCAACGTAGAAATCAATTGCCCAGCCAAAAATCTCGGCCATCATCAGGGCCAGAAGGTCCTGTTCACCGGCCTGATTAACGGCCGCGATCAGAGAGTCCTTGATGATTCCCTCCACCAGGACCAGCTGCCTGGTCACGGGGTGGTACTTGATGCTGGCTGAAGGTGGAGATTGGGTGAGGTCAACTTCCAGGTAGCTCTCGGGGTCAAGGTCGAGCTGAAAGGCGGTATAGGACTCGCCCTGCCGGAGCAATCTCAACTTTTTTCCGGCCGGAATCCTGGCCAGGTCGTAGACCTTCATGGTGGCCTCCCTGATTTCAATTACCCGGGAGGCTGAAAAACCGGCGGGAGCCAGGAGGTCGGTTATGGTCTTACCGGCTGGAATTGTGAATTCCTCGGTTATGATTGGCGGAGCTTCTGGCTCTTGGCTGGCTTCGGTAACTTCGGGCCTGGCCGCCTGTTGGTCGGAGCTTCTCGAAATTAGCAGGATGAAGGTGATGATGGCCAGCAGCAGGAGCAGAAGGGCTACCGCCAGTACTTTTTTTCGGTTGATCCTGGCTCTGGCTCTCATCAAGTCAGCGGGATTATTCCTTGGAGTCGAGGGATTTGCCGGCTTCGTGTTTTTCAGCGACGGGCCTGGGTGCTGTCTTCCTTCTCAATTTGAGCACCAGGAAGTCAACCGGGCCATAGATAACGTTGAGGGTGGTGAACAGCAACAGGAAGTATTTCGGACGGAAAAGCAGGCCGGTCAGGACCACGGCCAGCAACAGGCCGGTCTTCATGTCCACCGGTCGGTTGATGATAAAGGAGATAAAGTTCCGGTAACGGAGGGTGCTGATCATCAGCAGGCTTACTATTACCACCAGGGCGGACAGGTAAAAGGCGCTCACGGTCTGATAGTTTGGCTCGGGGTGAAAAATAACCAGAGAGGCCAGGAAGATGGCTGCCGAGGGTACGGTCAGGCCCTGGTAAAAGCGCCGGTCTGGCAGGCTCTTGGTTCTGACGTTATAGCGGGCCAGCCGCAACAACCCGCCCACGATGAATAGAAAGCTGAAAAATATGCCGGCCGGTCCCAGAACTTTGAGGCCCCAGAAGTACATCAGAAGAGAGGCGGCCGCGGCGAAAGAAATAGCATCGGCCAGCGAATCCAGCTGGATACCGAAATCAGAACTGGTCCTGGTAGCCCTGGCCACCAGGCCATCCAGGCCGTCCAGCATGGCCGCGATTATGATCCAGAGAGCTGCCCAGCGGTAGCGCCCGTAAAAGGTTGAAGTCAGGCTGAGAAAACCGAAGAAGACGTTGGTCAGGGTAAAAACGCTGGGCAGAAAGTAGAGCCGGGGAACCGGTTGCTTAATTCTGACTTTCATCTCTCCACTCTCCGATGACCGACAGACCTCCTTTAACCTTCTGGTTCAGGCCGACCTTAAGCTCAACATTTCCGGGCAGGTACAGGTCAACCCTCGAGCCGAAGTACATCAGGCCGATTTTCTGCCCGGCAGCCACCCTGTCTCCGGGCTTAACATAGCACTTTATCCGCCTGGCGGCAACCCCGACCATCTGCTTTAAGAAGATGCGGCCCTTTTCTCCCTGCAGCAGCAGGCTGTTGGATTCATTCTGGCTGCTGGCCTCTTCCCGGTAGGCCGGGAAAAACTTGCCGGGCTGGTAATCCACTCTTATAACCTCGGCTGCCAGGGGAGCGCGGGTGAAATGAACGTCGAGCAGGGAGAGAAAAATGCTGACAACTTTTCCGGAGCCGCCCAGGTCCGGGTGGCTGGAAAATTCTTCAATTTTTATAACCTGCCCGTCGGCCGGCGACAGCACCAGGTTCTCTCCGGCCGGTGGCCTTCTTTCCGGGTCGCGGAAAAAGAAAATGAACGCGGCCGAGAGCAGCAGGAAAAACAGGCTGGCCAGCCACCAGCCGAGCACCAGTGTCAGTAAAAAAACCAGCAGCGACGGCAGGTAAAATATCGAACCTTCTCTGGCAACTTTCATTCTATGTCCCTCACCTTGCTTATTATTATAGGGCTTATCTATCAGCCAGGAAATAGACTGACAGGAAGGATACGCGGGCAATACTGCCCATGATCTCGGGGTTGATGCGGTAAATGGTGTCGCCCGTACCGTGGTAGGCCAGGTGCGGGCCGTTAGAACCGAGGCTGGCGCAGGGAATCCCCTTGAGGAAGAAAGGTGCAAAATCGGAGCTCCTGACCCCGATGTTTCTGATCACCCCGTATCCCCTAATAATATTGATTTGCCGGTTGGCCTGTTCAATGGTTTCTTTGAGGAAGGAAGGTTCGGCGCTGACTCCGCACCAGGCGCCATCGCCTTCACCTTCCATGTCGAAATTGAACATGGCCACCACCCGGTCAAACCCGGCCGGCAGATGGTCAGCAAAGTAAGTGGAACCCTGCAGCCCCAGTTCCTCGCCTCCAAACAGGACAAACATGACCGACCTCTTGGGCTTCGGGTTCAGGGCAGCGAAAGCCCTGGCCAGGGTCATCACCACCGCCGAGCCGCTGGCGTTGTCGTCGGCTCCCGGGAAGAGCAGGCCCAGGTGACGGCCGCAGTGGTCGAAATGGCCGCCGATGATGATCAGTTCTTTCCTGAGCTTCGGGTCGGACCCTTCCACCCAGCCGGCGATGTTATAACCGGTGGAATCGGGGAAATTCCTGGAGCTAACCCGGTATGATAGCCGGGCCTTGAGGTCAAAGGAGATGGGCCGCTTGAAGGTCTGCAGGGCCTTCTTCAATTCGGCCGTGGTGGAGTTTATTTCCTTGAAAATCAGGTCGGCAGTTTTTTCGGTTATCATGCCGGGCATGAAACCGGGGAGCCAGTCGCCGTTGGGGTTGGCCTGGGCTTCGGGATAGATGTAGATCAGGCCCAGGGCACCCTTTTCCCTGGCCACCTTCATCCTTGTCCGGTGTTCGTCGTGAGACTGGAACTCGCGCCGGCCGGGGTCGGGGGTTCCCCGGAAACAGAGAACAAATTTGCCTTTCACCTCGACTCCGGCATAATCGTCATAGTTGAGTTCGGGCGCGGAAATACCCCAGCCAACGAAGACCAGGCCGGCCGTGTGGTCTCCGGAGTCCGAGTAAAGAAGCGGCAGGAAATCCTTTTCCGGTTTCAGCTCCACCGTTTCGTATTGAGGCTGTCCGTCGCTTCCGGTCTTACCCGGCAGGTGAAGAATCATGGAAGCCTGGTCGATGACGGTATGGGGAGAAAGATAAGACTGGAGATAACCGTTCCTGGCATCGAGCGGCCTCAGTCCCCATTCCTTGAATTTGGCTGCGGCCCAGCGGGCAGCCCGGGTATAGCCTTCATGGCCGGTCAGGCGGCCGGCAAATTCTTCCGAGGCCATGGTCCTGGTGAGCTGGTAGGCCAGGAGCGGGTCGATGCCACCCACCGCCTTCTGGAGACGGGTGGGCAGCTCGGCCGCAGCCAGCCAGCTGAAAATTGTAAGCGAGAGGACCAGAATTAATGACAGACAAGCCATTTTCTTTTTAGTTTCCATGAGCCTTCTCTCAAATTAAATTTTATAGGCGATTATATCACATAACCGGATTCAGGCGGCAGGCAAAAGCGCCGGAACTTGAGCCGGGCCCCGGCAGGATCTTTATCTTTTCCGTCGCTTTTTCTTGCGGCTTATTTCTTTAAGAACGGCCTGGTGGAGAACTATGAAATAATAGGCAGCCAGGAAAACCAGCAGAACCGCTCCGGCCAGCCAGCGGCCTCTTACCAGGTTCCATATGGAGTAAGATAGGAGACCCAGGAATAGGGCCAGGTGCGCAAAGGCAAACAGCCATTCGAACATCGGTCCGGTCGGGAACAGCCTTCGATCTTAACTTCGACTGTGGCTCAGTTTACTGAATCCTGGTAACAGAAATAATTATGATGGGTTCAACCGGAACGTCGCGGTACATGCCCTTGGTGGTGGTGGCTACCTCGGCAATGGCATCGACCACTTCCATCCCCTGAATAACCTTGCCGAAAACGGCATAACCGAACTTCTTGGGATCGTTGGGCACGTGGTCGAGAAACGGATTGTCCACCAGGTTTATGAAGAACTGGCAGGTGGCGCTATCGATCTCAGGGGTCCTGGCCATGGCAATCGTCCCGCGCAGGTTTTTTAACCCGTTGTTAGCCTCATTCTTGATTGGCGGCCGCTTTTCTTCCTTGGTTTGCAGGTCCGGGGTCAGACCGCCGCCCTGGACCATGAAGCCTTTGATCACCCGGTGAAAAATGGTGCCATCGTAGAACTTGTCTCCGACATAGGTCAGAAAGTTCTTGACGGTAATCGGGGCCTTGTCAGCGAACAGCTCAATCACTATGTCTCCCTTGCTGGTTTTCATCAGGATCCGGGGATTGGCCGCCAGCAGGGAGCTTATGGAGAAGATCAGGAGCAGGCTGAAAAAAATGAAAATAGCTTTATTCATTTTCTACCTCCGAATAAGAACTTACGATACCAAATAAAATAAAAATAATCAATTTCAGGATTGTTGGCAGAAATTTTGTCCCGAATTTCAGCTGCCGGGCGATATGGCTTGACTTTCCCGGTTGGAGGTGGGATAAAATGACTGAAAAGGAGGCTGCGACATGCCAAAATCGGCAGTCAGGACACTCGGGGCACTGCTTGTTTCATTCATGATTTTATCTTCTCCGCTGCTGGCGGACGGTAACCTGGAGTTTAACGTTCATTATTCCTACTGGACGCTTAACGTGGTCCGGGGTCTGGTGGAGAAGATGGTCAGCGACACCCTGGAGAACGACCTCAAGGACCGCTTCCTGCAGCAGATTCAGGCGGACTATCCGACCCTGGTCGAGAGCGGTTACCAGCAGGATGTCAACTTCGATGCGCCGGGCCACAATGTCGGGTTTGAACTCCGCTTTTATCCGGGAGGACGGGGAGGAGCCTTCAGTCTCGGGCTGGCCGTCGAGCAGACCACCATGAAGATCTCTTTTCCATCGGTTACGGCCAGGCTGGACCTTGTCGACCTCAACCTGAACCAGACGGCCACTTTCAACGGCCAGGCCGGCGGGGAATTCATCATCAAGCCGTTGTCCTTCCACCTTAACATGCGCTGGGAATTCCTGCCTTCCAAAGTTATCTCTCCTTACCTGACCATCGGGGCGGGAATCTCCACTTCCAAGAGCTTTTTCGATGCCCGGTACCGGTACGAGTACAGCGGAACGCTCACCCTTCCCGACAGTTCCACCGAACAGTATTCTGATTCCGATACCAAGACCCTGAGGCAGATCAAGGACGAGCGGCTGGCCGAGGGAAAGGACTTCCCGCTGAATTTCTTGCCCATCTTTCAATTCAACCTCGGGTTGCGAGCCAGGCTATCCAGGGCCTTGAACCTGGTGGCCGACGTCGGAATCTTTGACGGGTTTCTTTTCCGTGGAGGACTGTCCATCAGGATATAGAGCCGGCTGAAGTCTTCGGCCAGACAGGTCTGGTTGCCACCGGCGAACATGATACCTCACAGCTGATCCGCAGAATTTTTTTTACACCGGCCCGAGACCTGCGGTAATATATCTCCCTTAGATTTAAGCAGGGAGAAGTGCGATGAAAAATAACTTCAGAGAAGCAGGCGGCTGGCTGATCATCCTGGTGCTGGTCCTGTACCTGGGACAGCTGGCCACTCCGGCTCAAACTCGACCGGCGGATGACAGCCAGAAGTTGCTGCGGGTATTCCACACCATTTCCAGTAACACCCTTATTGAGTATGTCAGGGAGCTGACCCTGGAAAAGTATGCCGGTCGCCTGACCGGCACCGAGGGTTATAACCTTTCGGCAGCCTGGGTCATCTCCAGGCTGAAAGAGTGGGGCGTGGAGCCGGCCGGGGATAACGGGACCTACCTCCAGGCCTTCCCCAATCCTTACACCCTGATCCTGGACAGGGGTGAAGTGTCCATGCATCTCAAGGTGGGCAAATCCGACCCGAAGAGCCAGGCCACTGTCAAGAAATACTATCTTTATGAGGATGAATATTTTCCCGGAGGCACCTCGGCCTCGGGCCAGGTCACGGCCGAGGTGGTTTACGTTGGTTACGGCATCACCGCTCCCGAGCTCGGTTACGATGATTATCGTGGTGTGGATGTCCGAGGAAAGATCGTCCTGATGGAAAATGAAGTTCCATACAGCCCGGACAAGGACCCGGAAACCTTTAAGAAGTGGCGCCCCTATTCCTTCCACCAGTACAAGCTGCAGAATGCTGCCGCTCACGGGGCCAAGGGCATGCTGTATTATTATGGGCCGATCTGCAATCCCAACAATGATTACATCGAAGGCTTCATCTACAGCCATGTCGGCCTGACAGTGGTCGAAGATATCTTTGCCGGTACCGGCCGCACCTACCAGGCCACCGTGGAAAAAATCAGGACGGCCCTGCAACCCCAGTCTTTTGCCACCGGCAAGGTCTTCACCATCAGGAACAAGACCGAGCATCATCCTGAAGGCGTTGGTTATAACGTGCTGGCTAAAATAAAAGGGACCGACCCGGTGCTCGGGAATGAAGTCATCATAATCGGCGGGCATCTCGACCACCTGGGGCTTTTCCCGGAGCTGATGCCCGGGGCCAACGACGACGCCTCGGCAGTGGCTGTCATGCTGGGTCTGGCCGAGGCCATCAGCAGGTGCGAGATAAAACCGAAAAGGACCATACTCTTCGCCTTCTTTGGAGCAGAGGAACAGGGAGTAAAAGGCTCCGAGTATTACGTCAAGAACCCGGTCTATCCGGTTGAAAAAACGGTGGGGCTAATTAACATGGATGGAGTGGGCAGCGGGGAGCGGATTTTTGCCCTGGCCGGGAAGAATTTCCCCTGGCTGTACGCTCCATTTGAAAAGGCCAATGCTGTCTACCTGCACCGGGAAATGGGTACCAATTTTTGGTCCAACCTGACCCGACCGAGGCTGGATGCGGCCCGGTTCATGGACAGGAATATTCCGTCGCTGTCATTCTCCACTTCGGGTTTGAGGTTGCCCTATTCGACCTACCATAACACCCGGGATAATCTCAGCCTGATCAATCCCGAGATGCTGGAGGATATGACCAGGCTGATGTTCCTGGCGGTTATGGAACTGGCCAGTGCCCCGGCTGAAAGCCTTAAGTAAGACTTCACCCGACCGGGCTGGCAGAGTTTTTTCACCATATCCTTTTTATTATTTATTTTTTAGCTCAAGTCTCGGGAACATGACCGCTCCCTTATCGAATCCGGAGCCCGCGAACCGGATATCCTCATTTTCCGGTGAGACCAGCCGTCCTCGATTTTTTTAAAGATGCAGCTCAACCGTGTCTTCGTCGTTCAACAGGTATTCCCTGGTCACCCGCAGGCCGCTAATCGTGCCCGGCTTGTTCCAGACCCGGGCGTAGTTGAGCTTCTCGGCAAAATCCTTGTGAACCTGCCGGGCCAGGTCCATTATGTTGCTACCTTTTCTAAGGATGAAGGGAGAGTCGTAATCTGGTTTCTTGCCCGGCACCTTGCTGTAAACCCTGACAATCTGTAGCAGGTCGAAGACCCGTCGTCTTAACGTTTCCAATCCCTCTGCCGTTACCGCAGATACCAGGAA
>JABLWX010000026.1 GCA_013178315.1 Candidatus Aminicenantota bacterium
GCCCGTTTCCGGAATAGAGGCTTTAAGAATTGCCGATATTCTGTTAAACTTGGTGAAATGAACAAGACGGCAGGACCGATGGACGAAACGGCCAGGCAGACAGTCGAGCTGAAATCGAATTTTGGAACCATTCCCAACTACCTGACCCTGCTGCGGATTGTCCTGGTCCCGGTCTTCGTTATCTTCCTGCTTAAGAACAAACACACCGAAGCCTTCCTGGTTTTCCTGGCCGCCGGGTTGACCGACGTCCTGGACGGCCTGGCTGCCAGAATCTGGCATCAGCATTCGGTTGCCGGCCTCTGGCTCGACCCGCTGGCCGACAAGCTGCTCATCTTCAGCAGTTTCTTCCTGTTAAGTATCCCTGACTTTGCCCATCCCAACACCATGCCCTGGCTGGTTTTCTGGGTGGTCCTCGGCCGGGACCTGCTGATTGTTATCGGGGCGGCGGTGCTCTTCTTTTTGAAAATCAAGCAGAGTTTCCCCCCCACCCTCACGGGCAAGACCAGCACCGTCTGCCAGGTGCTGACCGTCCTGGCCGTTCTGTTCTTCAATTTCCTGCAGAAGGAAGTCAGCCTGCTCGGCTGGCTGTACGACCTGACAATCCTGGCCACCGTGCTCTCCGGTCTTCAGTACATCTGGGTGGGAATTTCAGCGCTCAGAAGAAAACAGGATTTCAGATAATATTCCTTCAAACTGCTCTTTCCAGGTGCCGAGGCTATAATGTTTCTTAACGTGTTCCCTGGCCGATAGGCCCATCTGCCGGCCCCTCTCCGGGTTTTTGACAACCACCTGAATAAAAGCGCCCAGCGCAGCATAATCCCGATAATCAAAAACAAAACCGGTGCGCCCGTGAATGACCAGCTCGGAAGCCGCCCCCTTCTCCACGACGACCGGAATCCCGGCCAGCCCGGCCTCCAGGACCACCCGGCTCAGCGGGTCAAAGCCGGGGAAGATGACTGCCGCCCTGAAGCTTTTCCACCTGGACTGGAGGTCTGTAAAATCGGGGAACTCCAGTTCCAGACCATTTCCGGTTGAGGCCCGGCGGAGGCAGTCTTCCAGCTTCCTTCGTCGTGCCTGGCTCAGTCCAGGGAAAAATACGGAAACGGCCTTGATGGGCCAGGCTCCGCCACCGGTGCTGGCCACAACCTGGCCCAGGGCATGAACCGCTTCCTCGATTCGTTTCAGGTCTGGCCCGCTGAAAAACATGGCCACCGCTGCCGGCGGAGAGGCCCGGTCGTCACCGGTTAGTCCGCTTGCGGACCACCGGGCATCAATGGCCGGGGGCAAGACCAGGGACTTGGCCCGGGTCCTTTTTCGCCTGAACATCTCGGCCGCCAGGGAGGATTCCAGCAGAACCCTGACTGACAGGTCGTTGGCCAGACGGCTGGCCAGCCATCGACCCCAGAAGAAATTCAGCCAGTTGGTCCGGCCGGAGAGTACTTCCCTTATCATCCAGATATGGCTGACCCCTTCCTGGCGGGCGGCCAGGGCCCCGGTCCAGTTGATAAAGGACAGGCTGACCACCAGTTGAACTTTTTTCTTCCTGATAACGGCTGAAATCCTGACGAAACTGCTGAGGTTATAAACCCAGGCTACTGGCTGGCGCCACAGCTCCCGGAAATCGGTCAGGTAATTATGCCCCTTGATGACCCGGGCCGGCACCCCTGCTTCTGAAGCCTGGCTGACCAGCCGTCCTTCGGCTGGAAAAATCAGTTCGGCGGAAAAAGGTTTGTCTTCAGGAGTTCTTAAATAATCAAGAATCTGGCACTCGCCGCTGCCGAATTCCCCCGAGCCGGCGACAAATAAGACTTCGGGCTTGTCTTCCAGGTTCAAGAACACCTCCGGGCCTCTGTCCAGAACGAGCGGCAAGTTTATAACAAGATTTTATTCTACTGCGATTCTAAGTCAAGCCGACGTTCCTTCCGGTCAAGACTGGTATTCAGGGGAAAGGCAGTATATGGAAGCGGCCAGGTCGCAGCCCGGCCGGTTCAGTTTCTTATTGAATTGGAGATGGGCCAGGTGTTATCATCATCCTGTAAAAAAAGAATTCCAGGAAGGAGTTATCGATGCCCGACACGAAAGTTTTCAACAGGCTGGCCAGAAGGCTCGAAAGTTTCCGCGACCAGATGGTCGAGCTCCAGATGAAACTGTGCGCCATCCCGGCCATAGCTCCGGCCAGCGGGGGCGAGGGAGAGGCCCGGAAGGCTGAATTCCTTGAAGCCTATCTGCGGCAGCACGGTATCACCGACCTCAAGCTCATCAAGGCTCCTGACGTGGAAGCTCCAGCCGGCTACCGCCCGAATCTCCTGGCCTTCTACCGGGGACGTAATTCCAGCCGGACCATCTGGGTGATGTCTCACCTGGACGTGGTACCGCCCGGAGAGCTGTCCCAGTGGCGTGGCGACCCTTTCAAGGCCTGGGTGGAAAAGGGTCGCATCTACGGACGCGGCGTGGAGGACAACCAGCAGGACATGGTGGCTTCCATTTTCGCGGTCAGGGCCCTCGTTGCCGAAAACCTGAAACCTGCCTACGACGTGGGCCTGGCCCTGGTCGCCGACGAGGAGACCGGGAGCAAAAAGGGCATCGAGTATGTGCTTAACAATGCCGAGGTCTTCAGGAAGGACGACCTGATCATCGTCCCCGATGCCGGCAACAGCCAGGGCACGATGATCGAGGTGGCCGAAAAGTCCATCCTCTGGCTCAAGGTCCGAACCCTGGGCCGGCAGGCTCACGGTTCAACCCCGGAAAAGGGAATCAACAGCTTTAAGGCTGCCAGTTTCCTGATAACCGAGCTTCAGAAGCTATACCAGATATTCGACAAGAAGGAGAGGTTGTTCAACCCGCCCATTTCCACCTTCGAACCGACCAAGAAAGAGGCCAATGTGCCGAACATCAACACCATTCCCGGAGAGGATGTGTTTTACATGGACTGCCGGATTCTGCCCCTGTACCGGGTTGACGACGTCCTGAAGACGGCCGGGAAAATTGCCGCCGGCATTGAGAAGAAATTCAAGGTCAAAATTGAAATCGAGATCGTCCAGAAGGCCCCGGCTGCCCCGCCGACCTCACCCAAGGCTCCCGTGGTCCAGGCCCTGAAGAAGGCGGTCCGGGATGTTTACCACAAGGAAGCCAGGGCCATGGGCATCGGCGGTGGAACCGTGGCCGCCCTTTTCCGCCGGGCCGGTTTTCCGGCTGCCTGCTGGTCAAGGCTGGACGAGACCGCCCACATGCCCAATGAATACTGCATAATTGACAACATGGTGGGCGACGCCAAGGTCTTTGCCCATATTTTTGTCCAGGAGTGAGAAGGCAGGATGACAGAGGAAAGGTCACTGATCCTGGTTCTGACCACTTTCCCCGAAGCTGAAAAAGCGGCGGAGGCAGCCCGGATCCTGCTCGAAGATAAGCTGGCAGCCTGCTGCACCATTGTCCCGGGAACATCGCTCTATACCTGGGAGCAAAAAACCTGCGAAGAAGCCGAGGTGGTGATGCTGATCAAGACCCGGGCTTCTCTGTATGCCGAGCTTGAGAAAAAAATCAGGGAAATTCACCCCTACCAGGTGCCCGAAATCATAGCCCTGCCGATAGTGGCCGTCAGCCAGGCCTACTCGGACTGGGTCAAAGAAGTGACCGGAGAATAAGGCTTTCGCCGGGCGGCCTTGATGGCCACCCGGATGGTGTTGAGGTTAATCCCGACCGTTTCCTCAACCTCGGCCGTGTAGCCTCCGCCCAGAACGATGGCCACCGGGATGTTCAACTTCCTGGCACTTTCTATCACCAGGCGGTCTCGTTTTCTCAGGGCCTCGGCCGAAACATCCAGACCGCTCAGCATATCGCCGCGATAGGGATCCGCCCCGGCCAGGTAGACCACCAGGTCTGGCCTGAATTCCCGGTAAATCCTGGGAAAATGGGGACTGAGAGCCTGGAGGTAGGCCAGGTCATCATCCCCGGACCACAGCCCGACATCCAGGCTGCTGGGGGGTTTTTCGGAAGGATAGATGTCCATCTGGTGGATGGAAAAAGTGAACACGTAATCTTTCCTGGCAAAAAAGAAAGCCGTGCCGTTACCCTGATGCAGGTCGCAATCCACCACCAGTGCCCGGCTTATCTTGCCAGTTTTTTTCATTTTTTCTATGGCTATGGCGATATCGTTAAAAAGGCAGAAACCCTCGCCGTGGTCGGGGAAGGCATGATGGAAACCCCCTCCCAGGTGCACGGCCAGGCCTGTCCTCAGGGCTTCCTCCACGGTCTGGATGGTGCCCCCGGTCATCAGCAGGAAAAATCTGACCACTTCCAGGGAAAAGGGCAATTCCAGGGCCTGCAGCTCGACCGAAGACAGGCTGCCGGTCATGACCTTTTTGACGTATTTCTGGGTATGGACGAGCAGCAGGTCTTCTTCGCTGGCCGGCCTGGCCTGGATGAAATCCCCGGGCCCGGCCCCGAGGGCAATCACCCGCTCGTACAGGAGGCGGTACTTCTTGACGGGAAAGACATGATGGCCGAGGTCAGCCATCCAGTACTCATTGCTATAAACAAACCTGAAGGGCAGCTTCCAGCCCAGCAGGGTTAGCATGGTACCGACAAGGTCTGCCATTTTTTTCAGGATATCAGAAAACGACTCTTCTTAAAAGAAATTAATTCGGGTGGTCACCAGGAGGACCGGTTCAAGACGGACAACACTCGGGCCCCCGGAGGAAAAAAAAGAGCCCCGGACTTTAACCGCCCGGGGCCCCTGAAAGTTTCGCTCAGTTATTTCCGGGCCTTCCGGCTCTTACGGCCGGCAGCGGAAATTTTTTTAGCTTTCCTGGCCGTAGCTTTTTTAACCGGCTTTTTCCCGCCCGCAGTCTTACCACCGGCCACCTTTTCCTGGATGGCTATCTGGGCCGCGGCCAGTCGGGCAATTGGTATCTGGTAGGCCGAACAGCTGACATAATTGAGCCCGACCTGGTGGCAGAAGACGATCGACCTGGGGTCGCCACCATGCACGCCACAGATACCGACTTTGAGGTCGGGCCTGGTTGACCGGCCCTTCTCCACCGCCCACTTCATCAGCAGGCCGACTCCCCTCTGATCCAGGGTCTCAAAAGGATCATCAGGCCAGATGCCGTGATTCAGGTAAAAATTCAGGAACTTGGCGCTGTCGTCGCGGGAGATGCCGTAGGTGGTCTGGGTCAGGTCGTTGGTGCCAAAGGAGAAGAACTCGGCCTCCTTGGCCACCTCCTCGGCAGTCAGGGCGGCCCTCGGTATCTCCACCATGGTACCCACGGTATACTTGAACTTAACGCCGTATTTTTTCATAACCTCATCAGCCACCCGGTTGACGATGGCTTTCTGGTTGGCCAGTTCCAGGACGTCGCCCACCAGCGGAATCATGATTTCAGGGAAGACCTTGTGCCCTTCCCTGGTCAGCTCGCAGGCCGCTTCAAAAATGGCCTGGGCCTGCATCTCGGTTATCTCCGGGTAGGTGATACCCAGGCGGCAACCACGGTGACCGAGCATGGGATTGAACTCGGACAGGGCTTTAACCCGGGCCAGGAGTTTCTCCAGCTCGGCGATCTTTTCCGCTGAGCCGCCGGTGGCCTTAAGAACGGCCAGTTCGACCATCAGGTCTTCTCTCTTGGGCAGGAATTCGTGGAGCGGTGGGTCGATGGTCCTGATGGTCACCGGATTGCCTTTCATTTCCTTGAAGAACTCGTAGAAATCCTGCTTCTGGAAAGGCAGCAGCTTGGCCAGGGCCTGGCGCCTGGCTTCCTCGGTCTCGGCCATGATCATTTCCTTGACTATGGGCAGGCGATCCGGGCCAAAGAACATGTGCTCGGTTCTGGCCAGGCCGATGCCTTCGGCTCCGAAAGCAAAGGCCACCCTGGCATCGGCCGGGGTATCGGA
>JABLWX010000027.1 GCA_013178315.1 Candidatus Aminicenantota bacterium
CCCTGACTCCCAGCCGCCGGGCTTTATCAGCCCAGGAGAGAAGCTTGGAGAAATACATGTAAAGCCTGGATTCTTCCGGCTTCAGACTTCCCTTAACCACCTGTAATATCTCCGAGGGCTTGGTGGGAATTTCGCCCTCCAGGACCTCTCCGGTCGAGCCGTCTATGGATATCCACTGACCTTCGTTGAACTTCCGGGTGCCGATGTAGAAGGCCTTCTCTTCCTCGTGAACCTTTATGCCGCCGCAACCGACCACGGCTGGCTTGCCCATCTGGCGGCCGACCACGGCCGCGTGGGAGGTCATGCCGCCGGTAGCGGTCAGGATGCCCTGGGAAGCGCTCATGCCGTGGATGTCGTCAGGGGAAGTTTCTTCCCTGACCAGGATTACCTTCTTGCCTTCCTTGGCCCAGGCCACGGCCTCGTTGGCGGTAAAAACGATCTGACCGGTGGCTGCTCCCGGAGAGGCGGCCAGCCCCTTGGCCAGGACGGTATGCTTGGCTTTTTCCTGAAGGTCAAAGATGGGGTGGAGCAGCTGGTTCAGGGCCTCGGGTTCGACCTTGAGCAGGGCCTGTTCCCTGGTGATCAGCCCTTCCTCCACCAGGTCCACGGCAATCTTGACCGCGGCCATGCCGGTTCTCTTGCCGTTTCTGGTCTGGAGCATGTAAAGCTTGCCTTCCTGGATGGTGAACTCGAAATCCTGGACATCCCCGTAGTGCTTTTCCAGCCGCTTGACCACGGAAACCAGCTGCTTGAAAACCGCTGGCATTTCTTTTTCCATGTTCTTCAGGGGTGACGGGGTCCGGATGCCGGCCACCACGTCCTCGCCCTGGGCGTTGACCAGGTATTCGCCGTATAGCTCCTTCTCTCCGGTGGCCGGGTTGCGGGTAAAGCCCACCCCGGTGGCCGAAGTCGGGCCGTAGTTACCGAAAACCATCTGCTGGACATTAACCGCGGTGCCGAGGTTATCGGGAATGTGATACTTGCGGCGGTAGGTGATGGCCCTGGGGTTGTGCCAGGACTTGAAGACGGCCGCGATGGCCAGCTTCAGCTGTTCCAGGACATCCTGGGGGAATTCCCGGCCGGTTTCGGCCGCCACCAGTTTCTTATAACCGGCTATCACCTCTTCCAGCATTTTATCGGTAAGCTCGTGGTCGTACTGAACCTGGCCGGCTTCCTTCCGGGCCCTGAGAATTTCTTCAAATTTCTTCTTGGGAATATCCAGGACAACATCGCCGAACATGTGTATCAGGCGACGGTAACAATCGAGGGCAAAACGCCGGTTTCCGGTCTTTCTGGCCAGGCCTTCAACCGTCCGGTCGTTCAGCCCCAGGTTGAGAATGGTATCCATCATTCCGGGCATGCTGAACTTGGCTCCCGACCTGACCGAAACCAGGAGGGGATTGGCCGGGTCGCCGAATTTAAGCCCGGAGGCTTTCTCCAGCCTCTTCAGAGCAGTCATCACCTGCTGTTCCACGTCCCTGGGGACCTTGTTCCCTGCCTTGAAAAACAGGTTGCAGACTTCCGTGGAAATGGTAAAACCGGGAGGAACAGGCAGGCCAATGCCGGCCATCTCGGCCAGGTTAGCGCCCTTGCCGCCGAGAATGTCCTTCATGTCCTTGTTGCCTTCAGCCACGCCGGGTCCGAAGAAATAAACGTATTTTTTTGCCATAACACTCACTCCTTCTAAGGCCTAAGTAAATTCAAGAAAATATACACTTTCAGAGGCAAAATTTCAAGGACGCTAGCAGCCAGATATGTGAAATATCAGATTAAACTAAGAGGTTTTTGGGATCTCTTGAGCAGGCAGAAATCGTTGGCAGGGGAGAAAAGCAGAACCAGGGACAGGACTAACCAGACTGAATCTTCCAGGATCAACCAGAGGTCGGCTTTTCGGCTGAAGGTGCCGAAACAACCACAGTCGACGTCTATGCCACGGACCATGGTCACCGCCACCAGAACAATAAAGAATGCCAGGAGACCGCTTATAAGAAAGGCACTGGAACGGGGATAAACCCCGATGACCAGGCAGACACCGGCAATGAGTTCCACCCAGGGAAGGAAGATGGCCGTCAGAAAGCTCAGGGTCTGGCCCACCAGCCGGTAATTCCTGACATCCTGGGCGAAGGCCAGGGGGTCGGCAATCTTGGTGACTGCCGCCCAGATAAATACTCCGCCGACAATAAGCCGCAGGAGCAAAAGAAAATTTCTATTATTAAAAACCGCCATCTTCTCTTTCCACGGGAAGCCCGGCCGCCAGCCACTCGGCCCAGCCCCCGCTGAAAACCCGGAGGTCGCGGAAGCCGCGTTCGTGAAGGAGGCGAGCCAGGTTAAGGCTGGTCAGGCAATCTCCACCCTCGCAGTAGATAATTAAAGGCTTTGCGGTCGTCAACCTTTCCAGGGGGTCGTAATTTCCGCCCTTTACCTCTTCCAGGGGAACCGAAATTGCCCCCGGGACATGGCCGCGCCTGAACTCGGAAACCGGACGGCTGTCCACAACCAGGGCTTTCTGATTATGCCAGAGTTCTTCAACCTCGGGCAGGGTTATGAACACCAGGCCTGGATACTCTTCCCTCGTGAAGAAGGCCTGTCGGAACTCTCCCCGCAGGAATTTCTTTATGAGACCTAAGTTGCTGACTGTCCCGATAGCCAGCGACAGGGCCAGAATGATTAGTATCCCTTTCCAGGTCTCCCCGTCCCTGAGAATTTGCTTGATTTTCATCCAGAATCAGCCGTACAGCTTCTGGTATTTCTCCAGGCCCCGGCGCAGGATTTCGATGGCCTCCACCAGGTCCGCTTCTTTAAGGACGTAGGCGATTCTCACCTCATCCTGTCCGCGCCCCGGAGTGGCGTAGAAACCCGGCCCGGGAGCCACCATGACCGTCTTATTGTTGAGTGAAAAATCGGTCAGCATCCACTGGGCAAAATGCTCGGAGTCTTTAACCGGGAGCCGGCAGATAACGTAGAAGGCGCCCTGCGGTTTCCGCAGGAAAACGCCCGGTATGGAAGCCAGACCCTCGTACAGGACATTCCGGCGCCTCTGGTATTCTTCCCTGATCGGACCGAAATAATCCATCCCCATGCGGTAGGCGGTCAGGGCAGCATACTGTTCCACCGAGGGCGGGCAGAGACGGGCCTGGGCGAACTTCAGGATGGCCTGGTAGATTTCCCGGTTCCTGGTGACCACCGCCCCGACTCGAGCTCCGCAACAGCTGAAACGCTTGGAGATGCTGTCGACCACGATCACCCGGTCCTCGATTTCTCCGAATTCCAGGATGCTCTTGTGGCTCAGGCCGTCATAGACAAATTCTTTATAAACCTCGTCGCCTATCAGGAACAGGTCATGCTTTTTTACCAGTTCCACCACTCTCCTGAGCTCGTCTTCGGTATAGACAGTCCCGGTGGGGTTGTTGGGCGAACACAGCAGGATGGCCCTGGTCCGGGGGGTGATCAGGGCTTCGATCTTGTCTTTCGGGGGCAGCCTGAAACCGTCTTCAACTTTTAGCGGCAGAGGAACAATCCTGACATCGGCAAAGGTGGCATAGCCGTTGTAGTTGGTGTAAAAGGGTTCGGGAATGATGATCTCGTCTCCCGGGTCGGCCACCACCGAAAAGGAAAAATGGATGGCTTCCGAACCGCCGATGGTAATGAGAACATTATCGGCCGAGAGCTTGATGCCATAACGGGCAAAATAATCGGCTATAGCCTGCCGGAGTTCCTCAAAACCCTGGGATGGTCCGTAGCCCAGGATCGGGCCGTTGTACTGGTGAAAGGCCTTGATTATGGGCTCCGGCGTCGGGATATCCGGGTCGCCGATATTAAGGTGGAAAATATGAATTCCCCTTTTTCTGGCTTCGTCGGCAAAGGGTTTGAGCTTGCGGATGGGCGAAGCCTGTATTTCTTTAGCCCGGCGGGATATAAACATGAATGAATCCTCCTGGAAATTATGATTAGTTTTAATTATAAAAAATCGGCCGGAGTAAAACAACCTTTTATTCTTCACGTATTCACGCTGACACTTCAGTTGAGACTTGTGCTTTCCACCGCCATTATCATGCATTCTTTTTCACACCGGCGTTCATCCCGGGCCGGCCGGACCGGGAAATAAGATTTGCCATCAGTCATTTTTTCTGGTATTTAATTCGGGAACACTTAGAGCTTCAAGAACGTCCGGGATAGGGCAAGAATGGTCATAGACAGACAGGCCAGGCTGGTCGAGGTTGAGAGCTGGGGTGATTACTTTCTGTTTACCCTGGATTCCCCCGAAATCGCCTCCCAGGCCCGGCCCGGCCAGTTCCTGATGATCAGGGTCTCCGAGACCACCCAGCCGCTCCTCAGGCGCCCCATCAGTTTGCACAATGCCGAAGGGAACCGGCTGCAGATTTTTTTCCAGGTCGCTGGCGAGGGCACCAGGTTGTTATCATTGAAGAAGACCGGACAGTTCCTGGACCTGCTCGGACCCCTGGGGAAGGGATTTAATGTCCGGCCCGAATTCAGAGAGAGGGAGATTTTCTGCGTGGGCGGTGGCCGGGGCATAGCCCCCCTTTACTACCTGGGCAGGGAGCTCAGGGCGGCCGGGGCCCAACCGGTTATTTTCTACGGAGGCCGGAGCGAAGGCGACCTTCCGCTCAGATACCGTCTGGAAACGGCCGGCTTTGAAGTCCTGGTCTCCACCGATGACGGCAGCGCCGGTTTCCCCGGGTTCGTCACCTCGCTGGTTGAAGAAGAACTGAAGAAAAGGAGGCCCGCTTTTCTCTATGCCTGCGGGCCCGACCCGATGATGGAAAAACTGGCTGAGACCTGCCGCCGGGAGAAGCTGCCGGCCGAGTTCTCGCTGGAGTCGATCATGGGCTGCGGCTTTGGCGCCTGCTGGGGCTGCGTCAAGAAAATCCGCAGGGATGGCCAGGAAAAGTATCTTAAAGTCTGCCAGGATGGCCCGGTCTTTTCCCTGGAAGAAATCGTCTGGCAGGAGAGAGAGCATGGTTGACCTGTCGGTGGACCTGGGTTTCCTGAAGCTCAAGAACCCGGTGCTGGCGGCCAGCGGGACTTTTGGCTATGGCCTGGAATTCAAGCCTTTCTACGACCTGGAACTCCTGGGCGGTTTCGTGGTTAAAGGCCTGTACCTGAAACCGAGGGAAGGCAACAGGCCCCCGCGCCTGGTGGAAACACCCAGCGGTTTGATTAACTCCATCGGACTTCAGGGCATAGGGGTGGAAGCCTTCTGCCGCGAAATCCTGCCCGAGCTGGCCGGACTGAAGACCGCGGTCATCGTCAATGTCTGCGGCGAAGAAGAAGATGAATACGCCCGGGTGGCTGAATACCTGGGCCGCCACCGTGGAATAGCCGCGCTGGAACTGAACATTTCCTGCCCTAACGTCAGGGAAGGTGGCCGCTGCCCGGCCCAGAGCCCGGAAGCCACCCACCGCACGGTTAAGAAAGTAAAGCAGGTCACTTCCCTCCCCCTGATCACCAAGCTTTCGCCCAACGTTACCGATATTACGGCCGTGGCCCTGGCCGCCGAAGAAGCCGGGACCGAGGCCATATCTCTTATAAACACTCTTCTGGCCATGGCCATCGACCTGGAAACCAGGAGGCCAAAACTGGGAAACGTCCTGGGCGGCCTGAGCGGCCCGGCCATCAAGCCCATCGCCCTGAGGATGGTCTTCCAGGTGGCCAGGGCCGTCAAGGTGCCGGTAATAGGCATGGGTGGCATCTTCAGCGCCGAGGATGCCCTGGAATTCATGATGGCCGGGGCGGCCGCGGTCCAGGTGGGTACGGCCAACTTTGTCGACCCCGATGCCTGCCTGAAAATCATCAGGGGGCTCGAAACCTGGGCTGAAAAGCACGGGATTAAAAAAATAAGCGAAGTGACGGGCAGCTTACAGCTCTGAGCCGGCTATAAAAGACCAATCAAATTTATAAAAAAGGTGTTGAGATGAGAAACGATGAACTGAATCTGGCCAGGAAAATAATAATCGCCCTGGATGTAAAGAACCGGGAAGAAGCCCGGGCGGTGCTGGAGTCACTGCCCGCAGCCAGGCTCTTCAAGGTCGGACTGGAACTGTACACGGCCGAGGGCCCGGCCATGATTGACCTGGTCAAGAGCTTCGGGAAAGAAGTTTTCCTGGACCTGAAGCTCCACGACATTCCCAACACCGTGGCCGGGGCCGTAAAATCGGCGGTCCGGCACGGAGTGGCCATGCTGACCCTGCATACTTCGGGTGGCCGCGAAATGATGAAAAGGGCAGTGGAAGCAGCCCGGGAAACCGCGGAAAAAGAAAATAAACCGCTGCCGTTGATTCTGGGGGTCACCGTTCTGACCAGCCTGAAAGACAGCGATTTGCAGGAAATTGGCTTCAGCTCGGATGCCAGGAACCAGGTGCTGCGTCTGGCCCGGCTGGCGGTGGAAGCGGGGATTGAGGGAATTGTCTGCTCCCCCCAGGAACTGGAACCGCTGCGGGCCGAGCTGGGTTCAAGGGTCCGGATAATCACCCCGGGCATCAGGCCGGCCTGGGCCGAGGCTCAGGACCAGAAGCGAATCATGACTCCAGGAGAGGCCATCAAGAAAGGCGCCGACTTCCTGGTTATCGGGCGACCGATTACCCAGGCCCCGGTCCCCCGGGAGGCCTTCAATCGGGTGCTTGAGGAATTACAGTCCGCTGTAAAAGGTGCTTAAGGAAAAGACCGCGCCAACCACCAGGCCGACCACCAGCATCAGGACGATGGCCACGACCACCGTGACCACAAAATAGCCCATGATCTTGTCGGGCGGCGTCTCCATCAACCCGGCCTTAAAGCCCAGGTACAGGACGTACAGGCTGTAAATCCCGGCCAGCATGGTCAGGATTGAGAGTACCGGAATCAGGTAAAAAATTCCGGCCACGTAATAGGGAGCCATGCTGTAAGCGGCCAGCTTGAGCGATTGAATCTGGTCAGGCTTGGAAGAAAAGGTCGGGGCCAGGGCGTTGATGATCAGGGCCAGGATGAAGACCGCGGCCAGGCTCAGGATATAGGACACGACTGCCCGGCCAAGTGAGGAACCCACGCCCAGCCTGATCGGTCCCCGGAGCGGTACTGTAACACCGATCAACCAGTACCCCAGGAACTGGGCCACGGCCGGGATGGCGGCCATGATCACCAGGTAGGATTTGAAGATATCGGCCACGGTGGCCGGCTCGCTTTTTATCTTGTCCCATTCCTCTTTGGGTTTAAGAATAAGACCCTGAACTCTTGGAACCAGGTTCATGTTTCCTCCTTCTTTCAACCGGATAGGTTGAGTATATAAAAAACCAAAAATTCCAGTCAAACTAATTTTTCTTTCCGGTTAAGACATGGTATCCAGTCTAAGGCGTATATTCGGAAGCAGCAAGGCAGTAGCCCCGCCATCAATTTCTCTCCTTTCAAGGGACTGATTCATTATTAATAGCAGAAGAGCAGACAGGTAATTCTTTTCGGGTTATAGCTCCGGCCTTTTTGCTATGGCTTAAATCAAATTATTACCGAGATCTTGGCCTGGCAACTAACAGATGGTGTCCAGGTCAATGGGAGTGTTGGGAAGAGGACCTGATGTTTCCGGGAAGGCCAGGGGCGGACGCAGCCGACAGGATTCCCAGGGGGCAATAAAAGATCCGATACTCAAAGGCTCCCCAAAATATATGAATGATTGTTCATATATCAAGGTCTCCACGGATTGTTAAATTTGGCTAATGGCGATGGCTCATCCTTTATTTCAATCAGGAAAGTCCGGCCAGACAAATCAACCGACTGACTTCCGATTCCGATTGGCAGGCTGAACCCGGCTCAGACTTTATGGGCTGCAGAGATTATGGACGGGCAGCGGACAGGATGGCCGGGGGGTGAGTGGAGGCGCGGGTCGGACTCGAACCGACGAATCGAGGTTTTGCAGACCTCTCCCTTAGCCGCTTGGGTACCGCGCCATTATTTTCATGCCTGACATTATCCCGGAAAAAGTACTGGAGCGGGCGATGGGACTTGAACCCACGGCCTTCTGCTTGGCAAGCAGACGTTCTACCACTGAACTACGCCCGCTCAGGCCTTCAACAGGTATAGAAAAACTAACAAAATTAAGGGCTTCTGTCAACTGACCGGAGGGATAAGAAGTCAAAAAACAGAATTTTTACTTGACCTGGACGGTATCTCCCTTTTCCACCGCTTCCCTGGCCGACATGATCCTGACGGTGGAAGTATTAACCTGGGTATCTATTACCACGACATTGGCAATGGCTTCCCGGGGCAGGTTGGCTTTCTTGTGGCGGAAAACCGTCAGCTGCTGCCCTGGCTTCAATCCCTGGGCCGCACCCAGGTTGATCAACGCCCAGTGCCCGGTGGAAACGATATTGAAATCGGTGTCAAGATAGATGACCTGGCCTTCCAGGCTCTCTCCTGGTTTCAGGTTGTCGTCATAGCCCTGGTCCTTGCCGATGACCGTCGGTTTTTCTTCAAAGGGAATCAGGTAATTCCCCACCCTGATGTCGCCGCAGCCTTTTTCTACCCTGGCCACGCTGACCCGGTCTTCCAGGCGGATGATCCTGACCTTGCCCTTTTTCTGGGCGATATATCCGAGCTGTGGAATCGGCTGACCGATGTCAATCGCCAGGAACATCTGGCCGATCTCCATCCCGTCTTCTTTTCCCTTATTTATATAGAAAGTATCGGAATCAACCATCATGGCCCGTTCCTCTTCCCTCTCCGATCCAATGATCTGGATCTCGGGCAGCCCCTTATCCCAGACCAGGACCGAGCAGTAAAGGTCGGTATCAGTCAGGAGGGGGTACTCTTCGGCAAAAACCTTGGCTTTCTGAACCTGGTTTTCCTGGGCCAGCAGGCCTAACACCAGTCCGGCAAAGACAATAAAACAGATGCAAATAAAAAGGCTTTTTTTCATCTTGGCACCTCTTGGCGTTATTTCTTCCACCCTGCGGGTATTATAATTTTGCTCCTTCCTGCCTGTCAACATAAATTTAGTCGGGGCAAATTTTATTAATTGGAGTTATATTAACTTTTTTTTTGGCCGAAAATGGGCTAAAATTCAGGCGAATGAAACATCTGTTGACCGTGGCCCTGATCTTCGGCGGCCGCTCGGCCGAACACGAGGTCTCCATAATTTCGGCCCGGGCCATCCACAAGAACCTCGACCGGAAAAAGTACCGGGTCCTTTGCCTATACGTTACCAAAAAGGGAAACTGGAAGCTGGTTTCCTCTCCCGAAGCCCCGTCGGCCGCCCTGAAAGCCGGCCGCGGCTTCTCCTTTCTGCCCTGGGATGGCCGCAGAGAAAGGCCGGCCATCAAGGCCGATGTTTATTTTCCCGTTCTCCATGGGCCCTACGGCGAAGACGGGACCATCCAGGGTCTGCTGGAAATGGCCGATGTGCCTTACGTCGGGGCTCCGGTCCTGGCCTCGGCCATCGGCATGGACAAGGCAATTTTCAAGCACCTTCTGAGCCGGCTGGGCCTGCCGGTGGTGCCTTACCTTGTGCTTTATGAAGAAGACTGGAAGAAGGACCGGAAGGATATTGAGGGAAAAATAATCCAGGAGCTTGGCCTGCCCCTATTCATCAAGCCGGCCAATTTGGGTTCCTCGGTGGGTATTTCCAAGGTAAAGAGCATAAAAGAGCTGGCCCCGGCGGTCAGGCTGGCTTTCCGCTACGATCACAAGATCCTGGTGGAAAAGGCCATAAAGGGGCGCGAAATCGAATGCAGCGTCCTGGGCAACGAGCGACCCCGGGCCTCTCTCCCGGGCGAGGTCATTCCCCACCGGGAGTTTTACGACTACGCCGATAAGTACCTGGAAGGCAAGACCAGGTTCCGTATCCCGGCCGAGTTGCCCGAAGACCTTACCCGGCGTTTCCAGGAGCTGGCCGTGGCTTCCTTCCGGGCCATAGATGGCTGCGGAATGGCTCGGGTCGATTTTTTCCTGGAACAGGGAACCCGGAACATCTACATAAATGAAATAAACACCATTCCCGGTTTCACCGAAATAAGCATGTACCCAAGGCTGTGGGAAGTCAGCGGGCTGAGCTTCTCCCGGCTATTAGACCGGCTGATTCAACTGGCCCTGCGCCGCCACCGCCTGAAAAAACGCTGCCTGGAAAGAACCTGAAACATGGGCAGAATCCTGGCCATAGACTTCGGCGACCGCCATCTCGGCCTGGCCCTGAGCGACCCGCTGCAGTTTACCGCCCAGCCCTACGGCACCTATGTCCTGAAAGAAAACGAGGCAGAAAACCGGGCCTTCTTCCAGAAACTGGTGGAAGAAAAAAAGGTTGAAGAAATTGTGCTGAGCTGGCCGCTGCGGATGGACGGCAGCGAGGGCCGCCGGGCCGAGGTCACCCGGGAATTTGCCACCTGGCTGGAAAAGGTCACCGGCCGGAGAGTAATTTTCTGGGACGAGCGGCTGACCACCCAGCAGGCCCAGAGAAAACTTGAAGGCTTCAAGGGCGACTACAGGGAAAAGAAGCGGAGGGAAGACCAGCTGGCCGCGGTCATCATCCTGGAAGCCTACCTGGAAAAGAAACGTCATCATGCCGATAACACCACGGAAGATAATTGAATACCTCTTACTATTGCTGGTGCTGGCCAACCTCGGCCTGACCTATTACCTGGCACGGTGCCTGAATACTCCTATCTCGCCAGGAGCCCCTGCTGGCGCTCTGATAGAAAAGGGGCAGGGCGTTGGCAGCATCGCTCAAACCCTTCATAAGAACGGACTGATTAAGGATACCAGGGCTTTCCGCCTCGCTTATTCCCTGTATTACTCACCCCGCTTTTTACGGGCGGGAGAATTCAGATTCGAACCACCGCTCACCCAGAAAAGAATCATGCTCCAGATGATAGCCGGAAAAGTCCAACTTCACCCGATAACTATACCGGAAGGCCTGACTTATAAAGAAATGGCCAGGCTGCTGGAAGAAAAAGCCTATCCCCTCCGCGGTTCGTTCCTTGAAGCCTGCCAGAAGGCCGAGCTGGTATCCGACCTCGACCCTAAGGCTCCCAACCTCGAAGGCTACCTTTTTCCCGAAACCTATCATTTTCCGCGCGGCATCGACGCCCTGGAAATGGTAAAGGCCATGGTCGAGGAGTTCAGGAAGAATTTCGGACCCGAAGAACTGGCCCGCTCCGGCCAGTTGAACCTGACAGTCAGGGAATTGGTAACCCTGGCTTCGCTGATTGAAAAGGAAACATCAAGAGAAGAAGAAAAGCCGCTGGTCTCGGCAGTTTTTCACAACCGGCTGCGCCTGGGAATGAAACTCGATTGCGACCCGACCATCATCTATGCCTTGAAACTGGAAGGCCGCTTTGACGGAAACCTGCGGCTAAAGGACAAGGACCTGGCCTCCCCCTACAATACCTACCTTTATCGTGGCCTGCCGCCGGGTCCGATCTGCAATCCAGGACGGTCCTCGCTGCAGGCTGCCCTGCATCCGGCTCCGGTAGACTATTTATATTTTGTATCCCGAAACGACGGCAGCCATGTCTTCAACCGCTCATACCAGGAACACCTGAAAGCAGTTTCAAAATACCAGTTGAAAAACAGCCGGCGTTTAAGGTAGAATAACGTTGAGGTTTAGGTTATTATTTATTTTTGATTCTGTAAAATAAATTTACAATAAAGAGATAAAATCAGGCGAACGATAAGAAAAAATCCCCCTTCTTAGCTGGCACGATTATTGCAGTTAAGAAGCTGGTGAAAAGAATAAACAGGAGGAAAGATGAACTTTAAGAAATTTTTCGCCCTTTCGCTGGTCATGATTCTGACGCTGACCTTAGCTTTCAATCTGGCTCAGGCAGAGCCTCAGAAGAAAGATCAGAAAAAAGATCAGAAAGCCAAGACCACCCTGCCCACCGACGTCAAGGCGCTGCTGGAGCAGGGACTGGCCACCCGGCAGGTTAAGCCTGACCTGCCCTTCAACTTTCACGGCCATTACATTCTGCCGGCCAGAGGAACCTACATTGCCATTTTCATCACCAAGATAAAGAATTCCGACCTGGAGTATGCCCAGACTCAATCCATCAGCGCCGGTGACAGCTACCAGACTGAATCCGATATTTTCTTCCAGATTTATCAGAATGACGGGGCCACGCCCAAGCTGATGGCTGAGAATAAAGCCTATAGCCAGTTCTCCATACCGGCCGGTGAATACAACCCCGAAGGCGAGAGCTGCTACTACCTCGGCTATCCGCTGCCGGCCGGAAAATACATCCTGGCCGCGGCCCTGGGCAACAGGAAGACCAAGAAGATGGGAACGACCTACTACGAGTTCGAAATTCCCCGCTACGAGGACAGCTACAAGAACGGGGAGATGCAAACCACCAGCCTGTTGTTGCTGAAGAATTACGAGCAGCTGGACACGGCCGAAAACTATCCCAACTTCCACAAGGATTACTTCGGATGGATGATCCTGAAAGCCTTCCCCTACACCGAGATGAGGTTCAAACCGAACGACCAGCCCACCCTGATGTTCATGATTTACGGGACCAAGTTCGACGAGAGCCAGAAGGCAGCGCTGGAAATAAACTTTGACATCCGCAAGGGAGAAACCAAGATCGTGGCCTTTACCCCGATGACCTACGAATCACCCTTTATCGAGCAGCCCATCCCCATCCCGGCCGCCAAGCAGGTTAAGGTAACAGATGACAAGGGAGAGAGAGTCGAAACCCGTCCGCTGGAAGGCGGCGGTTACGAGCTGGTCATCAGCATCAAGGATAAGATCGGCGGGACCACCCTGGAAAAGAGAGTTCCCTTCGAACTGGTCGTCGAGTAACCAATAGAAGAATAAAGCTACATCTCAGGGGGCAGCCGGTGAATCCGGCTGTCCCCTTTTTTATTTTTTAAGATTGCTTTCCTTCCATCTATCAACCTATCAATGCCATCTGAACCTGCAACCTGAAGGAAGAAATTCCTCTGCCCACACCCGTCATGACGCCAGGCAGAAAGGTCTTGACCTTCCTCAAGCATAGGTAATAACCAACTGATTAAGAAAAGAGACCAGGGGTGAATTAATTCAGGTCAGATGGTTAAGGACATGCGTTTGATAAGAGGTAATCTATTACTCAAAACTTGAGATGATATGATCAAGCTTATGGGCATTAACAGACCGAAACCCGCCGCCAGCAGACCCCGGGAAATCTTCTGGGAGGCAAGGCACCCGGCCTGACTTGGCTGCTTTATACTGTGAGAGCGATAAAAAGTTATTTTTTCAGATATTCCAGCAATTGCCTGGCCAGGCCGGCCTTTTCATGCTGGGGGGCCAGCTCTATGAACTTCTCCAGGCTGGCGATAGCTTCGGCCTTCTTATTCTGACTGATGTATATGGATCCCATCTGAAAATAGGCCTCGGCATAATCAGGTTTAAGCTCCACCACCTTTTGAAAATGTCCGAGGGCCTCTTCTCCCTGGCCCAGGTTCACCAGGCAGGCGCCAAGGTTATAATGGGCATCCGGGTCATTGGGACTGAGCTCCACCGCTTTCCGGTAATATCCGGCGGCCGCCTCATACTGCTCCTCTTTTGCCAGGATCTCGCCCAGCTCCTTGTTGGCACTGAAGCTATTCGGATTAAGCTGGACCGCCTGGGCGAAAGCTTCCCTTGCTTCCTGGAGTTTATTTAGTTTTTTATATGCCAGTCCAAGGTTAAAGTGATAGGCCCAGTTAGTGGAGCTTAGGCTGATAGCCTCCCTGTACCCGGCCACGGCCTTCTCGTAGTCCTGCTTGTTGTAAAACTCATTGGCCTTCATGAAAGCCCTGTCGGCTCCGGACAGGCTCTTGGCCGCTCGCTCATCGGCCGTTTCCAGTTTTATCGTTTCCATGTTGGTGTCGCCATCGATTTCCACGTGAACTTCAAAGGTTTTCGGCAGGAAGCCTTCCTTCTTGATGGTGACCTGGTAATAACCAGGATAGATGCCCACCTGGACAAACCGGCCATCCTTGCCTGTCCTGGTTTCATACCTTTGAGCGGCCGTGCGTGTTGAAACAATGGTAATCGTGGCCTTCTCAACGGGATTATCCTGGGAATCCACCACCGTGCCCCGGAGCTTGCCACTCACCTGGGCCAGCCCGTTAGTGGATAAAAATATTAACAGTACCGAAACAACCAGGACATAGACTATGAGTTTCTTATTGTTCATTGACCGCTCCTTTATTTCATTGATAACTTAGCTTCGGACCGAGGATCCAAACCCATCAGAATCCACCGTCCATTATAATCCTTTATTTTTTCTTTTTTAAATCGTCCAGCCAGGATTTGATGGCCGGCTGGTCGGGCAGCAGCGACAGGGATTTTTCCAGGAACTTTATGGCCTGCTCCCGCTCGCCCAGGTTCTGATAGACTTCGGCCGCCAGGTTGAGAACGCTGACTTCGGTGGCTTCGGCCAGCAGCCCGTCCACGTAGCCCCTGGCCGAAGTCCAATCCTTCAGCCGGGCATAATCCAGGGCGATAACCTTGGCCGCTTCCCTGTCCCTGTTTGTTTCATAGACAGTTAGCGCTGCCGTTAAAGACCCCCGGTAGTCGCCCAGGGCAAACAGGGTTCGGGCCAGCAACAGCCGGCTTTCCGGTTCGTCGCGGGAAGCCAGGATCTCTTCCAGTATTTTCCTGGCCCCCTGGTAGTTTCCTTTAAGAAAATGCTGGCCGGCCAGCATTCTCAGGAAATCCGGCGAGGGCATAGCCCCATGCACCCGTCCTAATACCCAGGGAGCAGTCAGGGCTGGCTGGGAAAGAACGATCAGGTTTTCCCTGACCGTTTCCAGGATCTTGTTTCCATCATTAAGAGAAACCTCCACCCGGTAATATCCAGGCCTTACCTGGCCGAGGTCCACCGGCTCCAGCCGCAGGATATTTCCGGGCTGCAGGGCTTCCTTCAGAAGCACTGTTCGGCACTCAGGACTGGCTTCCGAATCCAGGCTCCTGAGGCAGAACTGGATCGTGGCCTCAGCCGGCCATCCCCGGTCAGACAGAAGCCAGCAGAGAACCTGCAACTTCTCGGTCGGGGAAAATTCATTCCGGGCACTGACCAGGTATTCCTGTCCCTTGAAGGAAAAGGCTTTAACCCTGCCGGCCTGAAGGGGACTGGCCGCATGGTATAAAACCAGAGGGCTCAGGAAGCGGCCGGAATCAGTACCGGGAACCTTCAAACTGGTTTCCCAGGAGGTAAAATCCCGGGCCGTCTTATTCTTGAGAAGAATCAATAACTTGTATTCGCCGGGCAGAACCGGAAACAGGTCCTGGAAAGCCAGCCTCTGGCGGGAGCGGGTCTGGAATTGCTCCCTGTTTAACCTGAGCGGGACTTCTTCTGTCCGGCTCAAAACCGGCTGGCCCCTTAAATCCTCCAGCCTGACAGTAAGTTCGTAGGTAGCCGAGTAAACCCCGTTGACCTCGGCGAAATTAATCTTATCGGGCTCGATGGACCAGTGGATGAAATAATGCTCACCCTCGGGGAACACCCGGGCCACGGCGTTGGAATTTATGAAATTATGCGAATAATCAACTTCCACCAGGTCCTTGTAGCTCAGGTAGTTCTTAACATAGGCCGAAGGAAATTTTTTCTCAGGAAGGGACTTAATGGTGGCAATAATGGTCTGGGAGGTTAGAGAACTGAAACCGTCCTGCTGTTCTTCCGGCAAGTAGCTGATGGCCGCCTTGGCCAGCTCGGCATTGATAGCCTTGATTACCTCCAGGGCTTTGCTCCGGTTTAACTGGGCGGAAGACATGGAGGGGATGACCAGCTTCTCCGGTCCTTCAACGCCCGGGTAATAAAGACGGTAATCCCCCGAACCTTCCGGCTGGTAGAAAATGAGATAAAAATACCCGGGCAAACCATACTTAGGGTCGCCCTGGTAGAACCAGAGTTCCATCGGCCAGATATCGGACTGGGTGGCAAAGATCTGGCGCTCACGGGGTTTGCCCAGCAGCAGATAATAATAACCGCGCTCGGTCAGGCACCCTCTTTTGGAGGAGCCGATGCCGAAGTACCTGTCGGCGAAGTGGACCCGTTCCAGGTACTCGCGGTAGAATTCATTCTCGTTGGTATCGGGATTGGGATCCCTGACCTTCCAGAACAGGCTGATGAACCGGTCGCGCTCCTGCTCGGTCTTCAGCTTGAAGAAGACTTCTTTTTCTGCGCCGGTGATGATTGGAGTGACTATTTCCAGCCAGTCTCTCTGGGCCGGTGTCAGCTCATTGATCACATCCTTCTGCTTCTGGCCGGTAGCCCGGGCGGGCCCAGCCTGAACTAAAATCAAGCACAAGACCGCTGATAAGAACAAACACTTCGAACTTTTGAAACTGTCTCTGAACATTTTATTTGACTATGATTATCCTTTCCGATTCTGGCTTTAGCAGCTGAACGGGAATGGCCCGGTCAGCGCAGGCACCTCTCGCCGGGATTGCCAGCAAAACCATTTTACCAAATCCGCCAGGATTAATCTTCACTCCCATAACAAACGATAAACTTCACAGAACCCTGGGTTGTCAGGTCTGCCACCCATTAAAACCACAGGAGTCGGGAATTGGTTCCCCCGTGCCCGGACATAACGCCCCTGCCCCGCCTGACCAGAAGACAGGCCGCGATCCTGAATTTGTATGCCAGACAATGTGCTCACCCGGTTGAGCTTGTTCCAGAAGTGCTCATCCACAAAGTTTCTGTTTGCAATCCGCTTATGCCAGTCACACCCAGCCTGTCTGACAGATTGCCTGAATATTTTTCCCGACGGGTATCCGCTACAACCTTCATGTTTTCTACATGTTAAGAATCAAAAGTGGCTGGCTGATAATATTCATTTTATTTAAGTTGCTTTTATGGTATCTTATGTCGAGTTATTTTTTGAATGAATAGGAAAGTTTAATTTTTACCATAACCAGATCCAATTTCACAGAGAAAAGGGGGTGCCCAAAAATTTAAAACAAATTACTAACTCCACAGGTTTTATCCGGCTCAAACAATTCTGTTGATTTTTGAGAGGAGTGAAAATTGACTAAAAAAGTTCTTGTGTCACTGATCATCATCCTGACACTGACCTCCTTGACCTATTCCCAGTCAAGAGAAACAGGTGCCATCACCGGGACGGTGACCGATGAATCGGGTGCGCCGCTGCCCGGGGTAACCGTGACCATTTCAGGTCCCAGTCTTATGGGCACCAGGTCCTCGATAACGGATGCGAGGGGAGTTTACCGTTTCCCGGCCCTTCCGCCCGGAACGTACTCCGTCAAGGCCGAGCTTCAGGGCTTCAACGACGTGGTTAACTCCAATGTCCGTTTAACGACCACAACCACTTTGACCGTTGACCTGAGCATGAAGCAGTCCGCCCTGGAGGAATCGGTTACGGTTTTGGGTAAGGCCCCCACCATCGACGTCAGGTCCACAGAAACCGCCTCGGTTGCCCTGACCAACGAGCTACTGCGCAACATGCCCTACAGCCAGTTCACGGCCGACATCGTCAACATGGCCCCGGGTGTCAATGACAACGTGGCCTTCGGCGCTTCCCAGAACACGGGAATTGCCTACACCATGGACGGTGTTAACGTTGCTGACCCCGAAGCCGGCTCGGCCTGGGTCTTCTCCGACCACAACATCGTGGAAGAAGCAAAGATCATGGGCGTCGGGCTTCCGGCTGAATACGGCAACTTTACGGGAGTTATTTTTAACCTAATAACCAAGTCCGGGGGAAACAACTTTTCGGGCCACATGGAATTCGATTTCCAGGGGAAAAAGACGGACGGTCCGAAGGGTTTCTGGGGCACGGACAATAACTCGGCCTACATTGGCGACTTTCCCAACTTGACCACTCCGCTGGCCAAGCTCATGGACGTTAGTGCCCATCTGGGTGGCCCAATCATCAGGGACAAGTTGTGGTTCTACGTCGGCCTGCAGTACTACCGGAGCAAGGATTATCCGACCGGCTTCCCCGAGGCCGTCGATTACAAGCAGCCCAGGAGCTTCTTCAAGTTAACTTCACAGCTGACCAACCTGACCATGACCGCTTCAGTCCAGATCGACACCTATAACGGTATCAATCGCGGCGCCGGAGCCACGGTTTCGCCAGAAGCGACACTCACGCAGAAATCCCCGGAGCTGGTCGGCAACTTCAGCCTGACCAAGATCCTCAGCTCCAAGACCTTCCTGGATATCAAGGCTGCTTATTTCTGGGGTTACTATTATCTTGACCCTGAAGTCGGCATGGCTCCCTACATGCATTTTGATTACGCCGATAATTTCCAGCGCTACAGCTCGGGAACTTTTGGTTATTATGACAGACAACGGTTCCAGGCCAACGCCAACCTGAGCCACTTCGTGGACGACTTTTATGGCTCTCACGACTTCAAGTTCGGCGCCGAATTCGAAAGGTCCATGTCCCGCAACCGCTGGGGTTATACGGGTGAGGGGGGAGAGCTGGGCGACCATATTCAGTACTACGATTACTACGGTTATCCTTACATAGCCTACCAGTACGAAGGATACGACACCAACACCCGGTACACCAGGCTGGAAGCTTTCGCCCAGGATTCCTGGCAGGTGACCAAGAGACTGAACATCAATGCCGGCGTCAGGTTCAGCTTTTACTGGGGCCAGGTAAAAGGAGTTTCGGGGAACGTTTACACCAATTCCAGGATCTCCCCGCGCATCGGCTTCTCCTATGACCTGTTCGGCGACAAGACCACTGTCTTAAAGGCCCACTACGGGCACTTCTCCGAGGCCATGCTCACTGCCTATCACGACCGGATGAACCCGCCCTCGGTCTACAGCGACTACAACGGCTACTACTACGACTGGTACGACGATGACGAGGACGGCATCACCGACGAATGGTTACTGTCCTTCTCAATTCCCCATAACCAGTTCTTGATGGACCAGGACATCAAGCACCCCTACATGATCCAGTGGACGGTCAGCCTGGAGCGCGAACTGTTCAAGGATTCTTCCTTCAGCATCAGCTACATCAACCGCCAGTGGAAGAATCTTATCGGGCCCATAGACCTGAATGCCGATTACGTGGAAAGGACGGTGACCGTTCCCAACTTTGGTAACTACACCGTCTATGAAAGAACTCTGGAAACTCTGGAAAACCCGCAGTACCTGATCACCAACCTGGATAGAGCCTACGGCGATTACCCCTGGATCCTGGAAAAACCCTTCCGGAAATATCACGGCATCCAGTTCATGTTCAATAAGCGCTTCTCCAACCGGTGGCAGTTACTGGCTTCCTACACCCTGTCCAAGGCCTGGGGCACCACCGATAACGGCTTCGCCGACGACATCGGATGGGGTGGCGACAGGTACGACCCCAACTTCTGGATTAACAGCGAGGGAAACTCCACCTACGACCCGACCCACGTGATCAAGGTCCAGGGCACCTATGTCATCCCCAAGGTCGAACTGAGCGTTAACGTCTACTACCACGGCATTACCGGCAACGCCTGGACCACCAGGTACAGGACCTCACGCTTTACCCAGGGCCGGATCACCTTCTTTGTCGAACCCCGCGGCTCCAACCACTACCCGATGGACCACCAGATCGACATCAGGCTGGAAAAGATCTTCACCTTCGCCAGCAAGTACCGGCTGGGCCTGATGGTTGACGTCTTTAACCTGCTGAATGCCGACACCATCACCTCCTGGGGCACCCGCTGGATGTATGACTGGGATCCGACCACCTATCCTTCCACCATGGGTCACGAACTCTACGGAATTGTCAACGCCAGGCAGGCTCGAGTTGGAATCCGTTTGATCTTCTGATATTCAGAGCTCAAGTTCAGGGGCGGCAGAGCAATCTGCCGCCCCTTTTTTATTTGAGGCAAAGTCTGGCAAAAACCATCCCGGTTGGAGCCAGAGCCAGCATTCACTCCTCCGCCCGGTCATAACATGTATTTACCGGCCCTGCCCCCGGGTTTTAGTGGTCCAATCCCTTGTATCAGCGAATTGGTTAATTTAACGTTCAGGTTATATCCTGTCTGACCAACATCGGGCAAAATTTATGAATAACAGAGGATCCATGGCCCCCACAAATTCCCGCGATCTTAACTGACCGCTCCTGCCCGCCCCTCCTTTATATGATATAATCAGTGATGATGAAAAAAGGTATCTTAATTTTGCTGATCCTGGTGCTGGTGGCGGCTGTCGCCTTCTTCATATTCAGGCCCGGGGATTCCGGGGTAAAACAGCTTCGTGGCCAGAAAAATTTTAATGTCATCCTGGTCACCGTGGACACCCTGCGGGCTGACCGCCTGGGCTGCTACGGCTTCGTTCCAGATGTCACGCCAGCCATGAACAAGATGGCCGCGGCCGGGGTGCGCTTTGAGAACTGCATTGCCCAGACCCCTCTTACCCTTCCTTCCCATGCCACCATCCTGACCGGTACCCTGCCCATCCACCACGGAGTCCGGGATAACGGCGGTTTTGTTGTCCCCCCGCAACTGGAGACCATGGCCGAAGCCTTCAAATCTGCCGGGTACCAGACGGCAGCCTTTGTTTCCGCCTATGTTCTCGATTCCAAGTGGGGCCTGAACCAGGGCTTTGACTATTATTTCGACCGCTTCGACCTCGGTCGCTTTGAAAAGATTTCGCTGGGTGAAGTCCAGCGCCGGGCCGAAGAAACAATAGATGAAGTCCTGGCCTGGCTGGAAAAGAATAAATCAGGAAAGTTCTTCGCCTGGGTTCACCTCTACGACCCCCATACCCCTTACGAGCCTCCCGAACCCTTCAAGTCCCAGTTCCCCGACCGCCCCTACCTTGGAGAAATTGCCTACACCGACAGCCAGCTCTCGCGCCTGTGGAGCTACCTGGAAAAAGAAAGACTGCTGGACCACCTGTTCCTGGTGCTGGCCTCCGACCACGGCGAGAGCCTGGGAGAACACGGAGAGACCACCCATGGCTTTTTTGTTTACCAGGAAGCCGTCCACGTCCCCCTGGTCTTCATCACTCCGTTCGAGAAATTCAAGGGCAGAACGTATTCAGGGGTAGTCACCCTGGCCGATATTATGCCCACCCTCCTGGACATGACCGGCCTGACCATTCCGCCCGAGGTCCAGGGTCAAAGCCTGATCCGTTATTTCAGGGGAAGCCAGAAACCGGAAAACAGGCTGGCCTACTCTGAGACTTACTATCCCCGTTATCACTACGGCTGGTCCGAGCTGCGCAGCTTCCAGAATAACCGCTATAAATTAATCATCGCCCCCGTGCCCGAGCTCTATGACCTGAAGTTAGACCCGGACGAACAGAAGAACCTGGTTTACGCCGAAAAGAAAGTCTACGAAGAGCTGACCCGCCTGGCCGAAGACTTCGAGAAAAAGGCCGGGGAAAAGGCCGTCGCAGCCGACTTCGCCTCCGTCGACGAAGAAACCAGGGAAAAGCTGGCTGCCCTGGGCTACCTCGGTTCATTCGTCGATCCGGCCAGGCTGGCCGGGAAGAAACTGGCCGACCCCAAGGATAAGATTAACATCTTCAACGAAATCTCCCGGGCCAGGGAAACCGGGATGGCCGGTAATTTCGACGAGGCCATCAGCGCTCTCAGAAAAATCCTGGAAGAAGACCCGACCATCAGCGACGGGTTCTTTGCCCTGGGCAATGTTTATTTCAAGGCCCGAAGATTTGAGGAAGCGGTTGAAGCCTTCAGCCGGGCCCTGGAACTCAAGCCCGACGACTCTTTCGCCGTGATCAACGTGGCCAACTGTTATGCCGCTCTGAACAGGCTGGAGCTGGCCGAACAATTCATCCAGGAACAGGTAAAAAGAGGATTCGAAGACCCGCAGTTCTACCACGTGCTGGGCACTCTTTATGCCCTGAGAGGCCACTACGATAAGGCCCTTCCCTATTTTGAAGAATGCCTTAAGAAAAATCCCCGCTCGGCCTCCGCCCATAACGCCATAGCCGCCATCTGCCTCAACCGGGATAACCTGGCCTGCGCCGAAGAACACCTGCGGGCCGCCCGGGAGCTCAACCCGACCCTGCTGAACCTCCGCTACAACCTGGCCCAGCTTTACGAAAAACAGAACCGGTTCCAGGAAGCCATGGACCTTTACCAGCAGGAAATCGCCGATTCTCCCAGCCATTACAAGGCCCTGTTCAACCTGGCCCGCCTCTATCGCCTGCAGCACCGGGAACAGGAAGAACTGGAAACCCTGCAGCGGGCCCTTCAGGCCAACCCGGATTTTCCCCTGACTTATTTCTATATCGCCCGGGTCTACCTGAGGCGGGGCGAACGCTTCCAGGAAGCGGTAGACCTGGTCAAGAAGGGCCTGGAACTCAAACCAGATAAAGAGAACCTGCCGCTGGGCTATTTCCTGCTGGCCGACCTTTACAACCGGCTGGGTGACTATGCCGCCTCAGAGCAATATGCCAGCAAGGGCCGGCAACTGGTTAATTCTTCACGCTGACCGACAGGCCGGCTGCCCTGCTATCCCGAATCTTTTTCAAAAATCAAATTTGAGTTTCTTTTCCGATTTCTTGTTCTCGGTCTTGTTCTCCACCGTAACCTTCAGGGTAAACGGTCCCCGGCCGCTGACCCCGACCTGAAACTCCAGGTCGTAGGTCTTATCAAACCTGTCCTTTAGTTCTTGCGGGGTGACCGCAATTTCAACCGTCCGGCTATCTCCGCCAGCTTTCTTTCCCTCGGCATCCTCTATTTCCAGGCTGACCTCGATAACTGTTTCCAGCCGGTCCTGCTGGGCCTTGAACCAGATCTGGTTATAGGGGAGGCTGACCACAATTAAAGCTTTTCCCTCCCCGGTCTTATCCATCCTGACTTCAAAATCCATCGCCCGGCTACCCTGGAACATCAGGCCGCCGGGCTGGTTCCAGCTAACCTGAACCTGGGTGATTTCGGCGATCTGCCGGGCGCTGGCCGGGTCCAGCTGGTAATTTCCGTTCCAGAACCGGTCGATAAAATAAATCTGGTAGAAACCGTAATGCCATATCTCCACGGGATAACCATAGAAGCTCTGCCCGCGGGGATAAGTCTCGCGGTGGTCGGGTGGCCCGAGGGTAATCCAGATGCGGCCCCGGTCGCTCAGCCAGCCCTGCTTTCCGCCTTCGCCGAATAGCCTGTTGGCCTGCTCGATGCGAAGAAAATACTCTTCCTTGAACTCGTTGACGGTCGTTTCGGGAAGCGGGTCCCGGCGCTTCCAGAACTCTTCCATGAAGCTTTTCCGTTCGGTTGAAGGTAACTTCAGAAAAATCTTTCTTTCTTCGGAGGTAATGGTATACCTGACCGTCGACAGGAATTCCCTCTCTTCAGGGTTGAGCGATTTTTCCAGCCGGCCGCTGCCGCAGCGGTTCAATACAGCCAGGACCGCGATCAGTAAAAGAAGGGTCCTCCAGCCTTTTGGCTTGATTTTATACATGGTTGTTAAGTTTATTATACCACATTCTTCAAGAATGCCGGCAGTCACCCAAAGCCCGCCAGCGCGGCCAGCTTTATCTTGACAACTTATCCCCCGGAATCTATATTAAATTTGTGCGGAGAGGGAGCTTCGAATGGAAATCCTGATGAAAATAAAGGGCCTGGTGGTGGACCCGATTTCCAAGATGCCCATCGTCGTCCTGGAAGACCCGCTGTCGGACCGGATCCTGCCCATCTGGATCGGCGTCTTCGAAGCCAACGCCATCGCCCTCAGCCTGGAAGGGGTGCCCACCCCTCGCCCGATGACTCACGACCTGATGAAGAATTTCCTGGACCAGCTTCAGATCTCGGTTGACCGCATCGTGGTGAACGATGTCCGTGACAATACTTTCTACGCCATAATTCACTGCCGCCATAACGACGTTCCATACCTTATTGATTCCAGGCCTTCCGATGCCATTGCCCTGGCCCTCCGGCTGAACGCCCCGATATACGTGGACGAAGAAGTCATCAAGAAAGCTCAGAGCCTGAAAAGCGAGGAAAACCTGGAAAATTCCGAAAAACTCAGGCAGTGGCTGGAAAGCCTGAAACCGGAAGACCTGGGCAAATACAAGATGTAATCTTCCCGCTTTCAGGTTTTGACCCTGGAGAGAAGATATATCCCCAGCAGCAGAAAGCCTATCGGCGCGCTCCAGGCGGCCGTCGAAGTTCCCAGGAGCCCGGCCAGGCCCAGGCTGCGGAAGATGGCCAGTCCCTGCCAGTAAAGAAATACCCCCACCAAACCGGCGGCCAGAGGCCAGAGGAATCCTTTGGGAGCCAGAAGCCCGGCCGAGGCACAGGCCAGAAGGATCAGCACCAGCCCGGAAAGCGAGAAAGCCAGGCGGAACCAGGCTTCCAGGAGAAAACGGTTGCCCGGCAGACCCGCGTCTTCCAGTTCCCGGGCGTAATGTTTCAGCTCTGAGACTTTCATGGTAGCCGGCTCTTTCCATTCCTTGAAGAAATATTCTTCCGCTCCTGTCAATTCCAGAGTTGTCAGGCTGAATCTCTCGAGCTCAGATTTCTGTCCGGAAAAAGACCTCTCCCAGCCTCCTTTCAGGATGAGGCTGTCACCCTGAACCTTGGCCTCGCTGGCATAAACCATCTTCCTGAAGCCAGGCCCTTCAACTGCTTCTTCCAGAATCAACAGGCGAGAGAGGAGGCGCTCTTCGGGTCTTAGGAGATCGTAATGGTAGAAGCGACCGTCGGCCCGGGACCGGATCCAGTAGCGATTGAGGTAACTGAAAGTCCGGACCGGCCGGTCAGAGAGCCGGGCCCATAGTTCCTCGGCCTGGAAATTGCTCCGGCTGAGGACCCGGTCCTGCCAGACAAACAGTAGCGGCGCCAGCAACAGCCCAAAAATTAACAGGGACCGCACCACCCTCCAGTAGCTCAGGCCCGAGCAGATGAAGGCCTGCATTTCTTTTCGGCGGTACAGGAGCCCCAGGCTCAGGGCAGCCGCGGCCGGGATGGCCAGCAGGAGGCTGAAAAGGATAAATTCTGGGACCTTAAACCAGATAAAAGCCAGCAGGTCCTTCATGGTCTTATCGCCACCCCCGATTAACTCCAGCCTCAGCAGAAAAGTAACCGAGGACATGACCAGCAGCAGCGCCAGGAATAATTGAACCAACAGGCGGAAGAACCAGGAAAACAAGTAGCCGTCGACCCGGGAGAGAAAAGTTCGGCGGGATCCGGCCGTGACGACAGTTTTTTTACTGAATAGATTATGTTTCTCACTAAAGCGAGAAAGAACCTCCGGAATTAGGACTGGCCTGAAGATCTCTCCGGACCGATCCTTCCTGAGGGCCTGAAAATAGAGATTCAGGCCTACAGCCAGGATGAGAAGGTTGGGAAGCCACATGGCCAGCCAGGGGGCCAGGCTGCCCCGCAGGGCTTTCTGTTCGCCGGCCACAAGGAGAAAATAATAAGCCAGGATTACGAGCAGGCTCAGGCCAAAACCACCAAGTTTACCCCCGGGCCACCGCCTCCAGCCCAGCCCCACTCCCAGGAAGACAAACAGAAAGCAGGTGGCCGGCAGGCTCAGCCTCTTGTGAAGTTCGAGGGCTACCAGGCGGCTTTCCGGGTTATTCTTACCCGCCAGGCGCTCCCGGTCGAGCCAGAGTTCTCTGATATTTTTCTCACGGCTCTTTTTTTCCAGCAAAAAGCTTGGACTGAGGCCTTTGAGGTCCAGGGACTGCTGGCTT
This sequence comes from Candidatus Aminicenantota bacterium, assembly GCA_013178315.1. Classification (GTDB taxonomy): domain Bacteria; phylum Acidobacteriota; class Aminicenantia; order Aminicenantales; family Saccharicenantaceae; genus Saccharicenans. Next base: position 25,581 of record JABLWX010000027.1, read on the forward strand.
CTTTCAAATTCAATCAGGTTCAGGCTTTCCGGGTCCTCGAGGAGCATCCGGTAAACCCGGCCCTTTTCCAGAAGAATCCAGGCCTCCCGCCGCTCCGGCTGGAGTTCCAGCCTGGCCTCCCGGGCTGAGGTGATTTCCACCCTGCCGGTTTCATCTTTCTGATACATCAAGATATCCCGCCATTCCCGGTCCTTCCCCAGGCTTTCCATGTAAAGAACTTTCCCCGGCAGCGATTCCACGAACCGGCCCGGTTCCAGTTCCAGCCTGACCCCACTCAGGACGGAATTGACCATGGTCTGGAGCCAGCGGTAATTGGCAGCCGGGGTAAGCCAGAAGGTAAAAATCAGGCAGACCAGGAAAAGAACTGTGCCCAGGAACCAGACCGGCTTCAGTACCCTGCCGGGACTTATGCCCAGCAGCCGCATGGCCTCTGTTTCGCGGTCACCGGCCAGGCGTCCCAGCCCGCCCAGGACGCCGGCCATGAAAGCCAGGGGAAGGGCCAGGGCCAGGATGGAGGGGAGCAGGAAGAACAGGACCCTGAGGACAATCTTTATCGGCACCTCCCTGGTCAGGAAAATTTCGGCCAGGTAGAAGAGTTCGTTCATCAGCATGACCAGGATGATAAAACCCAGGGAAACCAGGAAGGCCGCCACAATTTCCCGCAGGAGATAACGGTCGAGAATTTTCATCTGAATTTTCTATGACCGGATGTCGTCAATGGACCTAATATACCACAAGCCAGCTCAAGGGCTCAAAAAAGAAAGGCCGCTTCCAGTCAACCCGGAAGCGGCCTTATCATTAACTGCCGCGGTTATCAGCTATCAATACATGTCGCTGGGCGGGGTGGGATAGGACGGCTTCTTCTCTTCCTCGGGAATTTCGGTAACGCAACCTTCAGTGGTCAGCAGCAGGCCGGCAATACTGGAGGCATTCTGCAGGGCGGTGCGGACGACCTTGGTCGGGTCGACGATTCCGGCCTTAATCATGTCCTCGTACTTTTCGGTCAGGGCGTTGAACCCGAAATCCTGCTTCATTTCCCGGACCTTTTCCACCACGATGGAACCCTCGTGCCCGGCGTTCTCGGCAATCTGGCGCAGCGGCTCCTCGATAGCCCGGCGGATAATCTGGACACCGATCTGCATGTCGCCGTCCAGGCTCAGATTTTCCAGGGCCTTCTGGCAGCGCAGCAGGGCCACCCCGCCACCGGGGACGATACCCTCTTCCACGGCTGCCTTGGTGGCATGCATGGCGTCTTCCACCCGGGCTTTCTTTTCCTTGAGCTCGGTCTCGGTGGCCGCGCCGACCTTGATCAGGGCCACGCCGCCGACCATCTTGGCCAGTCTTTCCTGCAGCTTTTCACGGTCGTAATCGGAAGTGGTTTCTTCGATCTGGGTCCGGATCTGCTTGATCCTGGCCTGGATCTCGCTGTGCTTGCCCTTACCCTCGACGATGGTGGTGTTATCCTTATCCACGACGACCTTGGCCGCTTCACCCAGCCAGTCCATGGTGACGTTTTCGAGCTTGACGCCGATGTCTTCGGTGATGACCTTGCCGCCGGTCAGGATGGCGATGTCTTCCAGCATGGCCTTCCGTCTATCACCAAAACCGGGGGCCTTGACGGCGCAGCACATCAGGGTACCCTTCAACTTGTTAACCACCAGGGTGGCCAGGGCTTCGCCTTCGACTTCTTCGGCCACCACCAGGAGGGCCCGACCCATCTTGGCCACGCTTTCCAGCAGGGGCAGGAACTCTCTCAGGTTCGAGATCTTCTTCTCGTGGAGCAGGATCAGCGGGTTCTCCAGGACGCACTCCATTCTCTCCGGGTCGGTGATGAAATAGGGAGAGAGATAGCCGCGGTCAAACTGCATGCCCTCGACGAATTCCAGGGTGGTTTCCAGGCCCTTGGCCTCTTCCACCGTGATAACGCCGTCCTTGCCAACTTTTTCCATGGCCTCGGCAATGATCTTGCCGATGGACTCGTCGTTGTTGGCAGAGATGGCGCCAACCTGGGCGATCATCTCGCCGGTAACTTCCCGGCTCATTCCCTTGAGCTCTTTAACGACTTCTTCCACGGCCCGGTCGATTCCCTTCTTGATCAGGTTCGGATTCCGGCCAGCGGTCACGTGCTTGATGCCCTCGGAATAGATGATCTGGGCCAGGACGGTGGCGGTGGTGGTGCCGTCGCCGGCCACGTCGGAAGTCTTGGAGGCAACTTCCTTGACCAGCTGGGCGCCCATGTTCTCCCAGGGGTCTTTCAGTTCGATTTCCTTGGCCACGGTCACCCCATCCTTGGTGCTGGTAGGGGAACCGAATTTCTTGTCCAGAATGATGTTCTTGCCTCGCGGTCCCAGGGTGGCCTTGACCACGTTGCTCAGGATGTTAACTCCTTTAAGTAAAGCCTGCCTGGCTTCGTCTCCAACGATAATTTGTTTAGCCATATTCTACCTCCTTTCCCTTTACTTGGTTATTACTGCCAGAATCTCTTCTTCGCGGACGATGACATGCTCCACGCCGTCAATGGTCACTTCGGTACCACTGTACTTGCCGATGAGCACGCGATCGCCCTTCTTAACGGTCAGGGGAATGACCTTTCCGTCTTCGGTCACCCTCCCCTTGCCCGCCTCGATAACCTCAGCCTCCTGGGGTTTTTCCTTGGCGGTGTCGGGGATGATGATGCTTCCCCTCTTTACTTCCTGTTCCTCAATCCTTTTCAAGAGAACACGGTCATAAAGGGGTTGAATCTTCATGAAAGACCTCCTTACTTAGATTAATTTAGCAGTCTAATTTTTGGATTGCTAATTATAAAATATGATAGAAAAGTTGTCAAGATTTTCTGATTAAAATTTTAGCAGACTGGTTCCCGGACTGCTATTTTTTCTTCTTTAATTTCAGGACCTTGAAGCGGTTATGGAGGGTATTGCGATGGATGCCGAGGGCCTGGGCCATCTTTGACTTGTTGGCCCGGTACTTGGAGGCAGCCGTTTCCAGGTAAATCTTCTCAAACTCGGCCAGTGCTTCCTTGAGGTGTATTTCCTTTTCGACCATGTCATGAATCAGCGATTCCAGCTTCTGGTGGATGGTTAGTTCTTCATATTTTTTGCTCATGCCGTCCTCCTTTACCCTCGTACCTTTTCACCGTATCGCTAAAACGTTCCCTGAGGCTCTGGGGAATTAGCAAAACCATGGCCCGGGATATTTTGACCATGGTTGGAGCCAGGCGGGAGCCTATTATTGCCTGTCTTTGAAAGTCGAAGCTGAGCATGGCAAAGATTATTACCGCCCCGATCAGGACTCCCTTCAATAAGCCCAGGACTCCACCCAGCAGGTGGTTGGCCAGGCTTAGCGTTCCCTTCATCAGCTTGCTAAGAAGAAAGCCTATCAACCAGCCGACCAGGACCACTCCGAAGAAGATGATCAAGAAGCTAAGCCCGTTTCTCCAGAAGTCCGATTCGATCCGGCTGAACAACTGCCAGGAAAGCCAGCCATAATACCGCGAAGCCAGTATAATACCGACCACCACCGCCAGGATCCCGATTATCTGCCTGATAAATCCCTTGACCAGCCCTAGAATAAAAGTAATGAGAAGGATGACCAGCAGCAGGGTATCAAGCCAGTTTAGATGAAAGGACATCAGGCCCTTCTCTCCCTTAACTTTTCCACCATAGAATAATCGCCTTTTTTTATCAAGCCAAATTTTACCCCGGGCTTGATCTTCCCGTGGAAATCAGAACCCGCGGTGGCCACCAGGTCCAGCTCCCGGGCCAGGGCCAGGTAATATTCAATTTCGTTCGTGTCGTGGTACGAAGTATAGACCTCCAGGCCCTTGAGCCCGAGCTCCTTAAGAAATATCAAGTCTTCCCTGGTCGTCCTCTGAAAATAGGCTCCTGGATGGGACAGGACAGACACCCCGCCGGTGAGTGGCGCCAGGCTGAGGACTTCCTCCAGCGAGATGTGCTGTTTGGGGACATGAGCCGGAGCCCCCTCGGTGAAAAAGTCCTGGTAGAAAACATAGGGAGCCTTCGGCTGCTGGTCCTCGTCATAATATTTCTGGAGGTCAGGGTTAAGCCGGCTTTCCGGTTTGTCCAGGAGAATCTGGGCGATCTTGACTCCGAGTGGCGGGGTCTGGCCTGATTTCTGCCAGACTTCTTCCCAGTCTATTTCCAGGCCGTTCTCGCGGAGCCTGGCTACCCTGGTCCGGGCTTCTTCTACCCGGGAAGTCTCCATCCTGGAAATTATGTATTTTATGGCCTCGCTTTCCCAGTTGACGAAGGGAAGCATAAGGTGAAACTCGCGGCCAGCAAAGACGGTCGTGACCTCGATGCTGGGAATCACCTCAATGCCACCTTTCTGGCCGGCCTCGATGGCTTCAGGATAGGCCCCAACCGTATCATGGTCGGCTATGGCTATAGCCCGGAATCCCTCCTCCCTGGCCATTCTGACCAGCTCTTCGGGCGAATAGTCACCGTCGCAGCTGAAGGAAGAATGGATATGAAGGTCGACAGCTCCGTCTATCATGGTCCGATTGATATTATCTTAATAATTTATGTTTATCTTAATGATTCAGGGCAAGTCAGATTTCCCAGTCAGAAGCTGGTAAATCTCAAGGTAACGCCTCGAGGTCTGCTCGATGATTTCTTCTGGCAGGGGCGGAGGTGGAGGCGTCTTCCTGTCCCAGCCGGTGCTGATCAGGTAGTCCCGGACAAATTGTTTATCAAGGCTGGGCTGGGATTTTCCCGGGACATATTCCGCCAGTGGCCAGAACCGGGAAGAATCGGGTGTGAACAGCTCGTCAACGAGAACCAGCTCGTTATTTTCATCCAGGCCGAACTCGAACTTGGTGTCGGCCAGGATGATTCCCTTGGAAATAGCATAGAGGCTGGCTCTCAGGTATAGTTCCAGGCTGACCTTCCTTATTTTTTCGGCCAGTTCCTCGCCAGCAATCTTCTCCATTTCCTTGAAGGTGATGTTCTCGTCGTGGCCGACCTCGGCCTTGGTCGAGGGCGTAAAAATCGGTTCTTCCAGGCGGGACGACTCCTGGAGCCCTTTCGGCAGCTTTATCCCGCAGACCTTGCCCGTCTCCTGGTATTCCTTCCAGCCCGAACCAGAAAGATATCCCCGGACGACACATTCCACCGGAATGACCCGGGCCTTTTTGACCAGCATCGAGCGTTTTTCCAGGAGGTCGGCATAAGACTGCAATTCTTTCGGAAAATCGGCCGGCTCAGTGGAGATCATATGGTTGGGGCAGACCAGGTAGGTATAGTCGAACCAGAACCTGGAGATCTGGGTCAGGACCTTTCCCTTGTGAGGAATCAGGGAAGGCAGAACAAAGTCAAAGGCCGAGATCCGGTCGGTGGCCACGATCAACAGCCTATCGCCCAGGTCAAAAACATTTCTGACCTTGCCCTTCTTAAAAACCGGGATCCCGGGAAGCTCCACTTCGCCAACAGGCTTCGGTTTCAACTCCATTAGGCTTCTCCTCAGATATCAGTGCTGCCCTGAATTTATTCCTGATTATCTTAATTAAAAAAAAATTTTAAATCAATCAGGCTGGCGGCATCTCTTTCCTGCCCGGCTGCTCCCGCCCTTTTTTTTGCCAGCCGTGAAAAAAAGGCTGACCTGCCCACAGGCCGGGGACAAGCTGGAGCAATCATTCTTGACTTAAAAAATAAAGCCTCAATTGTTGACAAGCCCGGTCCTGGTCAGACTCGCCGTTGAGAATTCAATCAGTCTCGTTAATCCCGATGAAATTTATCAGGCGCCTCTCGGTCT
>JABLWX010000028.1 GCA_013178315.1 Candidatus Aminicenantota bacterium
CGGTGATCAGAGCCAGGGCAATGACCAGGGCCATCACTCCGATGGTCACTCGCAGGATGGAAACAGAGGTGATGACGGAAATAAAGGCCTGCTTCCTTCTGGCAGTCAGGTACCTGCGGGCCAGGAATAATTCAAAGCTCATGCCGGTCTCACCTGCGGCCTGTCCTCATCTCGGTTTCAGGAGCGGGAACAGGATAACCTCCCGGATCGATTTCCGGTTGGCCAGGATCATGGTCAGCCGGTCTATCCCGACGCCCTCGCCGCCGGTGGGCGGCAGGCCGTATTCCAGGGCCTCAACGTAATCCAGGTCCACCAGGTGCGATTCCTCGTCCCCGGTCTGTCTCATGGCCGCCTGCTCTTCGAAGCGCTGCCGCTGCTCGAAGGGGTCGGTCAGCTCGGAGAAGGCGTTGGCAATTTCCATGCCGGCAATGATCAGCTCGAAGCGGTTGGCTTCCTCCGGGTGGACCGGGTCGGCCTTGGCCAGTGGTGAAATTTCCCGTGGAGGGTTGATGATGAATGTCGGCTGGACAATCTTATCCTTGACCAGCTTGTCAAAGATAACGTCCAGGGCCTTGGCATAGCTGGTCGGTTTCCGGTCGGCGGTCAGGGTAGCCGCAAATTCTATCAGGGCCTCCGGGTCATCGAACCTGGCCGGAGCCAGACCGCTGTACTGCCGGACCGCGTCCTGGAACTTAATCCTTTTCCAGGGCCGCCTGAAGGAAATGGTTTCCTCGCCGTAAGGGAATTCTTCCTTCCCGTGAATTTCCCGGGCCAGGTAGACAAAGAGCTCTTCGGTTAGGTCCATCAACTGGTTGTAGTCGATATATGCCTGGTAGAACTCCAGCATGGTGAACTCGGGGTTGTGCTGGGAGTCAACTCCCTCGTTGCGGAAATTGCGGTTTATCTCATAGACCTTTTCCAGGCCACCGACCACCAGGCGCTTCAGGTAGAGTTCCGGGGCAATCCTCAGGTAGAGGTCGATTCCCAGGGCGTTATGGAAGGTCTTGAAAGGCCTGGCCAGGGCCCCGCCGGGAATGACCTGCATCATCGGGGTCTCCACCTCCAGGAAACCGCGGTCATCAAAAAATTTTCGCAGGCTGCTGACGATCCGGCTCCTGGTAATGAAGGTCTCGCTCGACTCCGGGTTCATGATCAGGTCCAGGTAGCGCTTGCGGTAGCGAAGCTCCACGTCCTGCAGGCCATGCCATTTTTCGGGTAGCGGGTGGAAAGACTTGGCCAGGAATGAAAACTTTTCGGCCAGCACGGTCAGCTCACCGGTCCTGGTCCGGAACAGCCGGCCCTCGACCAGTATCACGTCGCCGATGTCGAACAGGTCAAACAGCTCGTAATTTTCCGGTCCGACCTGATCTTCCCTCAGGTAAACCTGTAGCCGGCGGCGGCAGTCGGCGATATGAAAGAAGGTGGCCCGGCCCATCTTGCGGATGGTCATAATTCGGCCCGGGACCTTCACCCTGTATTCATGCCCTTCCAGCTCTTCCTTGCTTAAGGGGGAAAATTCCCCGACCACTTCGAAAACGGAGTGGCTGACCTCGGCCCGGTGGGGAAAGACTTCCAGTCCCCTCTCCTGAAGTTTCCGCCATTTATCCAGGCGGATCAGTTCCTGGTCACTGAGTTCTTCCTGGACCAGCCTAAGCTCGCGGTCTTTCTTGGCTTGCTGTTCACTCATTTTTATCACCTCTTGAGATTGTGCCGGTCAAACTGCTTCAGTTCCGGTCCGGGCCGGGAACACCCTGGAGCTGGTGGTGCACCCCGTCCAGGATGCCGTTGACGAAATTGGCCGCTTCCTGCCCGGAATATTTCTTGGCTATCTCGATGGCCTCATCCATGATGATGGACGGGGCCAGGTTCTTTTCAAAGAGCATCTCGAACACGGCCAGCCTCAGGATATTCCGGTCAACGGTGGCCATCCTTTCCAGCCGCCAGTTCTTGGAAGCCTGCTGGATGGTTCGGTCCACCTCTGCCTGGTGTTCACAGATTCCCCGGACCAGCCACTCGCAATATTCCCGGGTCTCGGCCGGGACAGCCTGCCGGGACCAGTAATCTTTCAGCACCAGCGGCAGTTCATCGCCGGTGAACTCCAGCTGAAATAGAATCTGTAAAGCACACTCCCTGGCTTTTCTTCTTTTTCCCATGAGCAGAAATCTCTTCCGGGCTTTACTTCAGCTTGGAATCCTGCAGGAGGTTCAGCATCTCCACCAGGGCCATGGCCGCGTTGTAGCCCTTGTTTCCGGCCTTGGTTCCGGCCCTTTCAATTCCCTGTTCCAGGGTCTCCACCGTCAGGATGCCGTAAGCCACGGGCAGGCCCTCTTCCATGGCCACCTGGGCCAGGCCCTTGGTGACCTCGGCACTGAGAAAATCAAAATGCGGTGTCTCGCCCCGGATCAGAACGCCAAGGCAGAGAATGCCGTCGACCTGTTTCTTCCGGGCCAGCATCCTGGCCACCAGGGGAATTTCAAAAGCGCCGGGAACCTTGTAGACGGACAGGTTGGCCTCTTCCGCCCCCAGCTTTTTCAGGGCCTCCAGGGCTCCCTCCAGCAGGTGACCGGAGATAAACTGATTGAAGCGGCTGAGGACAATGCCTATCTTGTATCCTTTCGCCTGCAGCTTGCCTTCGTAAACTTTCATCTCTTTCTCCTTTGGCCGTCAGATCGGTCTTTTTTCATAAATCCTGTATTTCTTGTATATTCTACCACCTATGGACGCAGTAAATCTATTGATGGCTTCATTGTCTTCAAGCTGCCAGGAAGTCTCGGCCCACTCATAACCCTTGGCCCTGGCCCTCCTCTCCAGCTCATCATAAAGAAGATAGGCCAGCCCGGTGTGCTGGAACTGGGGTAAAACGCCGAAGACCACCGCCCTCATTCCTTTAATTTTTCTCCGCTTGAAAAGTAAATGGAAAATGCCAAAAGGCAGCAGCCGGCCATTCAAGTCCTTGATTATTTCATTGTAATTGGGCAGGCCGAAGGCGAAGCCCACCTCCTTTCCCTCGTGCAGGGCAAAGATGACCAGCTCCGGGTCGGCAAAATCCTTGAGCCGCCTGGCCATGAAGTCCATTTCTTTTTCGGTCCAGGGTACAAAACCCCAATTCTTGGACCAGGCCTGGTTATAGATATGGGCCACCTTGCGGGTTTCTTCATAGATTTTTTTCATATCAACGGTGCGCATGGAAAAAGAGGTTGCGCTCCTGACCTTTTCGATCACGGCCTGGACCTTTTCCATGGTCTGGTGGTCCCGGGTCATGATGCAAGCATAGAGGTCCTTGGCCTTGGTCAGCCCGGCCTTCTCCATCAATTCAATATAGTATGGGGGGTTATATGGCATCATGATGACCGGCGGCCGGTCAAAGCCCTCCAGCAGGAAGGCACACTCATCATTCATCGACAGGTTCATCGGGCCGCGCAGGATTTCCAGGCCGCGCTCCCGGCCCCAGCCAGCCACGGTATCCAGCAGGGCTCTGGCCACCTCCAGGTCGTTATAGCTCTCGTACAGGCCGAAGAAGACCACTTTTTCCCGGTGGCAGTCGTTATGGCGGTGGTCGATGATGGCCGCCACCCGGCCAGCCAGTTGACCGCCTTTCCTGGCCAGGAACAGGTCCATCTCGGCATGCTCGAAAAAGGGGTTTTTCCTGGGGTCGAGCTTGGCCCGGACCTCAAAGAGCAGTGGAGGTACCCAGTTGGGATAGTCCCGGTATATTTCCCAGGGGAAGCGGATAAAGGCTTCACGGTCTTTTCTGTTATTGACTTTTAATATCTCAACGTTATTCATGACCGGCACCCGAAAAGCTGTTTTTCCAGATTTTACCAGAACTTTCTTTTTTTTTCAGCAACAACCTGCAGAAGTCATCAGTTGAATTTATGGCCGGGTTAATGGTAAAAAGTAATCAGGAGCCAATATGAAACCCGCCAATAATTTTTCAGAACTCAGACCCGAGCAACTCTACTGGCGCTGTCCGCCAGAAGCCATTGCCTACGATACCACCGCCAGCTGCCCGGCCTGCGAGGACATCATCGGGCAGGACCGGGCCCTGGAATCCCTGAAAACCGGCCTGGAGATCAAGAGCCGGGGCTATAACATCTTCATCACCGGCATGGTCGGCACCGGCCGCACCACCACCATCAAGCAATTCCTGGAAAAAATCAGGGCGACCGGGGAAATCCCCGACGACCTTCTGTATGTCAATAACTTCAGCAAGCCAGATGAGCCGGTCCTGCTGAGCCTGCCCGCCGGCCGGGGCCGGCTGTTGAGCGATGGCCTGGACAAGCTGATCGCCATGCTCCGGACCAACATCCCCGAGCTGCTGAAGAGCCAGTACTTCCAGGAAAAAAAGCAGGCCATCCTGGAAACCCAGCAGCGCAAACAGAGAGAAATACTCCAGAAGTTTGACGACCTGGTGGCGGCCGAGGGTTTTACCGTAATCCAGGTTCCGGTGGGCATTTTTACCAGGCCCGAGCTTATTCCCGTGGTCGACGGTCAGCCCACTCCCTTTAACAAGCTGGAAACCCTGGTCAGGGAAGAAAAGATGACCAGGCAGCAGCTGGACGAACTCAAGAAAAAATACGAGCAACTGACCGAACAGCTGGAAAAACTGATTGCCACCCTCAAGGAAATAGATGAAGAAACCCAGGGCCAGCTTAAAAACCTGGAAGTTGAAGCCTGCACCCCGCTCATCAAGGGTGGTTTGAATGACCTGAGGCAAAAGTTACCCTTCCCGGCCGTGCAGCAATATCTGGACGAGGTCGAGAAAAACCTGGCACTCGACCTGGACCTGTTCAAGGCCTCTCCCAAAGAGGAGCCGGAAAAGGAAACCGGCCTTGATCCCTATCTTTCCTACCGGGTTAACCTCCTGGTGGATAACTCGGAGACCAAGGGAGCACCGGTGGTGATGGAAATCTCGCCCAGCTACCCCAACCTTTTCGGCACCATCGAGTATTCCTACAGCCGCTTCGGCGTGGCCCAGACCGACTTCACCAAGATTAAAGCCGGCTCCTTCCTCAAGGCCAACGGCGGGTACCTGGTGCTCAATGCCCTCGATGTTTTAACCGAGCCCGGGGTCTGGCCCACCCTTCTCCGGACCCTGCGTTACCAGACCTTCGAGATCCAGAACCCCATCTCCATATTTGCCATCTCCACGGCCAGGCTGAAACCGGAGCCGATAAAGTGCAGGGTGAAGGTGATCATAATCGGTGATGACTACATTTACAACCTTCTCTATTTTTACGACGAGGATTTCAAAAAGATCTTCAAGGTCAAGGTCGAGTTCGATTCTGAAATGGAAAAAAGCCAGAAGACCATCAACGATTATGTCCGGTTCATCAAGAAAATCTGCGACGAGGACGGCCTGCGGCCGGTCGACAGGGAAGGAATCGCGGCCATCGTGGAATTCGGGGTCAAGCTGGCCGGCCGGCAGAAAAAGCTGTCAACCCGCTTTCACCTGGTAGCTGACATCATCAGGGAAGCCGATTACTGGGCCAGGCATGCCGGAAAAGAGGTTATCTCCAGGGAAGATGTCAACCAGGCCATCCAGGAAAAAATCGAACGGGTCAACCTGGTGGAGAGGAAGATCCAGGAAATGATAGACGAGGGGACCATCCTGATTGACACCGAGGGCCGGGTGGTCGGGCAGGTCAACGGCCTGGCCGTCTACGACACCGGGGAGCTGGCCTTCGGCAAGCCGACCAGGATCACGGCCAGAACCTCAACCGGCCGGGCCGGAGTCATCAACATCGAGCGGGAAGCTGACCTCAGCGGGCGAACCCACAACAAGGGGGTATTAATTTTGAGCGGTTACCTGCGCGGCAAGTATGCCCAGGATAAGCCCTTCGCCCTGTCGGCCAGCATTGCCTTTGAACAGTCTTACTCCGGGGTGGACGGGGATAGCGCCTCGGCGGCCGAGGCCTTCGCCATACTCTCCAGCCTGTCCGGGGTGCCGTTGCGCCAGGATATTGCCGTTACCGGCTCCATCAACCAGCGGGGCGAAATCCAGCCCATCGGCGGCGTTAATGAAAAAATTGAAGGTTTTTTCCAGGTCTGCAAGGCCCGTGGCCTGACCGGAACCCAGGGAGTCATCATCCCCCACCAGAATATCAAGAACCTGATGCTAAAAGAGGAAGTGGTCCAGGCCGTGGCCCAGGGTAAATTTCATATTTACCCGATTAAGACCGTGGACGAAGGAATGGAAATCCTGACCGGGATCAGGGCCGGCGACCGGCTGGAAAACGGGACCTATGAAGAGGAAACCATAAATAGCCTGGTCGATGCCGGCATCTGGCACCTGGGCATGGCCTGGGAAGAATTCGAGGACGAACTTCTCTGGAAGCATATCGAAAAAGAATCGGGTGAAGCGGGGGAAGAACCGGAAGAGGGTTAAGCCGGCCGGAGCTCTTGCTGCCGGTAAGAGAAAGCTATGGGTTGCACCACGAGAAATAAGACCCGGGACAAATTACATTAAGTCCCGGGTTCAGGTCTAATCGGCCAGGCCGGTCATTTTTTTCAGCCTGTCCACCTCTTCCGGCCTGAGCCGCCGCCAGAAACCCCGGCGCAAGCCCTTGATGGTGAGTCCGGCGAAGGACACCCGGCGGAGTTTTTTAACTTCAAAGCCCAGGGCATAGAGCATCTTGCGCACTTCGTGCTTGCGGCCCTCGTGGATTTCCAGGCTAAGCAATGATTTTTCCCGGTTGCGGTAGATAATCCTGGCCCGGGCCGGGGCCGTTTTTCGACCGTCTATGAAGATTCCCTTTTCCAGCTTCTCCAGCTCTTTATCCTCGACAAAGCCCTTCACCTTTACTTCATAAAGCTTTTTAACTTCGTAGCGCGGGTGGGTCAGGCGGTGGGCCAGTTCTCCGTCGTTGGTAAAAAGCAACAGGCCTTCGGTTTCGGCATCCAGCCGGCCCACGGGAAAGACCCGGACCGGCAGGCGCGGCAGCAGCTCCATCACCGTCTTCCGCTGCTGGGGATCGTCTACCGTAACTATGTAACCGGCCGGTTTGTTGAGCAGGAGGTAGACATGTTCCGAGGGTAACCTGACCGGACGGTTGTCCACTTCAACCCGGTCTTTATGCTCATCAACCTTCACCCCGAGTTCGGTCACCACCCGGCCATTGAGCCTGACCCGACCTTCCTGGATCATCCGGTCGGCTTCCCGGCGCGAGGCCAGTCCCGCCTGAGCCAAAAACTTGTTTAGCCTGATAATGGTCTTTCTCCCGGAATAAACTTTGTCAACATTTTACCAGAGCCGGGAATAAAAGTAGAGTCCGTCAGGGAAAGCCGTTCCACGGAGAACAGAAACATCAGCCCCGGCCCAGCAATAATTTATAAAAAAATAAAAAACGAAGACGATAAGATAAATTGGGTTAGGACCTTTTCGGCCATGGCCGGCAGAACCGGTGACCACGAACCTGGAAACTTTCTTCCGGTTTTATTTTTTCCTAGCTTCCTCGTGGTAGAAGCCGGGCTTGGCCAGGATTTCCATGACCCTCAGGTCGAAGAAATTCTGGGCATTGACCGGCCTTAGCAGTATGGCCGTATCCACTCCCTTTTCCGTTCCGCCCATGGCCAGGCAGGGCTGGCCGGTTTCCAGCAGTCCGGCATCGGCCGCCATCAGGCTGACCTCGATGGCCACCTTCATTCCCTCGCCAAAGGCTCTCAGGGTATAGGCGATGATTTCATCCAGCTCGTAGGTCCCGAGCTTCTTCCGCACCGCCCGGTTAACACCGCCGAAAGCGTGCTGGCAGGTCAGGACCTTCACCCCCTTTTCCTCCAGGCGATGTCTTATCTCTTCCGGCATCTCCTGGAAGTTGGGCCGGTAGAAACCGGTGGAATGGGTGACCACCACCAGCCGGCAGTCATGGAAAATTTCGGCCGCCTTCAGGGCGGTCTCCCCCGAGGCCGAGGCCACCACCACCTGCTCAATATTGAGTTCGGCCGCCCTGATGGCCGCTCTTTTTAAGGTGGCCTCGGTGTTGGCGAGCCCCGGTTCATCAAAATAAAGACAGGGCACACTCTGCCCTTCGGCTTCAAGGTCAAACTGGCACATCTGCCTCTCCTCCAGCTTTATATTTAGATTCTAATTATTGACCGGGTTTGCTGCCCAGTCAACAAAACAGATTCTTGGCCCGGCCGGCCGCATCCTGGACCGATGGTCTGATAGACCTGCCCCACGGTCCCGGCCTCCGCGGCCTTGTCGGCGGCGGCCACACCCCTTCAGGCTGAACCCGCCCCTTATTCTTTCGTATAAAATATAGTAAACTTACTGGCAGACAGAAATGAGAAGAAGCAGCCTTTATCTCCGCGAGTCTCTGGACATGGCCTTTGACTCCCTCTGGCACAACAAGCTTAGGACTTTCCTGACCCTGCTGGGGGTGATCATCGGGGTGCTGACCATCATCGCCGTGGTCTCGGTCATCCAGGGGCTCAACAACTATGTCTATACCAGGATGTCTTTCTACGGGGCCAACGACTTCTCGGTCTCCAAGTTCGCACCCTTTATCACCACCATCAAGGAATACCAGGAGCAGATGAAACGGAAGGACCTGACCCTGGAGGACATGAGGATACTTCGCCAGCTCTGCCGCTCCTGCGAACTGGTCGGGGCCTCGGTCAACACCAGCCGGACGGCCAAGTTCGGAAGCCGGTCAATCAAGGATGTCTCCATCCGCGGGGTAACCGCCGTTGACCACATGATCGGCTCGGTCCTGGAGCTGGAGCGGGGCCGCTTTATCAGCCAGGACGATGAAGACCGTTCCCGCTATGTCTGCATAATTGGAGCCGACGTGGCCGAAAACCTGTTTCCGGGACTGGACCCGGTCGGCCGCTGGTTGAAAATCGGCAACCAGAATTTCGAGATCATCGGCCTGGGCAAGAAGAAGGGCAAGCTGCTCGGCTTCAGCCAGGACAATTACGCCTGGATACCCATTTCCACCTTCATGAAGATTTACGGCAGCCGCCAGACGATAAGCATCAACATCCACACCTCTTCCCAGGAAGCCATGGCCAGGGCCATGGAGGAGGTCCGAACCATCCTCAGGTCGGCCCGGAAAAGAACCTACGGCCAGCCCGATGATTTCGCCTTCGTCACCTCCGATACCTTCATCCAGTTTTACAAGTCGGCCACCTCGGGAATATATTTCGCCATGATTGCCATCTCGGCCATTGCCCTGCTGGTCGGCGGCATCGTCATCATGAATATCATGCTGGTCTCGGTGACCGAAAGAACCAAGGAAATTGGCATCAGGATGGCCGTGGGAGCCCGGCGCCGCGATGTCCTTATTCAGTTCCTGATTGAATCGGCCATTATCTCGGGCGTGGGCGGGATAGTCGGCATCCTGCTGGGCTACCTGATTGCCACGGCGGTCACCGCGGCCACCTCCCTGCCCTCCAGGGTCGACCCGGTTTCCATCGTCGTGGCCATCATGATGTCGACCATGGTCGGCCTGTTCTTTGGCATCTACCCGGCCAACCGGGCGGCCCGGCTCAACCCGGTGGAAGCCCTGAGGTCAGAACAATGAAAGCCAGGACCGGACTGTTCCAGGAAATATTCGGAATGGCCCTGGAGTCTATCAGGGCCCATAAAATGCGCTCCTTCCTGACCACCCTGGGCATTGTCATCGGGGTCATGACCGTCATCGCCATGGTTTCGGTCATCCAGGGGCTGAACCGGACCATCGCCGGCGAAATAGAAAAAGTCGGCAGCAGCCTGATCATGGTTCAGAAGTACGAAGCGGTCAGGATGGGCAACATCTCGGAAGAAGAAAGGCAGAGGAAAGACCTGTCCATCGAGGATGCCGAGGCCATCCTGCAGGAATGCCCCCTGGTGGGGGGACTGACCATCTTCTTAAACCCCGATTTCCTGCAACTGCCGGAAGTGAAATACCAGAACCTGAAAAGCGACAATGCCATCCTGTTCGGGACCGACGAAAACTTTTTTAAGGTCTATGCTATCTACCTGCCACGGGAAGGGCGGGGCTTCACCGGAGCCGAAATCAGGCATAAGGCCCGGGTCTGCCTGCTGGGTTCGGAAGTGGCCGAAGCCCTGTTCCCTCACACTAACCCCCTGGGCAAGGAAATAAGAATTGGCGGTGAGAGCTTCACCGTCATCGGCGTTCTGGGCAAGCGGGGACAGATGTTTGGCCAGAGCCGGGACAACATCCTGGTGATTCCCTATACCAGCCTGATGAAGTATTTTCCCTATGATATGAGTTCTCTGCAGCTGACCCTGACCCCCAAGGACCCGACCAAGGTGGAGGAAACAATCGACCAGGTCACCAACCTGCTCCGGGTCAGAAGAAAGGTCCCGCCCGACAAGCCCAACGATTTTTCCATATACACCCAGGAAACCCTGCTGACCCTTTACAACCAGATTACCGGGGCGGCTTTTATCGTGATGATCGTCATCTCTTCCATCGGCCTTCTGGTTGGCGGAATAGGAGTCATGAATATCATGCTGGTAGCGGTCAAGGAAAGGACCAGGGAAATCGGCATAAGGAAGGCCATCGGGGCGAGGGCCGGCGACATAGTCAAGCAGTTCCTGCTGGAATCAGTGGTCCTGACCGGGCTGGGCGGAGTGATCGGAATCCTGGCCGGATTCGGCATCGCCCTTATAATCGGGGCGACCACTCCCCTGCCGGCGGCCGTTACCTGGTGGTCGGTTTTCCTGGGACTCTCGGTATCGATGGCCGTGGGATTGTTTTTCGGTATTTTCCCCGCCCAGAAGGCGGCCAGGATGGACCCGATAGTCTGCCTGAGATACGAGTGAGCTCAGGCCCGTCCGGTTCGGACTTTTAAGAACTCCAGCACCAGTTCGATGGCCCGACCGGCCTTATCTTTTTCCGGGCTGACCAGCTCGACCAGAGTCGGGCTGCCGCCACCCTTGAGCTGAATTTCAGCCTGCAGGACCGGGATAACCTCCCGGACATCGACCTTCAGGCCGTCTGAGGCGGCCACCACCAGGTGAAAATGCTCGTTCCGGTAGGCTGCCAGCACGGCCAGGACTTCGGCCTGGTGCACCAGGTTGAGGGCCAGGAACTTGACCTCTTCGGGAGACTTCTCTGGATAGAGGCCGGAAATTATCCCGCCCCGGCTCTGGGCCAGCATCTCCCGGGCTTCAAAAAAGGACAGCCTTTCTTCCAGCTTTTTCTGCTTCTTCTTGAAGTTCTTCAGTTCGGCCAGGTTCTTTTCGACACAGGCGGCCACTTCTGATTCTTCGGCCGATAACAGGACGGCCGCCGACTGCAGGTAGCGCCGGCGATTTTCAAATTCTCTCAGGGCCCGGAAACCACAGACAAAGGAAAAGCGTAGGTTACCCCTGATTTTATCCTGCTTCAGGATTTTTATCAGGCCCACCTCCCCGGTGCGGCGGCAGTGGGTGCCGCCGCAGGCTGAATAATCAAAGCCGGAGACTTCAACCACCCTGACCAGGCCGGACTTTTTCGGCGGCTTACGAAGCGGGACGGTTTTCAGCTCCTCCTCGGGCAGAAAGTAGGTCTTGACCTCGAGGTCAGAGAACACCATCCTGTTGGCCAGCTCTTCCACTCTCTGCAAGGTCTCATCCTTGATGGCCGGAATACCGATCTCGACCGTTGACTCTTCCTGCCCGAGATGGAAGGACAGGGTCTCGCCCTTTATAATCTCGTAGAAAGCCTGCGACAGGATATGCTGGCCGGTATGCTGCTGCATGTGGTCAAAGCGCCGTGGCCAGTCGATGCGGCCCCGGACTTCAGCCGAGGCCAGCTCTTTTTCCAGGAAATGCAGGATGCGCCCGTTTTCCTCTTCAACCCTTATCACCCGGACCTCGTCCAGCCAGCCGAGGTCATGGGGTTGACCGCCGGATTCCGGATAGAAGGCCGTCCGGTCCAGGACGACCACCGGGCTGCCTTCCCTTGATTCTCGCCATACAACCCGAGCCGAAAATTCCTGCAGGTAGGCATCCTGGAAATACAGCCGCTCGGTGGCCTGGTCACTTTGATTATTATTCATATGTCCGCTCCGTTTTTTCCAAGTATACCACAGGCCCACGGTCAGAGAAATTTCCGGGATTGATTCCGATGAGGGAAGCACCCGGGAAATCATCCCGCACAGAAAAAAAGGGTGAAGACTTCTCTGCCAGGGCCCATCAGACATCCCGGAAAAATATCCCGGCAGAATGGACATGGGCAGAGGATTAAGGACGCCATCATCCTCCCTCGGGCTGAGAATAGCCCGGCCCACTTCAACCAGGATTTCTCCCGAAAACAAGGAAACAGATCCCGGGATGACCGGGCTGATTCAACTCAGGCCCCGGCCATTTTAAGAATTTTCTCGGTGGTCTTGAAATGCGTCTTGGCCACCTTCTCCAGGATTTCCGGTCCGTATTTCTTGACCAGCTTGAGCCCGGCCTCCTCCACCAGGGGGGAGGCTCCCTTGGGCAGTTCCATCCCGAACTCTTCCGAAAGGTCCTTTAATTTATAAAGGAAATGGGCCCGGGCCAGGATGGAAGCGGCGGCCACGGCCAGGTCCTCCTCGGCCTTGGTTTTCTGGATGAGGTTGATGTTTTTTCCCTTTTTTAGAAGGGCCTCGCGGACAAAGCGCTCGTCGCCGAACTGGTCGGTGATGGCCACCGCGCAGTTAACCTCGGCCAGGATGTTTTCAATAACCCGGGCATGCCCCCAGGCCAGCAGGCGGTTAAGGTTGCGCAGGTTCCGGTAAAGAGCGTTGTAACGCTCTGGGCCTATGGCCACCACCGAACTCTTATAACCCTGCCTCAGGCTGCGGGCAATTTCCAGGACCCGCCCGTCGGACAGCTTCTTGGAATCCCGGACCCCCAGCTCCTGCAGGACTCCCTCCTGTCCTTCCGGAAGGAAGAATCCGGCCACCACCAGCGGGCCGAAAAAGTCTCCCTTGCCAGATTCATCGGTGCCGATGTGCCCGGCTTCCGGCGGAAAAAGTTCTTCCTGTTTCATGTTCCAGCTTTCTTCAGGTTTCAGGCTTCTGCTCAGCTCCCCGCAGAGCCCGGTCGCTTTATTTTACTTCAAAAAATCGACCTGCTGAACCGCTAAATAAAAAAAATTCCCCTGGCCGGGCCGGTGCTTCCGATCTTTTGCGCCGGGCAAAAGGAACGTGACCTGTAGCCCGGGGTAACGATCACTCTCTTCTCAGAAATTCATCAATGGCCCGGGCCGCCCGCCGGCCGTCGCCCATGGCCAGGATGACCGTGGCCCCGCCCCGGACCGCATCTCCGCCAGCGTAAATCCCGGGAAGGCTGGTGGCCATGGTCTGGGAATCGACCTCGACATTTCCCCAGCGCCCGAGTTTCAACCCGGGAAGCTGTTTAATCAGCAGCGGGTTCGGGCTCTGGCCGATGGCCACCACCGCCAGGTCAACCTCCACTTCGAATTCTGAACCGGGAATGGGCACCGGCCTCGGTCGCCCGGAGGAATCGGGTTCACCCAGGGCCAGCCTCTGCAGAACCATTCCTTGCAACTGGCCACGGTCGTTTCCCAGGAACCGGACCGGGACCGTCAGGAAATTGAAAACGATGCCTTCTTCCTCGGCATGCTTGACCTCTTCCACCCTGGCCGGCATTTCGGCCCTGGACCTGCGGTAAAAGATGGTGGCCTGTTCAGCCCCCAGCCGCAGAGCTGTTCTCACCGCGTCCATGGCCACGTTACCTCCGCCGATGACCGCCGCCCTGCGGGCCCGGGGCACCGGGGTGTCAAATTCCGGAAAGCGGAAACCCTTCATCAGGTTGACCCTGGTCAGGTACTCGTTGGCCGAATAGACGCCGAGCAGGTTTTCACCGGGAATGTTCATGAAGGACGGGAGCCCGGCTCCCGTTCCCAGGAAAAAGGCCCGGTAACCGTCCTGGCGCAGGTCTTCCAGGCTGGCCGTCCGGCCGACGATGAAATTGGTCTTGATCTCAACTCCCAGGGCCTTGATGAAATTGATCTCCGACTGCAGAATTTCGCGGGGCAGGCGGAATTCTGGTATGCCGTAGGCCAGGACGCCGCCCGGAAGATGGAGGGCTTCAAAAACCGTCACCCGGTATCCCAGCCGGGCCAGGTCGGCCGCGGCGGTCAGGCCTCCGGGACCGGAACCAACCACGGCAATTTTTTCCGGCCGCCGGGTAACCTCAGGGCTCGCCGAGATTCCCGCTCCCGTTCCTTCCCTCAGGCAGAGATAATCGGCCACGAACCTTTCCAGGTGGCCGATGGCCACCGGGGCCTTTCCGGCCCGCACCAGGTTGCAGTCTTTTTCGCACTGGACTTCCTGTGGGCAGACCCGGCCGCAGATGGCTGGAAGGCCGTTGGTCTCGCGGATTTTTTCCAGGGCCTTTTCCAGTTCCCCGGCCTCGATGTACTTGATAAAAGTCGGAATGTCAATGGCCACCGGACACCCGGCCACGCATCCGGGCTGGCCGCAATCGAGGCATCTACGGGCTTCGACCCGGGCCAGTTCCAGGGTATAGCCGAGGTTGACTTCTTTGAAGTTGCGAACCCTGACTCCTGGCTCTTGCTCCGGCATCGGCTGGCGCTCGATGGCCATTCTCTTCTGGATGGGAAGTTCCCGGCGCAGGGCTTTTCGCCAGTCTTTCTCCCGCTCGCGAAGAAGCCTTTCGGCCTGCCCGGGTTCCAGCCTGTCGGTTCTGCTCATGACAGGGTCACTCCGTCCTTTTCCAGAATTCCCGGTCGAGCCGGGCCAGGGCCTGCTCTTCCTGGGACAGGAAGGCTTTTCTCCGGTTGAAATATTCCTGCCAGTCGAGGTCGCCGGCCTCAAACCAGGGTCCATCGACGCAGGCAAAATAGGTGCGGCCACCAACCGACACCCGGCAGGCTCCGCACATTCCGGTCCCGTCCACCATGATCGGGTTCAGGCTGACCAGGGTCTTAAAACCGGAACCGGTGGTAGCCTCCGAAAACTTGAACAGAAGATAACTGCAGCCCATGACCATGACCAGGGCAATATCCGGGTGCTTGGATATGACTCCACCCACCAACTCTTTAAAGTCCTGTCCTGAACCCAGGCAATCCTCCCGGAACAGGGTCAGGATATCATCCGCATATTTCTTGATTTTTTCTTCCCAGTAGAGGTAAGCCGGGCTGCGGGCTTCAGCCAGAAAAATTACCCTGCGGCCGGCCTGTTTGAGGACCCTGGCCAGAGGATAAAGTCCCCCAATTCCATAACAGCCACCGGCCAGAAGCACCGCCCCCGGGCCAGGAATTTCTGGTGCCCGTCCGAGCGGACCGGCCAGGCCTTCCACTGCCTCTCCCGGCTTGAGGGCAGCCAGTTTCCTGGTGCTGGCGCCCAGGTTCAGGAAGACCAGGTCGACCGTTCCTCGCTCAGTATCCCAATCAGCCAGGTTAATCGGAATTCTTTCACCCCTGCCATCGGGAATAACCATGACAAACTGCCCGGCCCGGGCCGAGGCGGCCACCTCCGGGGCTTCCAGGACCAGCCGGTAAAGGTTGGGCACCAGTCTCTCGCTAAGGACCACTCTATTCATTTTTTATTCTTACCGTCCCTTTGATTATTCCCTGGCTGAAAAGCTTAATTTTCTTGGAATCATCGAGCACCGGGCTGATGAAAGCAGTTCCCGGCCTGAGCCCGGAACTGTATTTAACTTCAAGGTCCAGGTTTCCCCAGGCTGTTTCCAGCGCCACCTTTTGGCCTTCGCTCAGGCCCAGCCTATCGCCATCCCGGGGATTAAGCCACAGCCAGTCCGGATTACGGATGGCCTTAAAGCCCGGGCTCAAACCGGCCATGGCCAGGCCGCCGTAATTGTCAAGGTTGTCACCAACAATAACCTCCAGCTCTCCCGGTCTACCTGTCCTGCCCATTTCAGGCCCGGTTGCATCCCCGGGCTTTTTGACGATGGGAGAAAGCGGCAGGTAGCTTGATGATCCGTCCAGGTTTCGGGCCTGTTCCTCGCCCAGGATTGACTCCAGGATTCCCCGGTAACCCTTTATTTCCAACCTCTGCCCCAGAGTCTCGGCCAGCCTGGAAATTATGTTAATATCAGCCGGCTTCGTTTCCTTTCCAGGAATTTTTAATTCCCGGGCACGGCCCTTAATGCGACCGGCCAGGTCAACCAGAAGGCCGCCACTTTCCAGGCAGCTTCCCGAAGGGAGAAAGATGTCGGCCTCCGCCGCCAGACCTATCCTCCAAGGGTTCTGCACTATCAACAACCCGGGTCTCTTTTCCAGGGGAAGGTCGCCGAGCACGTACAGCGCTTTTATTTTCCCAGCTGTAATAGCTGCTTCAACCTCTTCCGTACTGGCCAGGGCCTTCAGGCCGAAAAGGTTCTTGAACCCCGGAATTAGCAGCTCATTTGCTTTTCCAGTAACCGGCAGCAGCCCGGCCTCCAGTCGTAGCCGGAGATTCCAGAGGGCGGCCAGGTTCTCCTTCCAGCATGCCTGGCGTAGAAATCTCTGCCCAAAAATGAAAAGCGCCGGAGATGACTCCAACAAAATCTCGGTTGCCCGGTCCAGCTCGGCCACCCCGAGCCCGCTTTCCTCGGTCAACCGTTCCTCCGGCCAGAGGTTAAGCTCATCCAGGAGCCGATGGTAGCCAGGGTAAAAGCTAAGCTGCGGCGATTTGAGGACGACTCTTTTTAATAGAGCCAGCAGTGCTTCGGCTTCCTTCCCGGGAAGGCATCTCAGGTTGACCCCGGCGGTCTGTCCGCAGCCATTTAAGCCGGAATCCAGAACCAGCAGCCTGGCTCCCCGCCGCAGTTCTTTCTTTACTTCCAGCCAGAAGGCCAGGGCTTCCGACTTAAGGTCGGTATCCACCAGGACAAAAGTCCGGTATCTCTCGAATTCCTTAAAATCAACCTTGCGCCGAAATTCAATCCCCTGCTGATTTGCGAAAGCGGCCATTCTTTCCAGAAAATCCTCAGGATAGAAATGATAAAGGTTATCTGTCCGGAGCAGATTACCGAGCTGGTAAAAGGCCAGAAGAGAGTCGGCGGGTCACGGGACCGGAAGAAACCAGGGCAATTTCCTCGGGCCTGTATTCTTTTAACAACCCGGCCGCAAGGTCCAGGGCCTCTTCCCAGGAAACTGACTGCTCCCGGCCGTCTCGTTTCAACACCGGGAATAATTCTTCCCGTTCCAGGTCTCCTATTTCCCTGAGCCCGAACCGGCCTCTGGCGCAGGCCAGGCCATGAACCGGGCCGCCGCTGCTCTCCGGGATAATCCTTCGAAGCTGGCCGTCTTCCAGGTACTCGACTTTAAGCTCACAGAGCGAGCTGCACAGCGGACATATGAATGAATGTTCATATATCCGGTGGCCCCGGCCTGCGGTCACTCCTCGTTCGCCAAAGGCGGCCACCGGGCAGACGTCCAGGCAGGCCCCGCAAAAACTGCAATCCGATTCTCTGAGGCTACGCTCCAGAAAGGTGCCAATGGTCGTCTGCGGACCCCGGCCGATGAAACTGAGAACGTTTTCTCCCCGGACCTCGGAGCAAACCCGGACGCAGCGGCCGCACAGGATGCAGAGGTTGGGATTGTGGGCTATAAAGGGGTCGGACTGCCAGAGCGGCCGTCCCCGGTCCTCGAACTCGTAGGCCACTTTCTTGAGCTTCAAGTACTCGGCCACCCGTTGCAGCTCGCAGGTCCCGTCTTTCGGGCAGAAGAGGCAGCCACCCGGTTCCAGGGCCTTGACCATGGTGGTCTTGAGCTCATCGCAGCCCGCCTTCTCCTGGCACATAAGGCAAAAATAGGGATGCTCGCTGAGAATCAGCTCGAAGGTGGCCAGCCTGAGCCCTTCCAGTTCCGGTGAGCTGGTAACAATCTCCATGCCTTCTTCGACCAGGGTCTGGCAGGCCGGAGAGCGGTGGGGCCGCCTGGCTATTTCCACCAGGCACAACCGGCAGCCGGCAAAGGCCGGTAGCCCTTCCAGGTCGCAAAGCGATGGAATGAACAGGCCATGGCTGCGGGCACATTCCAGGACGGTCATCCCGGGACGGGCCTCGACTGCCATCCCGTCGATTTTCAGCTTGATAACCGGCTCCGGCATTTCATTCCTCTCCAGGCTTTTCCGCGGCCAGGCCTTCTTTCCTGTTTAATTTCGTGACGGCCGAAACTCCCGGTGAGCAGGCCGCAAAACAGGCGCCACACCTGGTGCACAGCTTCTGGTCAATCGCCGGGTAGCCGTCACCGGCCACCGCTATGGCCGCCACCGGGCAGGAGTCGAGGCAGAGCAAACAGCCGGTGCAGCGGCTCTTGTCTATCAGGTATGCAATCAGGCCCCGGCAGACCCCGGCCGGGCATTCCCTGTCCACCACGTGTTTTTCCAGCTCATCCCGGAAATAACGCAGGGCGCTGAGGACCGGGTTGGCCGCCGTTCTTCCCAGTCCGCATAAGGAAGCTTCCCGCATGGTCCAGCCAACCCTGGCCAGCAGCTCCAGGTCTTCCGGGCAGCCCTCGCCCCGGGTTATTCTTTCCAGGATCCTTGTCATCCGGGCGGTACCCAGCCGGCAGGGTGCGCACTGGCCGCAGGATTCCTCCCGGGCAAAACGAAGAAAGTAAAGGATCAGGTCAACAATGCAGGTGGCCCCGTCGATGACGATCATTCCTCCCGAGCCCATGATGGAGCCGGCGGCCTGGAGGCTCTCATAATCCAGCGGCAGGTGGAAAAGGGAGGCCGGCAGACAACCGCCGGACGGCCCGCCCGTCTGGACCGCCTTTATTCTCTGCCCGGGCTCCGGACCGCCACCCACCTCTTCAATTACTTCTTTCAAGGTCAGTCCGAACGGGACTTCGACCAGGCCGGTATACCTGACCTTGCCGACCAGTGAAAATATTTTGGTGCCCTTGCTGCTGGCGGTTCCAACCGACGAGAACCAGGCGGGGCCATTCTGAATCACCAATGGCACGTTGGCCCAGGTTTCCACGTTGTTGATGACCGTCGGCCGGCCCCACAGGCCCCGGACCACCGGGAAGGGCGGCCTCTGCCGGGGGAAGGCCCGGCGTCCTTCTATGGAAGCGATGAGAGCCGTTTCCTCGCCGGAAACAAAGGCTCCGGCTCCCCGGACAAGTTCCAGATCAAACGAAAAATCGCTGCCCAGGATATTATCTCCCAGAAGCCCGGCTTCTCTGGCCTTGCTTAGGGCGGTTGAAACCCGCTCCAGGGCCAGGGGGTATTCCTCCCTGATATAAATGAAACCCCTGGCCGCCCCGACCGCGTATCCTCCGATTATCATTCCTTCTATTATGCTGAAGGGATTGCTTTCAAGAAGCCCCCGGTCCATGTAAGCCCCGGGGTCCCCCTCGTCCCCGTTGCAGATTAAATATTTTTCTGCCTGGCTGGACTCACGGGCCAGCCGCCACTTGAGGCCGGTGGGAAAACCGGCCCCGCCCCGGCCCCGCAACCCCGAGGCCAAAACCAGGTTGATAATGTCCGGCGGAGACATCCCCGATAACACTTTCTCCAGGGCCAGGAACCCTCCATGCTCCAGGTAACTTTCCAGTTGCTCCGGGTCGAGGGTCAGGTGCCGGTCGAGCAGCCAGCGAACCTGCTTCTTAAGAAATGGCAAATCATCCAGCCGCGAGCACACTTGGTTTACAGCGCTTTCCTTGAAGGCCATCTCTGGAACCACCCTGCCATGGACCAGGGTTTCCTCCACCAGCAGCGGCACCATTTCTGGAGTCAGGTTGGGATAAAATATTTTTTCAGGGAAGATGACCACGTCAGGCTCAAGCTGGCACAGGCCATGACAGCCGGTCAGCCGCAGCTCCACCGAGCCTTCAAGTCCTCGTTTTTTTATTTCTTCGGCCAGGGCCGAGGCCACGGCCAGCGCTCCGGAGGCCCGGCCACAGCTGGCCGCCGATACGCTCACCAGGCGTTCCGGCTTCGGTGCTGCCTGGAGGCCGGACCTGAGCGCCCGCAGCTCGCCGACCGTCCTGATTCTTTTCTTTTGCTCTATCATTTCTTTCCGGTTAGCTTTTCCAGGATTTCCAGAACTTTTTCCTTCTGTACTCTTCCCTGATATTCCCCGTCAACCACGACCACCGGGGCCAGGGCGCAACAGCCGAGGCAATTCACCGTCCTGAGGCTCACGCCTTTTTCCGGGTCTTCCTGGCCAGGCCTTACTCCCAGCAATCGCGAGAATTCCTCGGCCAGCTCCTGGGCTCCCCGGACGTGGCAGGCGGTTCCCTGGCAGACGGTTACCTCGTGCCGGCAGCCGGGCTTGAGCCTGAAAGCCGAGTAAAAGGTGACCAGGCCATAAACCTCGGCCGGAGAAACGGCAAAGTAATCCGCCGCCATCCTCAGGGCTTCCCCGGGCACGTAGCCGAACTCCTGCTGAACCCGGTGCAGGAAGAGAACCAGGTGTCTCCTCTCCGCCGGCAGAGAGGCCAGTATAGTTTCCACTTTTTCAGTCAAGTTATTTCTGCTTTTCATCACCG
>JABLWX010000029.1 GCA_013178315.1 Candidatus Aminicenantota bacterium
CTTAAGAATTTCTTCCGGCTCAATCCGGAACAGGTCCCGGTCCAGAACCACCAGGTCGGCCAGCTTTCCCGGTTCCAGCGTCCCCTTTTCTTTTTCCGAAAATTCAGCATAGGCGGCCCGAATGGTGTAAGACTTGATGGCCTCTTCCAGGTTAATTTTTTCTTCGGGTATCCAGCCGTTGGGGTTCTTGCCGTCCAGGGTCCTCCGGGTGACAGCCGCGTATATTCCGGTCAGGGGATCGAGCGGGGCCACCGTCCAGTCCGAGCCAAACACCAGGACCGCCCCGGCCTGTTGCAGTGATTTAAAGGCGTAGGTGGTTCTGGCCCGTTCCGGCCCTATTTTCCTTTCTGCCCAGCAGCCGTCGTCAATGGCGTGGTAGGGCTGGACCGAGGCCACCAATCCCAGCCGGCCATAACGGTCGATATCGTTTCTCTTCAGGTGCTGGCAGTGTTCAATTCTCCAGCGCCGGTCCCGGGGTCCATTTTCGGCAAATATTTTTTCCATCATGTCCAGCAGGATGGCGTTGGCCCGGTCGCCGATGGCGTGAATGGCCACCTGGAGCCCGGCCCGGTCGGCCTGCCTCAACCTCTGCTCCATGATCCCTTCCGGAAACATGTGGGAGGCCAGCAGCCCGTAGGCCCGGGGGTTATCGGAATAAGGTTCGAAGAAAAGGGCCGTGGAGGAACCCAGGGAACCGTCGACAAAGCCCTTGAGCCCAGCCAGCCGCAGGAAAGGATGGCCGAAGCCAGATTTTATTTTAAGCCGGAGAAAGCTGTCGATTTCAGGGATCTGAATGTAAACATAAAGCCTGGCTGTCAGCTCTCCGGAGCCGAGAAGTTCCTGGTAGATTTCGAAGCTTGAAGCATCTGACATGTCATGAATGGAAGTGACCCCGTGAACGGCCGCTTCTTTCAGGGCAATTCTCACCGCTTCCTTTTTCTCTTCCAAAGAGGGTGCGGGAATGACCGCATAAACCAGGTCCGCAGCGGCATCCTTGAGAATCCCGGTTGGCTCCCCGGTCTTCGGGTCCCGGACGATTTCCCCGCCCTCCGGTGAAACGGTCTTCCTGTCGATTCCGGCCAGCTTCAGGGCCAGTGAATTGACCAGCACCATGTGCCCGTCAAAGCGGTTGACACAGACCGGGTGGTCAGGAGTTACCGCGTCAATCCACTCCCTGGTCGGAAGAACCGGCGGGGAAAACTGTTCGTGGTCCCAGTCGCCGTTGAGGATCCAGCTCCCGGCCGGAAGCTCGCGGGCCTTGGCCGCAATCCGGCTGACAAATTCTTCCCGGCTGCGGCAGTCCCGCAGCCTAACCGAACGCAGGGCCAGGCCGCCGTTCAGGAAATGGGTATGGGCATCGATAAAGCCGGGTAGCACCAGCCGGCCCTGGAGGTCCAGGACCCGGGTCCCGGGACCAGCCAGCCTTTTTATCTCGGAACTGCTGCCAATTTTTATGATTCTATTCTGAACTATGGCCAGGGCCTCAACTTCGGGAGCTGACTGGCTGGCGGTCCAGATATGCCCGTTTATGAGAATGGTGTCGGCCATGGTTCCTCCTTGCTTCAGGCAGCCGGCAAGAAGCAGGCCACCCGACAGAATCAGCAGAAAGGTCTTGGATAGGATCTTCATGAAGTCCTTCCTATTTTTATATCCTGTCCCGGCCGGAAAGGGCCTCCTGCCGGAACTCGATCGGGAGTCTCATAACTATTTTGGACAGCTGCCCCGGTCTGAACCCGGCCCGGTTCACACTCTATTTTAGCCCTTTTATCAATTCCAGGCTTCAAGGCTCCAGCTCCAGGCAGGAAAAATCTTCCGGCATGAATATCCGGCCACCGTAGTACTTCCTGATTTCAGTCCCCACTTCCTCCGGAGAAAAACCCAGGTCGCTGAAAAAATGGCAGGGAACGAGAGTCCCGAGACCAGCCCCGGCCGCCGCCTGCCCCAGTTCCAGGGAGTTGCTGTGCATGGTTCGCAGGAAGGGCAGCTCGTCGAGGTAACGGGAGGGGGTGCTGCAATCATGTATAAGGCAATCGGCCCCGGCCGCCCTTTCAAACAGAGGTTGATGAATGGGCGTATCGCCGGAGTAGACAATTCGGCCTTCGGGAGTTTCAAAGTCCAGGGCCAGAGAAGAAGAATGGTGCGGCACCGGCCAGCCGGTCACGGCCAGCCCGGGAGAGAATTCAGTCCTGAGACCTGGGACCAGCACCACCGGCTTCACCCGGTAAGAGATTTTCTCTTTTCTCAGACCGAAGAGGTCCAGCAGGCCCAGGCAGAATTCAATCGTTTCGGCCGAACCGAAAAGTTGAACGGTCTTCTGTTCCAGCATCAGGCTGTGGACAAAGGCCGGCAGGCCGTAAACATGGTCGGAATGGATGTGACTGATAAATATGGCCGAAACCTGCTGCGGTTTCTGGCCGGCCCTGATAATTTTTTGAGTCAGGGAACCGGGACAATCAACCAGCCAGAGCTCTCCGCCCGCTTCCAGAAGAAAGCTGGTGTTGTCACGGGCGGCGGTGGGGACCGCTCCGCCCGTTCCCAGGAAAATTATTTTCATCGCTTGCCTTTTATAATTTAACAGAAGACTCTTTATAAAAAATTTCAGGGAATAAATCAACCGAAGGAACCCTGGCCGGGAAAAAAATTGACAGATGTCAGCCGCTGGGATAGATTTTAAGCCTGGTTTTTTTCACAGGTTTTGATAAAAAATGGATGGACAAGAAATTTCGCTACGGGTTTCCTCGCCGGGAAGAATCTGCCTCTTCGGTGAACACCAGGATTACCTGGGCCTGGACGTGATCGCCTCGGCCATCAGCCTGAGATTCCATGTTGAGGGCTGCCCCCGCCCTGACTCCCGGTTTCATATCAGTCTCCCGGATACAGGCGAAGAAGATGGCTTTGTCCCCGAGTCAGAGCTACCCTATCTCAAGCCTCGGGATTACCTGCGAAGCGCGGTCAACATCCTGCTGCGGCTGGGAGCCCGCTTCCGGCAGGGCTGGGAAATTACCATGCACGGTGAGATTCCCATCAACGCCGGCACCTCCAGTTCTTCGGCCATGGTAGTAGCCTGGACCGGGTTCCTGCTGGAGGCCTGCGCCCGGGTTGACCTGGCCCCGGCACCCGAAGCCGTGGCCGAGCTGGCCCACCGGGCAGAAGTGCTGGAGTTCAGGGAACCGGGGGGAATGATGGACCATTACACCTCGGCCCTGGGTGGGACCGTCTGGATTCAATTCGCCGGGGGATTGAAAATAACCCGTCTGCCCTCGCCGCCTGGCACCTTTGTCCTGGGAGATTCACTGGAAAAAAAGGACACCACCGGCACCCTGGGTTCGGTCCGGGAAAGAGTTACCCGGGGTCTGGAAATATTAAGGAAGGAAAATCCAGGACTTAACCTGGCCTCCGTGAGCGAACAGGAAATTCTGAACCTCAGCCGGAACCTGCCGCCGGAAATAAGGAAACCGCTTCACGGGGCCGTTCTCAACCGGATGCTGACGGCCGAGGGCCTGAAAATTTTCCAGGCACCGGACTTTGACCCCATGGAGTTCGGCCGGTTGCTGACCGAGCAACAGACGGTGCTCAGGGAACTGGTGGGCATCTCCACCCCGAAGATTGACCGCCTGCTCAAGTCCGCCCTGGAAAACGGGGCCCTGGGCGGCAAGATCAACGGCTCGGGCGGAGGCGGCTGCATGTTTGCCTACGCTCCGGAGGACCCGGAAGCTGTGGCCCGGGCCATAGAACAGGCCGGCGGTCGGCCTTACATCATCAGGCCAGATTCCGGCCTGACCGTGAAAAAATCATAATAACTACGGGCAATGGACAAATCCCTGATTTATTGTAAAATATAACTTCAATTTCTCTTTGGCTTGATCACATCCAATTTGCGAGGGCCCGGTATCAGTACCGGCTCAGACCAGGAGGAAGCTCGATGATTGACGCGACCAAGATAAGAAAAGGCATGATCATCAAAATGGAAGGACAGCTCTACCGGGTCATGGACTACCAGCTCATAACCCCCGGGCGCTGGAAAGCCATGGTCCAGACCAAGCTACGCAACATCAAGGACGGTTCGCAGCTCGAATACCGCTTCCGTTCCGAAGACCGGGTGGAACAGGCCTACCTGGAAGAGGTGGAAATGGTCTTCCTCTACCGGAGCGGAGATGAATTCTATTTCATGAACCTCCAGACCTATGAACAGATCAAGCTGGACCTGGAAGCCATCGGCGACGGGGTTAACTACCTCCTGCCGGACATGGTCCTGACCATCGAATTCTACGAAGGCCAGCCGGTCGGTATTCACCTGCCAAACACGGTAGACCTGAAAGTGGTGGAGACCGAACCGATACTCAAGGGAGCCACCCAGACAGCCATCAACAAGCCGGCCAAGCTGGAGACCGGCCTGGTCATTCAGGTCCCCCAGTTCATCAAAGAGGGAGATGTCATCAGAGTCGATACCAGGGAAGATAAGTACCTGGAAAGAGTGAAGACCAAATAGCACCCGGCCGACTGAGAGCTCAGAACCGGTGCTGGTGCACCCCGACGTTACCGAAGCTGTCCCGGACCCTGATGAGCAGCAGGTTTTCGGAACCGGGCGGGACCTTAACGCTGAACTTGAAATTCTCGCTCCGGGAATCGCACAGCCCGTCCACCGGGAACACCACCTGCCAGTCTCCCGGCCTGACCAGGAATTTTACTTCCTCGATGTAGGAATAGGAATCCTCGGCCGCAAAGCTCACTTCCAGGGAATCACCGCTGCGGCTGGCCAGGAAGTTCTTGATGACCGGCAGGGAGTTATCTATGACCAGGGCCTGGCTCACCTTCTCGGCCTTCTTCTCTGTACCTGGAGGATTGGACGGCAGGTCGGTGGCTTCAACCTTTAACCAGTAAGTCCCGTCGGGAAAATTCCTGGTATCGAAGGAAAAAACCTTATCTGACAGTTTTTCCTGCATCAGCCTCCAGCTGTTCTCACCCTCTTTTTTCAGGTAAATATTGAAGGCCAGCCGGTCTTCGTTTTCGTCGGAGGCTTCCCAGGTAATCGTCCGGAAACCCTGGCGCTCGGCCTTCTTGGGTGTCAGGTAAAGGCTGGTCTCATCCTGGCGACGGGCCCCTTCTCGTGAGGCTTCATCCAGGCCGAGAATAACCTCGTCCTGTTCCGGCGGTTTGATAAAGACCTGGTTGGCCGGAAGTACTTCCAGCCTGTCAATGAACGGGGCGGCATTGGCCTGAAGGTAAAAGACCAGGAACTTCTGGACCCGGGGGGATTTGGCTCCGCCCGGATTCTTCAGGCTGATTTTCAACTGGAGATAGCGACCGGCGGGGCTCAAGACTTTTTCATCAGGCCGGCTGTAAGGCGGGGACCAATCGCTCCAGGTATCATCGGGTTCGGCCGTATTGCCACTTCTGGACTGAATCTGGAGTGAAGCTCCCTGGGGCAGTTCTGCCTCCCAGCTCAGCCGACCCCAGGTGGAAAGTATCCTGGCGTCTAGTACCGGGCTAAGGTATTCACCGGAAAAATTCTGCCCGGGCTGGAGAAGTCCCAGGAAACATGGATTATTGGCAAGAACCTGGGTCTGCTTATTGAATTGAAAAAGTCCGTAGACCTGTTCCGAGCCCGACTGGGCCAAGAGCTCCAGCCCGCCCTGGCGGTCCAGTGAATACAGGCGGCCCTGGTTGCCGGTGCCCAGGATAAGCTTCTGGCTGTCAGCATCATAGACCAGGCTGTAGACCATCTCCTCCCCGGAACTCCAGAGCTTCCTGGGCAGGCCGTCCGGAGTAACCTGGAAGACCGCCCCGGAAATGGCACCTGGAGTTTTGCCCCTGGTCGGAGTTTCTGGCACCTGGAGATCTGTTTCCAGGGTCGCAGCCACGGCCGAGACCTCCACGCTGACTTCCGTGTCGGCCTTGGTCGGGGCAGCCTTGGTAGCCGGGCTAACCGTGGACACCGGCTTGGAAGGAGCTCCACCGGCGCTCAGGTAGATATTGCCCTCGCGGTCCAGGGCCACGTTCCTGACCTCTTCAAAGCCAGAATCAAAAATGACGCTGGCCCGGCCTGAAGCCGATACCCGGTAAAGCTGGCCACGCCCTCCGCTTCCAGCCAGCAGGTCCCCACCCGCGGTCTGGACCAGGCAGAGAATGTGGTTGTCACGGGCCTTGAAAAGTTGCCGCCCGGCTCCGGCCGGGTTGATCTCATAGATTCCACCGCTCTCCCCGACCGCGGCCAGCAGGTTACCCTTCTCGGTCAGCACCAGGTCCCAGATATAACGTTCCTGGGGGTTGAAAAATTCCTCGCCCTTGTTACTGGCCGTTATCTTATAAATCTTGCCGTTGGGTGAAGTCCCGGCATACAGTACGCCCTTGGCATCCACCACCAGCGCAGTCACGTCCAGTTCCGAGGTCTGGAAATAAAGCTCGGCCTTTTTATCCCGGGTCAAACGGTAAATCTTACCGCCGTGGCCGGTGCCGAGGTAATAACTTCCATCAGACCCCTGGGCCAGGGAAAGGTAGAATTCTTCGGCCGGGAGGTCCAGCTTTTCCAGCCTCGGGCCGATTGACAGGACCCCATCGGAGGAGAGAGAAGTCCCGGAAAATTTGCCCTTCAGGAAATCGTCTTTAGAACGCAATTCCCATTTCCTGGGAACCACGGCCTGGAGGTGGGAGACCACGAGCAGCACGGCCATTATTTTCAGGGCAAGAAATAACCTTTTTTTCATTTCTCAGCCTACCTTAATATATTTATATATGCCGAAAGTTCTTTCCTGCTACCTACTTTTTTATCCTGATTGGTATGGTCAGGGCCCCCCGAAAAACATAGGGAACCGGCAACTGGTACTCGGTCAGCGTTGACCTGTTGATTTCGGTCAGGTTGGCGGTGGAAGCCCGGGGCGAACTGAACATGTTTTTCAAGCTGGGGGGCAGATTTGGTAGCTCCTCGCCCTTGAGAAAAAGTCCGGGCCTGGGGGCCACCACCTTGAAATAGATCCTGTTGTTTTTCCGCAGGTTGCCCAGCAACCGGATGAGCTGGTTCAGGTTTCTCGGCCGGAAATCCTGTATCCGGTAAAGGCTCCGCTCCAGCTGCTGGATATAGCTTGCTTCGGCCACCACCAGCTCGAACTCTGTTCCCGGCGGAAGCGAGGGGGCCATGAATTCCACCTCTTCCGTTTTCAGGTCATTGCCCTGGGTCCGAAAATAGGTCTTGACCTGGATGACCTCGCCGGGTTGAACTTCATATTTATCCAGCAGAACCTTTTCCAGGGTGGCCGTTCTCAGCTGCTCCACCACCCTGACCTTGACCTCAACCTGATTGAGGCCGACCTCCTTGAACTCGTTATTCTTGAGCATGTAGACCACGGCCGCCACCAGCCCGGAGAGACTGGTGCTGGCACTGTCCATATTTCCGCTGAACAGGTCTTCCAGGTGGACGCTCTGTCCCCCTTCCAGGAATAAATCGGCTTCAAAATCCACCGACAGGTTCCCGTAGGAACGTTCCTCGGTGGTGAGGACAGTATAAAGGGCCAGGTTGACCAGGGCCGGGGTCAGCACCTGGTCGTTGACCAGTTTCAGCTTAAACTGTTTCTGACTGACCGGGCTGTCCTGGACTTCAACATTAAGTGGGATATAACGTGGCAGGGCACCGATTTCGGCCAGGACCCCGCTGGTGCGGTCCTGAAGCACCCGGCCGATTAGCTGACCGGTTGAGGCCAGCTTGAAGGAACTTTCCAGGCTGGGTACCACCGCCAGGACTTCGGCCGTGGTCAGACCGTAATCAACCGGGCCGAGATTATAAAAAGGATGTCCAAAAGCCAGTATCCTTTTACCGTCCACGTAGGTTACCGTGCCCACCGCCGTCAGGTCGAGATCGCCGGTTATGAGCTGCACTCCCACCGCCTGGCCTTCGCTCAGAGTGACCGGCTGTGGTGTCAGGTTAAGAGCCTGTCCTGAAGCACGACCGGCACCCAGGACCGGCTGAAAATTTTGCCGGCTGAAGAAAGACTGGTACTGGCGGAAGGCCCTCTCGGAAAATCCAGAAAAGATGAGCGGAATCTTAACCGGAACAAAGGCCCGGTCGGGAACCTGGGTGTCTCCGCCGGTGAAGGCCAGCTCCTGGTAGGCCCGGCCCAGTCCTTCCTGGGTCAGGGCTTCCGGGGTGAATGCGGAGGGCAATCCAGCCGGTGACCGGGTCGCCTGACCGCTCCCGCTCACGGCCAGCATTTCTTCTATCGGGGTAATGCCGGCGATGGCTTCGCGGGCAAAGGCATAGCTGAAGGCCACGGCTCCGATTAATTGCCCGTCAACGTAAACCGGGCTGCCGCTCATGCCGGCGATGACCCCGGTATTCTCCAGGCCCTGACCCTTGAGCCGGGCCAGAATCCAGCTTCTCCCGGGCTGGACATTCTGCATGACCCCGAGTATTTCGGCTTCAAAGTTTTCAACCTGGCGCCCGGCAAAGACGCTGCGTCCGGTTCCCTTCATGCCCGGCTTGACCTGGGACAGGGGCATGATTTTGGTGGCAGCCCGAAGCGAGGTCAGGCCAAAAACCAGTAAGGTCAGAATCAGGATAGAATATTTTTGACACTTAAACCGACGGGAAAAAGACATGCCCGACCCCTTTAAGGCCTTCATCCAGTTCAGGGAATTATGCCCAGGGCCCGGCCGCATTTCTCAAAGGCCGCCAGGATCAAATGGAGCTCTTCGTCGGTATGGTTGGCCGAGTAGCTGGTGCGGATCAGGGCCTGTCCGTGGGGAACGGCCGGATGAATGACCGGAGTGGTGAAGATGCCTTCATCCCTGAGGGTTTTCCACATGGCGAAACATTTCTCGTCGTCGCCAATTAAAATGGGAATGATGGGGGTCTGGCTGGGACCGGTGTTGAAGCCCAGCTTCTGGAAACTTTCTCTCATGAAGTTGGTCACCTGCCACAGCCTCTCCCTTCTTTCCGGCTCGGTTTCTATGACCTCCAGGGCAGCCAGGACCGCGGCCACCGA
Organism: Candidatus Aminicenantota bacterium; assembly: GCA_013178315.1. Lineage (GTDB taxonomy): Bacteria > Acidobacteriota > Aminicenantia > Aminicenantales > Saccharicenantaceae > Saccharicenans. Next base: position 8,976 of record JABLWX010000029.1, read on the forward strand.
GGCCGGCGTGGCCGCCGCGCTGAAGATCAGGGAACGGGCATGGTGTTTTATGTAACTGACAACCTTCTTCTTGCCGACCACAAAGCCACCGATGGAAACGAACGACTTGCTGAAGGTGCCCATGACCAGGTCCACCTCGTCTTCCAGCCCGAAATGCTCGGCCGTCCCCCGGCCATGCTTGCCCAGAACTCCCAGGCCGTGGGCGTCATCGACCATTATCCTGGCCTTGTATTTTTTGGCCAGCGGGACGATGCCGGGCAGGTCGGCGATATCACCTTCCATGCTGAACACCCCGTCCACCACGATCAGCTTGCCCTTATTATCAGGAATCTCGGACAGGACTCTTTCCAGGTCGTGCCGGTCATTGTGCTTGAACTTCTTGACCTCGGCCTTGGACAGGCGGCAGGCGTCGATGATGCTGGCATGGTCCATGCGGTCGGTGATGACCACATCGTCCTTGCCGGCCAGAGAAGAGATGATGCCCAGGTTGGTCTGGTAGCCGGTGGAAAAGGTAACTGCCGCTTCTTTATTCATGAACCGGGCCAGCCTCTCTTCCAGGATCTCGTGCAGGTCGATGGTTCCGGTCAGGAACCTGGAACCGCAGGTGGCCACGCCGTAGCGGTCGATGGCCTCCTTGGCTGCCTGCATGACCTTGGGGTGGTCGATCAGGCCAAGGTAGTTGTTGGAGCCGATCAGGATCATCTCCCGGCCCCGGACCTTGACCCGGTTACCCCTGGCTTCGGAAATCGGGGTGAAATAGGGATAGAGCCCCGCAGCCATGACTTCTTCGGCCCGGCTGAATTCATAACACTTGTCAAAAATATCCATCGCGTCCTCCTGACTGTTTCACTTGCTTGTTGTTAACGGTTATTATTTATTACCTTTTTAACCGATTTTTTTCAACTTCAATTGACCGGCTGCCCGGCCTGGTCTAAAATCAGGGCATGATTTCTCTGGTCACCGGAGCGACCGGGTTCATCGGCAGCCGGCTGATAGAACGGCTGCTGGCCGCAGGTCACCGCGTCCACGCCCTGGTGCGGAACCCGGCCAAGCTCAGCTGGTTAAAGCGGGCCGAAAACCTGGTGCTTCTGGAAGGAGACCTTTTTACTCTGCCAGACCTGCCGGCCGGCTGTCAGGTGGTCTTCCATCTGGCGGGGCTGACCAAGGCCCTGAAACCACGCGATTATTATACTGTAAACCAGGGCGGAACGGCAAGCTTGCTGGAAAAACTGGAGAAGGACGGCCTGGCCCCCAGGTTCGTCCACCTAAGCAGCCTGGCTGCCGGGCGCGCTTCCGACGACGGCTCACCGGTCAGAGAAGATGAGCCACCCTGCCCGGCCTCACCCTACGGACACAGCAAGCTCCTGGCCGAGGAAGAAGTCCTGAAGAGAAAAGATAGAATGGCGGTCATAATTTTGCGGGCCGCGGCCATCTACGGACCGAGAGACCGGGACTTTCTCCAGCTTTTCCGGATGGTGAACAGGGGCTGGCTTCCTGCTTTCAGCCGGGAGCTCCTGATGAGCCTGTGCTACGTTGACGACCTGGTCAGGGCCCTGGAGCTCTGTGCCACCGTCCCCTTTGAGAGCGGAGAAATCTACAACGTGGCCGACCCGGTTCCCCGGAGCTGGGAAGAAATCGGACGGGAAGCGGCCAGCATCCTCGGCCGGAAGGTTAAGACGGTCAGGTTTCCTCTCTGGCTGGTCAGGGGCGCCTCCGGTGTTTCCGAGGTTTTTTCCAGGATTTCGGGCCGGCCCAGCGCCCTCAACCGCAGCAAGTGCCGTGATATGGAGAAACTGTTCTGGGTGGCTGACACCCGGAAAATAAAGCACGACCTGGGCTTTGAAACCGCCTGGTCCTTCCCGGAAGCCCTGAAAGTCACTCTGGACTGGTACCTGGAGAATAACTGGATTTGATAAATTTTCCTTTATCAAAAGCGGTTTTTCTGCTAATTTTTTTAGTCGTGCCTAATTGGCCTCATAAATTCTATGCTATTGGAGTTATAGTCAATGGATAATAGAAGAACTGTTATCAAAGGAATCGGGCATTATGTCCCTCCCCGCGTGGTCACCAACTTCGACCTGGAAAAAATGATGAACACCTCAGACGAATGGATCAGGGAGCGGACCGGAATTTTGGAAAGGCGCTGGGCCGAACCCGGAGTGGGAACCTCGGACCTGGCCACCGAAGCCGCCCTCAGGGCCATAGAAGATGCCGGCATAGATAAATCGGAAATTGATTTCATCATTGCCGCCACCCTGTCCCCGGACCACTACTTTCCTGGAATCGGAGTCATGGTCCAGGCCAAGCTGGGCCTGGGAGAAATCGGGGCCCTGGATGTCCGCGACCAGTGCTCGGGGTTCATCTACGCCCTGTCCGTGGCTGACCAGTACATCCGGACCGGCACTTACAAGAAAATCCTGCTGGTGGCCGCCGAGCTGCAATCGGCCAACCTGGATTATTCCGACGAGGGACGGGACATGGCCGTCCTGTTCGGAGACGGGGCCGGGGCGCTGATCCTGGAACCCAACGACTCGGGCGACGGCCGGGGTGTCCTGTCCTGCCACCTTTTCTCCGACGGCCGCTTTGTCAGCGAACTGTGGATGGAAAAACCGTCCTCAAAAGACAACCCCACCTTCAGGACTGAATTTTTCGAGCAGGGCAAATTCTATCCGCGGATGAACGGCCGGACCGTCTTCAAGAACGCCTGCGAAAAGATGCCCCAGGCGGTCATGCTCGGGCTGAAACAGCTGGGCCTCAGCGTGGCTGACATTGATTACCTGATCCCGCACCAGGCTAACGACCGAATTTCACAGATGGTGGCCCGCGGCCTCAAGATCCCCGAAGAAAAGGTCATCAGGAATATCCAGCGCTACGGCAACACCACCGCCGCCTCCATTCCGATAGCCCTGTCAGAAGCGGTTAAGGATGGCCGTATCAAGCCGGGAATGCTGGTCGCCCTGACCGCTTTCGGGGCCGGGTTTACCTGGGCCTCGGCTTTTATCAGGTGGTAGGCCTCTGATTTTTTGAATTTTGGATTGATATTAAAAATTAAATTATGATAAGCTAAATTTTTGAAAAAGAAATCAGGCTTTTGCCGGATAAATCAAGAGACGAGGAGGTCTTAGGCATGAAGAACACAAAACTCTTAATCTTGGGTGCAGTCGTATTCGTCTTGCTGCTGCCGCTGGGACAGGCCCTGGCCCAGGGCCAGGAAGATGCCAAGTTCCAGAAAATCCTGGAAACCTACCTTGATGAATACTGGAAATTCTATCCCACTCAGGCCACGGTGGCTGGATATTACAAATACAACGACAAGCTGGAAGACCCCAGCCAGGCCAACGTTGACAAGAGAGACGAGATAATCAAAAAAATAAATAGCGACATCATCAAGCTCGACCGCTCCAAGCTGTCACCCGAAAACCAGCAAGCTCTTAACATCCTGTTTGACTATATCGACCTGGAATTCGTCAAGCTGGAGAACCTGCTGCCCTGGGACTACAACCCGCTTTTCTACAACGAGATCATGATCACCAGCCTGCACAGCCTGCTGACCAAGGAATTCGCCCCGGCCGACAGCCGGGTGCGGAGCGCCACCGAGAGACTGAAAGCCCTGCCCAACCTGATCAAGAGGGCCAAGGACAATCTCAAGACCCCGGCCCAGATTTACACCGAAACCGCCCTGAAACAGATGCCCCACATCATCAATTTTTACAAGAACGAAGCTTCGACCCTGGCCGCCGGCGCCTCTGACCCGGTCAAGCAGGCCTTCCTGGCCGAGCTCAATAAGGCGGTCCCGCTGCTCGAAGACTACCAGAGATACCTGCGTTCCGAGCTTCTGCCCAAATCCACAGGCAATTTCCGCCTCGGCCCGGAAGTCCATCGCCGCCTGATCCAGCGGCTGTCCGGCTCGGCCATCAGCCAGGAAGAGCTGGCCAACAGGGCCCAGGCCGATGTCAAGAACATCCGCCGGGAAATGTTCCTGGTCTGCATCCCCCTTCACAAGATGATGTACCCCGAAGTTGACATCGAGCAGCTCCAGGGAGACCCCGATACCATCTGGAACCGGATCATCAAGAACGTGTTTGACAAGATCAAGGTCTTCCACCCGACCAAAGAAGACCTGGTCAACAAGATTGCCGCCTCGGCCGAAAGCCTCAAGAAGTTCGGACTGGAATCCAAGCTCTTCCCGGTTCCGACCGAGCCGCTTGAAATTAAGCCCATGCCCGGTTACTTCGCCGGTCTGAGCCGGGTCAGGCTGACCGGACCCGGGGCCTATGACACCCAGGGAAAATACGCGGTTGAAATCGCCACCCTGCCCGATGACTGGTCGGAACAGAAGGTTAAGGACTACCTGGAAGAATACAATAATTTTTACCTGGAAGTCATGACGGCCCAAAGAGTCTTCCCGGGAACCTTTGTTCCGCTGGTGTCCACCAAGAAAGCCTCCACCCTCATAACCAGGCTCTTCCCCAACCCGGCCCTTCTCCTGGGCTGGCCCATCTACGTTCAGCAGAACCTGATCTATGCCGGCTACGGCGATTACGACCCCAGGCTCAGACTCAACCAGTTAAAGCTGATGTTGAAGACGGTCATGGATTTCCAGATGGACCTGAACATCCACCAGGGTGGTATTACCAAGGAACAGTTCATGCGCTACCTGACGGTTACTGGCTTCCAGACCGAGGCCGAGGCCGAAAGAACCTGGGAATACCTGGTGCTGAATCCAGGTTCTGGCGCCCTGCCCTACGTGGGACTGCAGGAAATCCTGGACCTGGAAAAGGATGTCCAGAGAACCAAGGGTCAGGCTTTCGACCGGTCTGACTTCATCACCAAGTTGATCTCCAACGGAGCCCTGCCCCCGATCCAGCTCAGGTCCAAGGTCATTAACTGATATCAACCAGGGAGGAGAGGTGGATTTCCCTCCTCCCTATTTTTTTATTTAAATTCGAATCCAGGACTCTTTATATTATGAGGGATGAAAATAATCAGATGGAACCGACCGTAGACAGAAACTACAAACCCAACCTGGTGGATTCCCATGCCCACCTGGATATGCCAGACTTTAACCGCGACCGGTTCCAGGTAGTAGACCGGGCCAGGAGCAAGTCGGTCGGCTGGATTCTCTGCCCCCTGGACCTGTGCTCCAGGGATAGCCTCAGCAATGGCCTGAAACTCCGGCAGGACCGTCCGGGAATATTCCTGGCAGCCGGGGTTCATCCACACCAGGCCAGCCAGCTCCACCCCGGTCACCTGGAAACCATCAGGCGGCTGGCCGCGGAGAAGAAAATATTGGCCGTGGGTGAAATCGGCCTTGATTTCCACTACAACTTTTCGCCGCCCGAAAAACAGCTCGAAGCCTTCCGGGCCCAGCTGGAGCTGGCCGCCGAGTTGAAGCTCCCGGTCATCATCCACAGCCGGCTGGCCGAAAAAAAGTTGCTGGAAATCATACCGGCTTCAGGTTCCAGTCCCCGGGGAATTCTTCACTGCTATACCGAATCCCTGGCCACGGCCAGGACCATGATCGAGCGAGGTTTCCTGATTTCATTTTCCGGCATCCTGACCTATCCCCGGGCCGGCGACCTGAGGGAGGTGGCCAGAAACCTGCCCCTGGACAGCCTGCTGGTTGAAACCGATTCCCCTTATCTCACACCCGAACCGGAAAAACGGAAAAACCGCAGGAACGAGCCAGCTTTTGTGGTCTCAACCGCCCGTCTGCTGGCTGAATTGCAACGGGTGCCACTGGAAAAAGTGGCCGAGTCGACCACGGCCAACTTTTTTAACCTGTTTAAATTGCAAAATCAGGCAACCGGTGATAAGATGGAAAAAGCCTGAGCTTGTTATCTTGATGAAATGACTCCTCGCCAGCTGACTCTAACCTCCCCGAACCGGGTCCCGACCCTGACCGAGATCTTCAGACCCATCAGCCGACGCCTGAGCCGGGTCGACCGCGCCCTGAGGTCGTGGCCTGGTTCGAGTTCCCCGGTCGTCAGGCGCCTGGCCTCCGGTACCATTTCGAAGCAGGGTAAACTGATCCGCCCTGGAATCCTGCTGCTGATAACGGGGCATCTTGGTTACCGGGATGGCCTGGACATCCTCCTGGCCGCGGCCGTGGAAGGAATTCACCAGGCCAGCCTGATCCATGATGACATCATCGACCGCTCGGACTTCCGCCGGGGTGAACAAACCGCCATGCAGAGGTTCGGCCCTGATTACAGCCTGCTCCTGGGCGATTTTTTCTTCATCAGGTCCATTTCCAGCTCCCTGTCAATCAAGGACAGGGAAATTCCGCGGATGCTGGCCGAGACCGCCAGGCTGATGATCGAAGGAGAGATGGAAGAGCTGGCCGAGAGCTACAATTTCAATCTCAGCCGGGCCCGTTACCTGAAAATCATTGAGAAAAAAACCGCCAGCCTCTTCCAGACCACCTGCCGGCTGGCCGGGCGGCTGGGACAGGCGGGGAAAAAGGAAGCGGAAGCCCTGGAAGAATACGGGCGCAACCTCGGACTGGCCTTCCAGGTAACCGACGACCTCCTGGACCTGGTGGGCCAGCCTTCACGGACCGGCAAACCCGCCTTTTCGGACCTGAAAGAAGGTCGGGTGACCCTGCCGTTGATCCTGGCTCTCAGGAAGGCAGATTCCTCTGGACGCCGGAAACTGACCACCCTGCTGGAAAAGATAAAAGACGGCAAGGATGAACAGCTCTGGCCCGAGCTTCTGTTTCAGCTCAGGAACGCGGGAGCTTTTCACCAGGCACACCGGCAGGCAGCCTCCTTTACGGCCAGGGCCAGGGAGGCCGCCGGGAGGTTGCAACCCTCGGTCTACCGCCAGTCCCTGCTGCAGCTCGCTGATTTTGTGCTGCACAGGGAGCAATAGGGGAAAAGATTCAGGATGATAGAAACCGAAGTTAAGATCAGGATTTCCAGCCTGAAAGAAACCAGGCAGAAGTTGCTGGACCTGGGCTGCCTGGTTGACCGGGACTGGTACCGCGAGTGGAATGCCCTTTACGATTTTGCCGACGGCCGGCTGGAAAAGGCCAGGCAGGCCCTGCGCCTGAGAAGGATAGGCCGCAAGGCTTTTATCACCTTCAAGGGTCAGCCCCTGAAGTCCAGGTCCTTCAAGGTTCGCCAGGAATACGAGAGCGAGATAAAAAATTTCAGGCACTTCAGAAAGATCCTGCAAGCACTCGGCCTGCGGCCGGTATTTGAATACCGCAAAAAAAGAATGCTTCTCCGAAAGGACAGGGTTAAAATCTGCCTGGATGAAACAGAGGTCGGAAACTTTATCGAACTGGAAGGAAAAAGAAGCGATATAGTCAGGCTGGCAGCCAGGCTGGGATTTTCCCGGAAAGAATTTATCAAGCTGGATTATGTGCAGATGATAAAGGAGAAAAGGCAGAGAGGTTATTTGTCTTCTTCGTCGAAGCCGCCCTCTTCCTCTTCTTCCTCGAACTCTTCTAATTCTTCTTCTTCCAGTTCTTCCTCTTCCAGTTCTTCTTCCCCGACTTCTTCCAGCTCCTGACCTTCGTACTCGGTTTCGGTCTCCGCTTCGCCGGCCACCAGGGGAATGGCTTCGGTCAGCAGCACTTCTTCCTCTTCCAGGCCTTCCTCTCTCTTGAACGGCAGGATTTCATACTGGATGGCCCCGGACTTGAGCTCTTCCTGGGCAATGCGAATGGGACTGCGGTGACGGGACTTAATCTTGGGGCGGTCGCCCTTCAGGAGCTGCTTGGCCCTCTGGGCAGCCACTATGATAAAACGGAACTTGCTGTCAAAAGTGTTTTCTTTCAAGAGCGGCTTTCTCCTTTTCTGGATATAAGAAGAAACTGGATAATAAGGATAGCAGATATGGGAAGAAATATCAAGACGTTAGAGCCACGAGCCAGGAGCCGAAACCCGGCCAATCTGCGCATTTTTTGAATTTCTCCCCGGCCAGGGCAGGGACTCCTCCTGGAAATGAATTAATTCGCTCAAGAACGGTAGCCGCAGCCCTAACAGACTGGAGCCTGATGAAGCGCCGCTGATCCCCGCCAGCCACCTTCGATTCGATTGGTTTCCCGACTGGAAAGAACTTTCTGATTGACAGCCCCGGCCGGGTGTGTTAAAGAAAGGGACGTTGCTTTGAATGCGGTTTGATTTTTAGAATAAACTTTTTTCGAACATACAGGAGCACCTGCCATGGAACTTTTTCTCCACAACCTGGCCGGCTGGCTGGACAAGACAGCTTCCAACATCTGGACCATCATGGTCCCCATCCTTTTTGGAGTCGGCCTTCTTCTGACCATCAGGATCGGCTTTATTCAATTCAGCAAACTGGGTAAGGCTTTCAAGCTAATGTTCAGCCGCGCCTCCAGAAAGAGCGGCGGCGAGGGTGACGTTTCGCCTTTCGCCGCGGTTTCCACCGCCCTGGCCGCTACCGTCGGAAACGGCAATATAGCCGGGGTGGCCACGGCCCTGTACTGGGGCGGTCCCGGGGCCATTTTCTGGATGTGGGTCTGCGGGTTTCTGGGCATGGGGACAAAATTCTCAGAAGCTTTCCTGGGAGTCCTTTACCGGGAAAAGCATCCCGACGGTACCATCGCCGGCGGCCCCATGTACTACATAAAGAATGGACTCAATAAGACTAATTTTGCCGTTTTCCTGGCCGGGTTCTTTGCCGTCTGCGGGGCCTTCGCTTCCCTGTTCGGAACGGGCAACATGATGCAGAGCAACCAGATGTCGCTGGCCTTCAAGACCCAGTTCGGGATTCCACCGGTGCTGACCGGGGCGGTTATAACCTTCTTCGTCGGACTGGTGGTCCTCGGGGGAATCAAGAGAATCGGAGCCGTGGCCGAGCGTCTGGTCCCGGCCATGATTGTCTTATATCTCGGGGCCGGAATTATTGTCCTGATAGATAATATCGGAGCCCTGCCCAGGACTTTTCTTTTGATTTTTGAATATGCCTTCACCCCGGCCGCGGCCATGGGTGGATTCCTCGGGGCCACCATAAAGAATGCCGTCCAGTTTGGAGCCAGGCGTGGAATCCTGTCGAACGAGGCCGGCCTGGGCAGTGCCCCCATCGCCCACGCCGCCGCCCAGACGCCCAGCCCCCTGCATCAGGGATTGATCGGTGTAATGGAAGTCTTTATCGACACCATCGTGGTCTGCACCTTTACCGGCCTGATCAACCTGTCCTCCGGGGTCTGGACCAGCGGGGTCTCCGGGTCGGCCATGACCGTGACCGCTTTTTCCAAGACCCTGCCTCACGTGGGCGGAATCATCGTGGCCACCTGTTCATTCTTTTTTGGCTATACCACGCTCATCGGCTGGTGCTATTACGGAGAACAGTGCCTCAAGTACCTGTTCGGAATTAAGGTTGCCCTGCCCTACCGCGTCGTCTTTATCGCCCTGACCTTCATCGGGGCTGTGGTTTCAATTGAAATCGTCTTCTTCATGGGAGATATTGCCAACGCCTTCATGGCCTTCCCCAACCTGATCGGACTGCTGCTGCTATCCGGAGTCCTGGCCAGGCACCTGAAAGAGATGAAGGAAAGGCACCCGGAACTTTAGGACAGGATAAAGACTCACTCAAAAGGCAAGACCGGACGGGATAAGATTCGAACGGAACAAGAGCCGGGTGAATGTCCCGCTCTGGTCCCGGTCCGGGACACAACTCATCCGGGGGAGCAAAAATCACTGGTTTCATTGGGCCATGAATAATAAGGAAAATTGAAAAAACCGGGAAGGATTCCCCGGATTAAGACCCCACGAATCGGGGGCCATGATTGCCCAAGAGCCCGGGTTCAATATGAACGGATGATATCGTCTTCCGTGTCAAACCGTCCGTCTTCCCCGGCCGAGCGGAGCTCGAATTCCGTGTCGGACAGTCTCTGATACCTGATAGTCCGACCCCAGCCATCGGTCAGGCTGAGCCCGTAGCTCCTACCTCCCTGGACCTCCCTCAGTGTTTCTGGCACCCGGCCCTCGTGCTCGGCCATCCATTCCTGGACCGCCCGTCCCACCTGTTCCAGGTTGACCGAGGTCAGCTCGGCCCGGGTCTGGTTGAAGCGGGAAACCTGCTCTTCGACCGGCGCCTTTTTCTCTGTCTTCATGAAATAGACAAAGTAGATGACCACCACGGCCAGAAGGAGTATAACCAGAGCGCCCTTTCCCCTCAACTTGCCCTCCAGAAAGAAAATGACCCGTGAAGGACTCGAACCTTCAACCCGCGGATTAAGAGTCCGCTGCTCTACCTGTTGAGCTAACGGGCCAGAAATTCCTATTAAGTTTAATTTAGACTGGCCAAGTTGTCAACTGACCGGCCGTCTTTTTCGGGAATCGATAAATAAGGGCATATATAAAAATTCATTCATATATCATACCGGCCAAACAGCCGGCCAGTCCCCCCGGTCGCACGAAAAATTGAGACTGCCGGTGGCCGTTCCTGGTTTCCAGCCGGCTGGTCAGGGCCAGAAGCCAGAAATAAATCTGCCGGCTGGGCTACATTTTTGCTGAAATTTTTCTGGAGCTGAGTATAATGCTTCTGAAATAATAATTATTTATCCGGAGGAATCATGAATCAAAATAAAAGTCAACTGGCCCTAAGAACCACGGTCCTGATTCTGGGATGCCTGTTTGTCCTCAGTTTAATATTTTTGCCCCTTTCCCTGCATTCCCAGGACCGATTAAAAACTTATCCCAATTACGACCGCTACGAGCGCCTGTCCAAGGAAATCCGCGAGGCCGTTAAGTCCGGGGCCCTGCGGGTGACCTGGAAGGACAACGGCCAGGCCCTGGAATTTGCCCGTGACGGCAAGCAGTGGCGGTTCGATCTCCGGACCAGGAAGTTAACGGAAATCGGCAAGGCCGCGGAGCAACCGCCCATGCCTTTCGGCCGCCGGGCCGGTTTCCCGGAGCGCGGCCGGCAGTTCACCCAGGCCGAATCGCCGGACAAGAAGTTCAAGGCAGTCTACAAAGACCGCAATCTTTACCTTGAAGACCAGGCCACCAAGGCCGAAATGGCCATCACCACCGACGGTTCCGAAAAGACCCGGGTCAAGTATGGCAACGCTTCCTGGGTTTACGGCGAAGAGCTGGACCAGATTACGGCCATGTGGTGGTCGCCGGACAGCCGGAAACTGGCCTTCTACCGCTTCGACGAGAAAGACGTGCCAGATTATTTCCTGCAGCTGGACCAGACCAAGCTCTACAGCAAGATGGATATAGAACCCTATCCCAAGGCCGGGGAACCCAACCCCGTAGTCGACCTCCTGGTCTATGACCTGGCCACCAGGAAAATAACCACCGTCGATGTCCGCAGCGGACAGTCCTTCTCCAACGAGGTGGTCGGACATTATGTCTACGGGGTCAACTGGACTAAAGACGGCCGGGAAATCCTGTTCTTCCGGGCCAACCGTCGCCAGAACATCACCGAGCTGGTGGCCGCCAATCCCGACACCGGTCAGACCAGGGTGGTCGTCCGGGAAGAATGGCCTGCTTCCTGGACGGAGAACTCTCCCCAGATCACCTGGCTCCAGGATGGCCGCCGGTTCATCCTGGTCTCGGAGCGAACTGGTTTCAGGAACCTGTACCTTTACGATTTAGGCGGCAAACTGCTGGCCACGCTCACCCGCCATCCCTTTGACGTGGTCGGGGTGAACGCGGTGGACGAGAAAGCCGGCCTGGTCTATTACACGGCCCGGAGCGGCGACAACCACATGAAAGTCCAGCTGCACCGGGTTTCCCTGGCCGGGAAAAACGACCGGCGGCTGACTGACCCCGCTTTCAATCACAACGTTGATATCTCCCCCAATTTCAAATACTTCATCGACGTGGCCCAGACCCACCAGGTGCCGCCTTTCACCCGCCTGTACTCAACTTCCGGGGTTCTGGTCAAGGAGCTGGCTCAATCTGACCTGAGCAAGTTTGAAGCCCTCGGGCTCAAGAAGGCGGAACTGTTCACCTTCAAGGCGGCCGACGGCCAGACAGAGCTGCATGGCCTGCTCCAGTTCCCGTCCAACTTTGATCCAAGCAAGAAATATCCTCTCCTGGTGAGCGTCTACGCGGGGCCGGCCACCAACGGAGCCCGGGAGACCTTCGTCACCCCCAACCCCATAACCGAGTTCGGCTTCCTGGTGGCCTCCCTCGACTCCCGCAGCGCCGCCGGCCGGGGCAAGAAGTTCCTGGATGCCATCTACCAGAAGCTGGGGGTGGTGGAAATCGATGACCAGGCAGCCGGGGTCAGGGCCCTCAGCGAGAGGCCCTACGTGGACGGCAGCCGGGTTGGAATTTTCGGGACTTCCTACGGCGGGTACGCTTCCATCATGGCTTTGCTCCGCCACCCTGACGTTTTTGCCGCGGCCTGCGCATCTTCCCCGGTTACTGCCTGGGAGCACTACGACAGTATTTACACCGAGCGCTACATGTGGATTCCCCAGGAGAACAAGGAAGGCTACAGGAACGGCAGCGCCATGACTTATGTCAATAACCTCAAGGGCCGGCTGATGATTTATTACGGGACGGCTGACAACAACGTCCACCCCAATAACACCATGCAGCTGATCCAGGCCCTGCAGAAAGCCAACAGGTCCTTTGAAGTCCAGGTTGGACCGGATATGGGGCATACCGCGGTCCGCCTTGACCGGATGATGGAGTTTTTTATTGAAAACCTGGTGCTGAAAAGATGAGATAACTCATGAGCTAAAGGGCAGGCTTCCGTCCTGCCCTTTTTCTTTTTTTCCCCGGGCTGCCCGGGCAGATTGAAATTTATGGGGAAAAGCCGTGGCCGAAGAGGTCGATTATCACCCCTAAAATCACCCCTGGTGATTATTGTCTTCAACCTGCCTTAAAAATAGTCTGTTTCCAGGAGGCAAAACTGTAGCTATGCCCGGGAATCATGGGCGATTAATTTCTCGTTTTCTTTCCCGAACTGGTAATTCATCAGCCGGCTGCCGACGTCTCGATTCGCTTTTCCATGGCCGCCTCCATCCGGCTGATTTTGTTGCTTTTTATTGTCTGGCTGGGGTAAAATTAGTGCAAATAATGAACCGGCAGGGAAATAACAGATGAAAAAAGAAGGGTTTACTCTTATTGAGATTATCGTGGTGGTGGGAATAATTGGCATCATCCTGGCTGCTTCCTACCCGAGCATCCTGAACATACTGGAAGTCAGGGCCCTGGACAGCGCCGCCCGGGACCTGCTGACCACCCTGGAGGCTGCCCGCTACACGGCCGTTAACGACAAGGTCCATTGCCGGGTGCGGTTTTACCAGGAAAATAACAGATGGCGTTACATGGTAGAAGTAGAAGAAGGGGGGCTGACCGGGACCAACCCCACCTTTGCCTGGGTACCGGTACCAAAGTTCATCGAGAAAACCCTGCCGCCCAAGTTCAGGCCCCAGGTCCAGCTGCCCTCGGGCAACGAGCAGGTTGTTTTCTCGCCCCTGGGGATGGTGGCCAACTACGATTTCAGCAACCCCCAGGCCTTCAGAATAATCCTGCAGAGCCTGAAACTTAAGAACCTGGGACAGGACGACCTGAGGATACTGACGGTCTACGCCGGTGGGTCCATAGGCTATAAAAAGGCCAAGAGCTGATAACAGGGGGAAAGACATGAGGTCAGTAATTTTCATGGCAAGGAAAGCAAGGGAAAAAATGCGGGCTAAAAGAAAAGAGTCAGCTTCAGGGCAGGAAGGTTTTACCCTGATTGAGGTCATCATCAGCCTGGCCCTGGTGACGGTGGTCTTTGTCAGCCTGGCCCAGCTATTCACCCTGAGCGTCATGCAGAACCTCCGGTCAAACGAGATGAGCAACGCCATCTTCCTGGCCCAGCAGCAGATCGATTACCTGAGGACCCTGACCATAGATGAACTCAGCCACTTCCCCACGGTCAACATCGGGGAAAGCAACGATGAGCTCATCGACATCAACCAGGACGGAACCCTGGATTTTAGAAGGTTGACCGTGGTCATTCCGTCCCAGGTGGCCAACACCGCCGGCTTTGATGTCCTGGTCATGGTTTTCCCGATATTTGCCAGGAACGTGGCCCGGGACCAGTTAATTGCCAACCCGGATAAGTACCGGGTCAGGGCTTACATTCACACCATAATAACCAGGTAGGGAGAGTCTGATGAGAAGCTTGGGCAAGAACAAACAGAAAATTAAGAATACAATAGCGGGCAAAAAAAACATGACCTGGCGGGCGGTGGCGGGCTTCACCATGATCGAAGTCCTGATCGCCTCGACCATAATGGCCATTGTCATAATCGGCGCGTTGACTCTATATTCTCGTAGCAACCAGGTTTCTGTCGACCAGCAGCAGTATGCCGAACTACAACACGATGTTCGTTCGGCCATGTTTCTCATGACCCGCGACCTGAGAATGGCCGGTTCGGGGCTGCCCGATGTCTTCGGCATGTATGCCCTGGAGGGTTACAACAACGAAAACCAGGGCGGCGAGGTCAGGCCCGACCGCCTGATAATCCTGGGCAACATGGACGATCCTCTGAACCTGAGAATCCAGGAATACCAGGGCAGCTCGGTAACAGTTTCCGTCTATGACGGCAGTTTTGAAACCTTCCCCTACTCGGCAGAATTTTACAGAAACAAGATAGTGCTGATTCTGCCCAACCCTCAATCCCCCTGCCGTCAAGGCGAAGTCAGGCAGTTAACCCATATTACCTGGAGCGAGGGCGGAACCAACGAAAAGTTCAACATGTCGCCGGGGTTGGCTCCGGGCATAAACCCGCCCCGGGGGCTGATGGCCACCTCCAATTGCGTTTCAGACGATTTCGATGACGGCCTCATTATGTTCTGCAACGTTAAGACTTTCTGGCTGGATACCACCGGGAATTATGGCAGCACGCTGTTCCCCGGCCTGACCGCCGGCCAGAACGGCTACGTAGGGGAACCGGGAATCCTTTATGTTTCCAACAACGGCCTTCACCTGCCCCTGGCCCAGAACATAGAAGACCTGCAGTTTGAATACAACGGAGACCTGAACGACGACGGATTGCTGGATGGCTTCCTTCCCTGGGATGTATCCTGGACCAACGACCAGATTATGCGCATCCGCCAGGTTAGAGTTATCATCGTCGGACGCACCCCCAACCGCTTTGTCTCGGTCTCGGGGAAAGTGCCGACCAACATTCATAATTACCGGCGGCCTTCGGTTTCCGACTCCACCGGCAGCAATACCGATGACTATCACCGCCGCTTCGTCCTGGAAACCACGGCCAATGTCCGCAACCTGAGCCTCAACCTTTATAACCGGGGACAGAGATGAACAAGATGCCCGGGCGAAAAGAAAAAACGATGGGAGCATGCGGGATGGAAATGAAAATGGCCAAGAAAAAGCAACCGAGGGGTTCCGGTCTGATTGCCGTTATCCTGGTCCTGGCCTTCATGCTGACCGTGGGCGTGGCCGTTCTGACCGTGACCAGCTCCGGTCCCAAGGTCTCGGCCAGCATGCGCTACCAGGAAGAAGCCTTCAATGCAGCCGAGGCCGGCTTCGATGCCGCCAGGATGACCATAGAAGACAGCCTGGCCGCCGGCAGCTGGGGCAGTTTCGCCGACCATTACCTGACCAGCCCCGATGGCATCGACATTCCCTTCCTCAATATGAACCTGGCCACACCCAACCCGGTCTATTTTCGCCGGCTGACCGACGAACAGATTCTAAGACTCCTCGACCAGAACAGCGATGGCCAGGCCGACAATCCCCTCCAGGTGGTCTTCTTTGAAGAACCCTTTGTCTATGACCGAAACAACAACCTGGACCTGAGATACCGGTATACGGTGTTCATAATAGATGATGAAGCCGGCTTCAATACCACCGACCCGACTGATTTCCTGATGGTCTGCATTGGCGTGGTCAGGTCCGGGCCAGAGATAACCGACAGAATCCTGGCCACCTGCCGGCTGGAAATTGAAATCGAACTGCCAGAGCTCTAAGCCCTGACAGGCACAAAGAAATAAATAAAAAATGTTTTTCATAAAAAAACATAAAACGCCGGAAGGCGGGAAAGGAAGCGAGCTATGAGCAAAAAGGCGATCTTAATCCTTGGCATAATCGCAATCTGCACCGGGCTGCTGGTCCTAAGATTTACAGGCCAGCAGCAGGCTGTCTGCGTGGAATACACCAACTCCTTCACCGAAAACTTTGACACAGACCAGTACAAGGACCCGAGTTCTTCAGTAGCTAACTGGCCGACTGGTCCTATCAAACTTAATCGCCTTGGGGGTAATTTTGAAGTATCGCAGCCCACCGGCATGGGAGCCAGGATGTACGTGGTGGGGGCCGGGGATTTTAACGGCGACGGGAGTCCAGACCTGGTAGGCCTGGACTACAACACCTACGAATTAAAAATGGTCTGGAATAACTTCAACGACGCCAACGCCGATGAGATAGACGATGACGGTATTGTCTTCCAGGTTGACAATTCCAGGATTTTTGACACGGGCCTGACCGTGGGACCCGCTTCCATTACCGTTGGCGACTACAACGGAGACGGACTGCTTGATTTCTTTTTCTACAAGAACACAAATGACTCTTTCACCTACAACAATTTCGTGGCCTGCATGTACCTAAACCAGGGCACCAAAGACAATCCTGTCTTTTATCCGCGCACTGACTCCAGGAACTTAAATTTCACGGCCAGATTCATGGCCGCGGGCATCTACTGCAACTGGGCAGCCAACCATCTGTGCACTGTTGACATTGATAAGGACGGTGACCAGGACGTGCTGGTGGCCAGCCAGGACAGGATTTTCCTGGTAAGAAATCCGGGCCAGTTTCGCTGGTCAGACCTGGGAGAGTGGGATGTTTCCGAGCTGAACTACGACCAGAGAACCGGCTACATCGCTCCCACACCCGGCGGTTACCCCGACCGGGGCACCTCGGCCGTGGCCGCCGGAGACTTTGACCTCGACGGTGATATAGACGTGGTGGCCGGCTCGGTCAACGCATGGAATTATCTGGTATATTATCAGAATTTGGGTGGAAAATTCAGTCGAAGTGAAATACTAATTCCTGAGCCGACGGCTACCGGAACAGTAGCTTTAGCGGTTGCAGATTTTACTATGGATAGTCAGCCCGATATTTTTGGAGCCACAGACCGTTTCAATGCGGGCAACCAGGCCCACATGTGGATATTCAGACACGGAGGTTACAGGGACGTGACCGTCACCGACCCGGATACGGGCGAACCTATAACCTACCAGGAAGTTATCTGGAATTTCCAATGCCTTAATGACTGTCTGCCTATTATTCCGCCTACATATGATGTCGATATATGTACCATGCTTGATTATGATAATGATGGAGATTTGGATCTGGTAGTGGCCGATGCCAATCATTCCGGAGATTATTACCTGATTATTAATAAGTCAGCAGATGTTTATGTCCTCCGAGGAGAGGCAATATCAAAAAACCTGGTAGAAAATATTCTTGATCCGCGGCAATATGCCATCACCAAGGCCCGCATCATCAGGCTCAACCAGGGAGTCCTCGGTTCGTCGGACGGCCTGAGCATACAGTTCTTCCTGTCCAACGACGGTGGCCTGCACTGGGAACAATACAAGACCTTTAGTGGCAGCGACATCCGTCCCTGGTCCGATTCAGACTGGTATACCTTCAAAAACTTCGGAGCCAACCTGAAGTGGAAGGCCATCCTGACCGCCACCGAAGACCCGATGGCCGATTACACCGGAGCTTCCTTTGACACCCCCTTAATTAGAGACCTGACCATAGAATTCACCTACGTTGGTCGCCAGGAATACTCCCGTTCCTCGGTGGCCACCTCGGTCATCGACCGAAGCGGCCAGAACCGCAAGATGATCATCGCCGCTTCCTTTATTTACCCGGGATGGGAGGGGCATTTAAGGGCGTACGATGTGACCGCAATGACCGCCATACAGAATGCCTATTCCAACCTGAGAACAGTCAGCCGATCCGACCTCGGCTCCGAGACCGGCCGCTGGCTGGCCGAGGGAGTGGAATTACTCTGGGATGCCGGCGAGTTGCTGGATGAACGCGACCCGAGAACCAGGACCATCTACACCGCCATCAACACCAACACCAGCCTTCCTCCGGTGGGCACCCTGCAGAGAATAGAATTCAACCTGGCCAACGTCAATCTGATGAAACCGATCATGCGCGATTACCAGAACAACGAAGAGGCCCTGATTCTCTTTGTCCGGGGCCACGGCCGTTACTGGCGGCTCGGGGATATCAACCACTCCACCCCGGCTGTGGTCGGCCCGCCCAGCGAAGACCCCAGGCTGATGGGAGACGGTTATGCCGAGTTCAAGAATGCTTACCAGAACAGGAGAAAAGTGGTCTATGTCGGGGCCAACGACGGCATGCTCCACTGCTTCGATGTGACCACCGGCGAGGAACTCTGGGCCTTTATCCCCTATAACCAGCTCTCCAGGCTTAAAGAGATGTGGCCGGTAGACCAGGCCACCGGGATACGTTATTTTTCCAGAAAAGCTTACGTCGACGGCTCGCCCTCGGTTTCTGACGTTTACATTAACGGGCAATGGCGGACGGTGTTGATCTGCGGCCAGGGCGAAGGCTACGGCCAGAGCCCCGATGGTTATAGCAACGGCACCACCCAGAATTATCACTACTACTATTTCGCCCTGGATGTTACCGAGCCCGAAAACCCGATTCCCCTGTGGGAGTTTGCCGGGGAAAGGGTCAAACGGCAGGGCAGTAACTACAACATGACCAACGGCCAGACCTGGTCGGTACCCTACATTGCCAAGGTAACTGATAACGGAAATCCGATCTGGGTTTGCTTTGTTGGCTCCGGTTATGCCCACCAGGCTGACACGGCTTACCAGGCCTATATCGGCAATACCTTTGCGGCCATAAAAATTGAGAATTGTTCATTGCTCTACTCCAATAGAATCACCGACATAGATTCCTCCAAAAGTAATAACTCCGGCAATCCGTTCGCCAATATTTACGTATCCTTCCCGGGTTCACCCAACGGGGTGGACCTGGACCTCGACGGAGACGTTGACTATGTCTACATAGGCGACCTCGACGGAAGGCTATGGCGACTGGATGTCACTTCGGGAAAATCCAGCGGCTGGAGCATGCGCTCGATATTCAAAGATAGATGCTGCTACCCCATCATCACCAAGCCCGCTGTCTGGAAGGGCTTTTCCACCACCAGCCAGAGTTACCCCAGGATATACTTCGGCACCGGCGGGCATGAACAGGCCCCATCTGACCGCTACTATTCGTTTGTGGCCCTGATCGACGAAGGCGGAAATACCGCCACCCTGGAATGGTACATGGGAAATGCCAACGAGACCGGGCTCGACAATAGCAAGAGGGTGGGAGAACTGACCGCCGGAGAAAAGGTCTGGGCCGACCCGGTGGTGGCTAACTACATCGTCTACTTCAGCACCCTCAAGGGCAGCATTGAGGCGGCCGACCCCTGCCAGAGCCTGGGCGGAGAGGCCGGCAAGCTCTACGCCAGGTTTATCCAGGCTGTCCTGGGCATCCCGACCGGCGGCAGTGCTTTGAAAAACGCCCAGGGGCAGTCGATTGACTACCTGGCCCTGGCCAGCAAGGCCCGGACGGCCGTGACCGTGGGCGAAAGGCAGCGGGCCGGGGGCACCTACAAGCAGGATGTCTACATCCAGGAATACGACTCGACCATCGAAAAGCTGGAACAGCCGGTCGGAGCCATGCTGAAAATCAAGTCGTGGCGCGAGATTTACCGGATAGTCCGCTGACCCGAAAATTGATATTGGCCGGGACCCGTTAGATGGGTCGTGAATAATAGTTTAAGAAGGTCTGCCATTCTGCGGCAGAATAAACGGGCCCCCAGGCCCCGTCGGGATTTGCCTCTGTCTCTTCTGTCCTCGTTAATTTTAATATCTTTAACTGGCTGGTTTGCGGACAATGCCGACCGCTTTGAGGAAAAACTCGATATTCGAGATGGAAAAGCCTTTTGGGAAAACCTGACCGGTAGCCCCGGAGAAATTTTTCCCGTATAATTTTCATGGGCTTAGAAGACGGTCGTTTATCATCCGGGTCTTATCGGATAAAAAAGAAGTGCCATAACTTCGATTAAGGAGGCCGGGATGGAACGAAATGATTTTTCCCAATGGTATATCGACCAGAACGGTCCCGACCAGCTTCACTGCTTCGGGATTAAACGGGTCCTGGTGGACTACCGGTCGTCAGTCCAGAGAATCCAGATCATCGAAATAGAAAGCCTGGGCAAGTGCCTGTTGATTGACGGCCGGATCCAGTCGGCCGAGAAGGACGAATTCATCTACCATGAAGCTCTGGTCCATCCCCCGCTCCTGCTGCATCCACATCCCAGAAAGGTCCTGGTGCTGGGGGTGGGCGAAGGAGCCACCATCCGGGAGCTCCTCAAGTATGACCATCTAAAAATTACCGGCGTGGATATAGATTCAGAGATGATAGACTTCTCCCGGAAATACCTTCAGGCCTGGCACCAGGGAGCCCTGAACCATCCCCACTTTCAACTGGTGCTTCAGGACGGCTGGGATTTCATAGAACAGACTGAAGAATTATTTGACGTAATCATCATGGACCTGCCAGAGCCTTACCCGGACACCCCGGCCTGCCGGCTTTACACGGCTGAATTCTACCGGATGGCTGCCGAAAGGATGACCGCCGACGGGATCCTGGTCACCCAGGGAGAAACCACCAGGCCCGGGCAGGAAGCCCATCATTTCTTCATCAAGAACAACCTGTCTGCTGTCTTCAAGCATACGTTTTCCTACCAGACCTACATTCCTTCCTTCGACAGTGCCTGGGGGTTCCTGCTGGCCGTGAAGAATCACCA